>BFBT01000001.1:955552-1274069 GCA_003112755.1 Lawsonibacter asaccharolyticus | reverse complement strand
TGCGGCGGTACGCGGTCTATCAGGGGGAGGACACCCAGGTCACCGACTATCTGGCGGACCACGCCAGCTACCACAAGTTTTCCAGCCGGGACATGCTGATGGCATTCAGCGACTATGCCGCCCTCCGGGCCATGAAGGGGTGGCCCGCAGTGACTCTGGAAACTGGGGAGTATCTGATCCACTGCCAGGACTATCTGGGACCGTCCCTGGCGGACTACCGGCAGCCCATCCGGATCTCCGGCCAGACACTGGAGCTGGCGGGGATAGAGACAGGCCCGCTGAATCAGAATCTGTGGGATGCCAATGGACACGGCTTTGTGCTGGTGGTGCCCGACGAGCTGGCCCGGAACTGTCCAGTCAGCCACGGCGCCATAGCCGCCATGACAGAGGAACCGGTGAGTGGGGAACAGTTTGCGGGGCTCTGTGCCATCCGGGACCGCTATGACGCGGCCGAGGGCCTCTACGACACCCTCTACTCCAAGGCGGATCAGGAGACAGAAGCGGCCTCCATGTCCGCCATGGTGGTGTTTCCCCTGTACTATCTGGCGCTGGTCCTCACCATGACCGCCGCTACCATCCTGACAGTCCAGCAGCTCAGCGAGACAGACCGCTACCGGGGACAGCTCGCCCTGCTGCGGAAGCTGGGTATGGACCGGCGTGAGATGCGGCGGGCGCTGGGGTGCCAGTTTGCCATCTATTACGCCATGCCTGCCCTTCCGCCGGCGCTCATTGCAGTTCCCTTTCTCCTGAACCTGGGCGGCGCGGTGGAGCCGGGAACCATGACGGGGATCTATCACCCCGCAGCCATCACCGCCTTGGCGCTGGGGCTGTGCTGCCTGATCTACCTGTTCTATATCTTGATGGCCTATACCAGCCTGAAACGAAATGTCCTGCCACAAGAGTGACAGGGGCATGGACAGTGGGCCTGCCCTCCGCTATAATAGGGGCAGCAGGGGCCCAGGGGCCCGAAACAGATGCCTGTCAGGAGGAGAGCCCATGGAGACTGTGCCTATGAAAATCATTGCCCGCATCCACAGTGATTTCCCGTCCAAGTTCGGGATACCCCGCCAGAGCGGGCTGGTGGAGGCGCTGAAGGCCAGAGTGGTCTTTGAGCCGGACTTCCGCAGCCCGGAGGCGGTGCGGGGGCTGGAGGGGTTTTCTCACATCTGGCTGATCTGGCAGTTCTCCCAGGCGGTGCGGGAGGACTGGTCCCCCACGGTGCGGCCGCCCCGGCTGGGAGGCAATACCCGCATGGGGGTCTTTGCCACCCGCTCTCCCTTCCGGCCCAACGCTGTCGGGCTGTCCTCCGTCCGCCTGGAGCGGGTGGAGCCCCATACCCCCCAGGGCCCGGTGCTCCACGTGGCGGGGGCGGACCTGATGGACGGGACCCCCATCTTTGACATCAAGCCCTACCTCCCCTATGGGGACTGCCGGCCGGAGGCCACAGGGGGCTTTGCACCCGGGTCGGACCGGCTGCTGGAAGTGGAGTTCCCGGAACGGTGGCTGTCCCTGCTGCCGGAGGACCGGCGGCAGGCGGCGGCGGGCGTGCTGGCCCAGGACCCCCGGCCCTCCTATCAGAGGGACCCGGAGCGGATCTACGGCATGGAGTTCGCCGGCTGGGAGATCCGTTTCCAGGTGCGGGGAGAGCGGCTGACGGTGGTGGAAGTAAAAGAGAAGGGCTGACAGAGAACAGGAAGGACCGCGGCGCGTACAGGGCCGAGGTTCCGGATAGAGAACGGCGGGCGCATGACAGGCGTCCGCTGTTTTTCTCTCCGGGCCCGCATCTCAATGCAGAGCGCGCCGGGGCACCCGTTTTTGGGAAAAACAGGGGTAAAACCGGCAGAAACACAAGTTTCCACCAGGGGGAAGGAAACTTTTTTTGCAGAAACCCTTGACTTTCTACCGGGGGAAAGGGGTAGGGTGGGCCCGAAAGCCGGCCGGGACAAAACGCCGGGGCCGGTCGAAAAAGGAGGGATAAAAATGGAAGGATACGGAACGATGCCCGGGGCCGCCATGGCCTGCATGACGGCCTCCCTGCTGATCGCCTTTGGCCTGCCCCTGGGACTGGGGCTGTTTTTCCGCCGAAGAGGCGGGCGCTGGCGGGCCTTTCTTCTGGGGGCGGCGGTGTTTCTGGTATTTGCCCTGGTGCTGGAGCAGAGAGCCCACCAGCTCATCCTAGGCGGCCCTGCGGGCGGGGTCATTACGGGCGATCTGGGACTCTACGCACTGTATGGGGGCCTGATGGCGGGGCTGTTTGAGGAGACGGGGAGATTTGCCGCCTTTCAGCTGCTGAGGCGGAGCGGGAAGGGGGGCACGCCCCAGGACGCCCTGATCTACGGGGCGGGCCACGGCGGCATGGAGGCGGTACTGCTGGTGGGGCTGACCAACGTCAGCAACCTGCTGCTCTCCTTCTGGCTGAACACAGGCACGCTGGAGCAGCACATGGGCCAGCTGGATGACGCGGCGGCCCAGGCGCTGGCGGCTGCGGTGGCCGCGCCGCCCCACACCTATCTGTGGGGCGGGCTGGAGCGGATCGTGGCCGTTGCCATCCACATCTCCCTGTCGGTGCTGGTCTGGCGGGCTGTGGAGCGCCGGGCGTCCCTGTGGCTCTTCCCCGCGGCCATCGCCCTCCACGCGGGGGTGGACGCCTGTGCCATCCTGGCCGCGGCCCATATGCCCCTGGCGGGGGTGGAGCTGGTGGCGCTGGTTTGGGCTGTGGCCCTGGCCGTGCTGGCACGGTGGATCTGGCGGCAGAGAGAGAAAAAATCTTTATGAAATGACGGAAAATGCTTGACCTTCCCCTCGCTGGAGGGTATAACCTAACCACAGAGCGAGGGGGATACCGATGAAGATCAACGAAGTCGAGGCCCTGGTGGGCATCACAAAGAAGAACATCCGCTTCTATGAGGAGCAGGGGCTGCTGAAGCCGGGACGGAACAGCCAGAACGGCTATCGGGAGTACGGTGAGCCGGAGGTGGAGCTCCTGCGGCAGATCAAGCTGCTGAGAAAGCTGGGAGTCCCCCTGGAGGAGATCCGGCAGATGCAGACGGGCAGCCGGACCCTGGGGGACGGGATGCGCCGGCATCTGGTCACGCTGGAGCGGGAGCGGAAGAATCTGGACCAGGCGGTCCAGTTCTGTCAGGCGCTGAAGGACCGGGAGGTCCGGTTGGACAGTCTGGACGCGGGGGGACTGCTCCGGGAGATGGAACAGATGGAGCAGGAGGGGGCTACCTTTCTGGACCGCCAGCAGGGAGACACCCGCAGGATCCGATATGTGGCCCCGGTGGTGGTGACGCTGCTCACCGTGTTCCTGATGGGGGGGCTGATCGCCCTGATGCTGTGGGGCTTCTCCATCGATGCGGAGGATGCGCCCCCGCTGCCCCTGCTGGTGGTGCTGGTGGCTATCCCGGGCGTGGTGATCCTGGGGGTCCTGCTGGCTATGATCCAGCGATTTCGGGAGATCGAGAAAGGAGAGGCGGAGGATGCGAAGCAATACTGACCGAAAACCCAGCCGGCTGGCCCCGGTCCTGGCGGCGCTGGGCACCATTTTGGTGGTGTTCATCCTGGTAGGCACCATGCTGTGGGCCTTCCTCAGCGCAGGCGGGGCGGATACCATCGCGGTGGGCGTCATGGCCCTGTACGGCGTGGTGGGGCTGGCGGTGGTGGGAGGAGTGCTGGCCGCCCTGATCCAGCGGCTGAGGGAAATTAAAAGAGGGGAGGAAGAGGATGCCAAAAAATATTGACCCGGGCCAGCGCGCCCAGAAGAAGGACGCCAGGAAGGGCGCGGCCTTTTTTGCCCTGGTCCAGCTGGCCATGGCACTGCTCCTGCTGTGGGGCAGATCCCAGCTGGCCGGACTGGAGGGGCTGGACTGGCTGCGGCTGCTCCTGTTGATCCTGGCAGTGGGCGACCTGGTGACCATCCCAGCCGTGTGGATCGTGCTGAAGCAACGAATGAAAGAAATTGAAGGAGGAGAGCTGGATGCTGCTCGTAAATATTGAATATATCCCTGGAAAAGAGATCGAGGCACTGGGCATGGTGAAGGGGACTGTGGTGCAGTCCAAGAATTTTGGAAAGGACTTCATGGCGGGTATGAAGACGCTGGTGGGCGGCGAGATCACCGGCTATACGGAGATGCTCAACGAGGCCCGGCAGATCGCGGTGAAGCGGATGGTGGATGAGGCGGAGGCCCTGGGGGCCGACGCGGTCATCAACGTGCGCTACGGCTCCTCCTCTGTGATGCAGGGGGCAGCTGAGGTCATTGCCTACGGCACGGCGGTGAAGTATAAATGACCGATCGGCCCGGGGGCAGGGAGATGGGGGGATATCTGCTCCTCTCCTATGGGACGGCGTGGGGGATCTGGCTGATGTGTGGAATGATGCCCCCGGGCGCTGTCACTGCTCAGCTGCTCAACACGGTGGTGATGTGGACGCCTGCCTTGGCGGTGTGGCTGATGTGGCTGGCGGGGAGGCGCAGACCGGTGCTGTCTTTCTCCCTGCGGCCCGCCCTGAGAAGGAACTGGAAGTGGTATCTGGCTGCCTGGGCCCTATCCCTGGCTGCCGCAGTCCTGGGTGCGCTGCTCTATTTTGGCGTATATCCCCGGGATTTTGACAGCACGCTTCCAGCCTTGGCGCCAATGATGGAACAGGCGGGGATCTCTAGGAGCACGGTGGTATCCCTGCTGCTGGGGGTACTGGTCTACGGTCCGGTGATCAATCTGTTCTTTGCCATAGGAGAGGAGATCGGCTGGCGGGGGTTTCTCTATCCGGCCCTGCGGCAGAGGATGTCTACCCTCCCTGCCTGCCTGCTGGTGGGCGCGATTTGGGGTTTGTGGCACACACCGATCAATCTTATGGGACACAACTATGGCACCAGCTATCCCGGCTTCCCATGGCTGGGGATTCTGGGGATGTGCCTCTTTACCACCTCGGCAGGCACTTTCCTGGCCTGGCTGTCGGAGAGGAGCGGTTCCCTCTGGCCGGCGGCGCTGGCCCACGGGACGATCAACGCCGCCGCACAGGTCGCTCTGCTGTTCCGGGGGGCGGAAGGGGCAGTGCGCCAGATCTGGGGTCCTGCCGTCACCGGCATACTGGCGGGGATGCCCATGCTGGTCCTGTCGGCTGTCCTTCTGGTGCGGAAGGGAAGCTGGCGGAAAAGCCGGTAAAATCGTAAAAGCCCGGGGCGGCACTGATGTGCCGCCCCGGGCTTTGGTCTGACACAGAACTAGGAGGGAGAGTCAGGGGGAAAGCAGCTGGGCGTACTCCTCCGCCGGGGGCACCCGGCCCACCGCGGACAGAGAGAGCTGGGAGAAGTCAAAGATCTGCTCCGCCATCTGCCGCAGCTGAGGGACGGTGACCGCGTCATAGGCATCCAGGATGTCGTCCTGCTCCAGCACAGAGCCATAGAGCAGCTGGGAGGTGCCCAGGTGGCTCATGCGGGCCTGAATGGATTCCAGCCCCATGAGCACGCTGGCCTTGACCTGCTCCCGGGCCCGCTCCAGCTCCTCCTGGGTGGGGCCGTGCTCCGCCAGCTCCCGGAGCAGGGCGCAGGCAGCATCCAGCGCCTCCCCCTCCAGCTCGGGGCTGAGGGCGGTGTACACCCCCAGCAGGCCGGTGTCGGCGTGGTCGGCTACATAGGAGTAAGTGGTGTAGCACAGCCCCCGCTTCTCCCGAAGCTCCTGAAACAGCCGGGAGGAGACGCCGCCCCCCAGGATGGAGTTGAGCAGCAGCAGCTGGTAACGGCGGGGGTCCAGATAGCTGAAGGCGGGGAAGGCCAGGATCAGGTGGTTCTGCTCTGTGGGCTTTCGCCGGACGGTGAAGGCGGGGCGGTAGCGGGCCCCCTTGCAGCTGGGGACGTGGCCGGGCTCCAGCTCAGAGAGGATGGCGCGCAGCTCCTCCACGGCCTGGGGGGTGAAGCTGCCGGTGAGGGCGGTGACCAGATTGCCGGGGCGGTAGTGGGCCTCCTGATAGGCCCGAAGGCTCTCCCCTGTCATCTTGTTCAGGGTGGAGGCTTTCCCCAGGATGGGGCGGGACAACGGGGAACCCTGGTAGACCGCGGCGGCCAGCCGCTCCGCGGCCAGGTCCTCCGGGGTATCCTCATACATCCCGATCTCCTCCAGAATGACCCCGCGCTCCAGCTCTACGTCCCCCTGAGCAAAACGGGAGTGGAACAGCATGTCGCTGAGCAGGTCGATGGCCCGGTGCAGGTGGCTGTCCAGACACCGGGCATAGTAACAGGTGAGCTCCTTAGTGGTATAGGCGTTGATCTGCCCGCCGATGGCGTCGGTCTCCCGGGCCAGAGCGCCAGCGTCCCTCCGCTGGGTCCCCTTGAAGGACATGTGCTCAATAAAGTGGGCCGCGCCGCTCTCCGCGGCGCGCTCGTGGCGGGAGCCGGTGCCCACAAAGAACCCCAGGGCCGCGGTGCGGGCTCCGGGGACGAATTCGGTCAGTAGCTTTGCCCCGTTGGGCAGGGTAATGGAACGGTACATAGATCTCTCCTTCGAAAAGATTGACTGCGGGGGAGGCAGCCACCTATCCTGGCAAGTCTTAGACAGTCTATAACAGAATGGTCGGAAAATCAAGAAAAAAGACGAAAAGAAGGGCGCGGGGGCCGAAAATTCGGCCTCCGCGCCCGGGCAGAAGGCGGTCAGCCCCGCAGGGCGCTGTTCCACAGGCGCTTGAGTCCCTGCATCCCGGCTGTCTGCATGATCTGCACGCTGGGATAGGCATTGCCCTCGATAAGCACAGGACCCTGGGCGGTGACGGCCACGTCCCAGCCCACGATGATGGCGTTGGGGACCAGGGTCACCGCCTCCTCCACCGTCCGGCGCACCTGTTCCCACTGGGGGACCTGAAAGCCGGGGATAGTCAGGCCGGTGGTGGGGTGGAGGAGGAAGCGGTGCTCCATCAGATCGGCCCCCTGGGTGGTGACGATGCCGGTGTCCACGTCCAGGCCGGCGAAAATGCCTCCGGAGCAGCCGTTGTCCACAAAGCCGCCGCCCACCCCCATGCGCAGGACGGCGGAGCAAAGCTTTCCCCGGATGGTGAGGGCCCGGACTGTATTCACCGAGCTGGGGTGGAGGGCGGCCATCTCCGGGCACTGCTCCAGCAGCTCCTCGGCGATCATATCCTGGGAGGTGAGCCGCTCCCACACCTGATCCCGGTTGTTTGGAGTGATGGTGCACAGCTCCACGCCGTGGCCGCCGGAGTCAGTGCGGGGCTTGATGATGCAGCGGGGATGGCGGTCCGCAAAGGCGTCGAATTCCTCCCGGCTGTTCCGGCACACCCGGCCGATCCAGTCCCGGTGCACATAGGCCTGGAACCGGTCCAGAAAGCGGTCCTTCTCCTCAAAGTCGGCGAAGGCGGTCTGGGGGTTCTTGCGGTGGATATCCCGCATGTCGTACAGGGTGACGAATTCTGCCCGGCCCCGGCGGTTGCGCTCATAGAAGTGGTAGAGGAAGTAGTCGGCGATGGTGCAGCGGTGGACCAGAAAGGCCCCCAGATAGCTGAACATCAGCCATGTGCGGGAGTAGCCCAGCTCCTGGATGGGGTAGCGGCCCATCTCGTCGAAGCGGTCCAGCAGACGTTTGATCTTTCCCATAGTGCGGCCTCCTTTGCGGATCAATCGGCCCGGCGGGCCTGGATGCGGCGCATCCCGGCCTCCACCCCCCGGTGGAGCAGGATGCCCAAAAGGATGTTCAGGAAAAAGGCAAGGAAATAGTAGGGGCCAGTCCCCAGAGGGAGCCAGCTGCGCAGCAGAGCAGTCTCGGAGAAGAGGCTGACGTTGAGCAGATAGATCTCCAGACTGTGCTCCCCCACCAGCCGCAGTCCCCGGCGCAGCCATCCCAGGGGCAGGTGTTCAAAGCAGGCGCAGCCCGCCAGGCACATGGGGACGGTGGTGAACAGAAACAGATGGCACATGGGGAGGTGGGGGACCTCCAGCCGGGGCAGGGCCGCGGCCAGGTAGCACAGGCCGGCCGCCAGCCACAGGGTCCAGAACAGCAGATCACGCCTGCCCAGCCGGCGGTCCTCCCACACATAGAGCCCCACCAGCAGCCCCAGAAAAAAGATGGGGAAGCGGTAAAAGACGTCCAGGTAGTGCCAGTACTCGTCCTGGATCAGCACGTGGCACACAGCCACCGCCGCGGCGCCGGCCCCTGCCGTCCACAGCACCCGGTGCCTGGAGCGGCGCAGCCGGCGGAAACACCAGGGGGCGAGGACATAGAAGAGCAGGATGCCGGACACATACCAGTTGAAGGCCCCAGGGGCATGGACCCAGTAGGCGAGGAGGGTGGAGTTCCACACCAGGGCGGAGAGGGGGGCCTGTCCCCGAAGAATGAGGAAGAGGGTGTAGGGAACCATCACCACAAAATAGGCGGGGAGGATGCGCCGGGCCCGGCGTGCCAGAAAGGCACCGTATTCCTGCTCCAGGCGGCTCAGGGAGAGGGACAGCCCCATGGCGGAGAGCAGGATGAAGATGTCCACCCCGCCGAAGCCCGCCGCCCGAAACAGGTCCAGCCCGGGGATGGGGAAGGTCAGATCGGCGGCATGGAACAGCATCACCCAGAGCATGGCGGCCCCCATCAGCTCAGAGCGATATTTGCTTAACACAGAATAGCCCATAGCTTTGTCCCCATCAGAAAAAGGCGGCGGAGTGCCCGCACTCCGCCGCCAAACTCACGTGTGGATAGTTATTTCACGCTCTCACCGGCGGCCTGCTTGGCTTTGATCTCCCGCAGGGCGTCCTTGTAGGACAGGTTGACCCGGCCCTTGTCATCGATATCGGTGACCTTGACCCAGATCATGTCGCCAATATTGACCACGTCCTCTACCTTCTCCACCCGGCGCTCCGCCAGCTTGGAGATGTGGACCATGCCGTCCTTGCCGGGGGCCAGCTCCACGAAAGCGCCGAACTGGAGGATGCGGACCACCTTGCCGTAATACAACTGGCCCACCTCGGGGACGAAGACGATGGTCTCGATCATCTTCTTGGCGGCGTCACAGGCCTCGGCGTTGGGGGAGGCGATGTGGATGGTGCCGTCATCCTCGATGTCCACCTGAGCACCGGACTCGGCGGTGATCTTCTGGATGACGGAGCCGCCCTTGCCGATGACCTCCCGGATCTTGTCGGGGTCGATTTTGATGGTGATCATCTTGGGGGCATACTTGCTCACCTCGGGCCGGGGGGCGGCGATACAGGGGAGCATGATCTCGTCCAGAATGGCGTACCGGGCATCCCGGGTGATGTCCAGGGCTTCCTTGATGATCTCGTGGGTCAGGCCGTCGTTCTTCAGGTCCATCTGGATGGCGGTGATGCCCGCCTTGGTGCCTGCCACCTTGAAGTCCATCTCACCGTGAAAGTCCTCCACGCCCTGGATGTCGATGAAGGTGGTGAAGCCGCCGTCGTCGTCCTGGATCAAACCGCAGGAGATGCCGGCGACAGGGGCCTTGATGGGCACGCCGGCGTCCATGAGGGCCAGGGTGGAGCCGCAGATGGAGCCCTGAGAGGTGGAGCCGTTGGAGGAGAGCACCTCGGAGACCACGCGGATGGCATAGGGGAACTCATCTTGGCTGGGCAGCACGGGGAGCAGGGCCCGCTCGGCCAGAGCGCCGTGACCGTACTCCCGCCGGTTGGTGGAGCGGGGCGGCTTGGCTTCGCCCACGGAATAGGGCGGGAAGTTGTAGTGGTGCATATACCGCTTCTCGGTCTCTTCCCAGATGGTGTCCAGCTTCTGGGAGGCGGCCAGGGTGTTCAGGGTGCACACGGACAGGACCTGGGTCTGACCGCGGGTGAACAGGCCGGAGCCGTGGACCCGGGGCAGCACGCCCACCTCGGCGGCCAGGGGACGGATCTCGTTTTTGGCGCGGCCATCCACACGGTGGCCCTCCAGCAGCCATGCCTTGACGATCTTCTTCTGGAATTTGTAAGTGAACTCCTCCAGGTACTGGTCCATATCCGGATACTCCTCCAGATACTTCTCGTGCCAGTGGTCGATCATGGAGTTCCAGCGGGTCTCCCGGACATTCTTGTCGTCGGTATCCATGGCGGCCTTGGCCTCGTCCATGAAGTCGGCCACGATCTTGTCGAACAGCTCCTGGTTGAACTGAGCGTGCTCATACTCCATCTTGGGCTTGCCGATTTCGGCAACGATCTGGTTGATGAAGGCCACCTGCTTCTTGATCTCCTCGTGGGCCTTCACGATGCCGGCGTACATGATCTCGTCGGGGATCTCGTCGGCCCCGGCCTCGATCATGACCACCTTCTCAGCGGTGGCGGCCACAGTCACGTCCATGCGGGAGGTCTTGCGCTGCTCCTGATTGGGATTGAGGACGATCTGACCGTCCACATAGCCCACCTCCAGGCAGCCGATGGGGCCGGCGAAGGGGATCTCGGAATAGCTCACACAGGCAGAGGCACCGATCATGGCGGCCACCTCGGGGGAGCAGTCGTAGTCCACGCTCATGACGGTGCACTGGATGCACACGTCGTTGCGGAAGTCGTAGGGGAACAGGGGGCGCATGGGCCGGTCGATCAGGCGGCTGGCCAGCACGGCGGGCAGAGAGGGACGGCCCTCCCGGCGCATGAAGGAGCCGGGGATGCGGCCCACGGCGTACAGCTTCTCCTCAAAGTCCACGGACAGGGGGAAGAAGTCCACCCCGTCCCGGGGGCGGGGGGAGACGGTGACGGCCACCATGACGGTGGTCTCGCCATATTTGACCATGGCGGAGGCGCTGGCCAGCTCGGCCACCTTGCCCACCTCGATGGTCAGGGGACGGCCGCACAGGTCCATGGTCCAGCTCTTGAACTTGGGGAATTCCTTGTGCTTGATGATGGTTGACATGTCTACACTCCTTTGTTGAAGTTTTTTGTCCCGGAGGTGGAATACCAGCCCTTTAGCACTTGAATCCGGGTCTGAAGGAAGGCCCTCCTCATGCCGGCGCCCGCCCGCTTCAGGCCCGGATTCAACTGCTAAAAAAGCGGCATTGCCCTCGGGAAAAGTTGGTCTCAGATGGGAAGAAAGGGTGGCGCAGGCGCGCCACCCCTTATTCAACAAATCACTTACGGATGCCCAGCTTGGCAATGATAGCGCGGTAGCGCTCGATGTCCTTGGCCATCAGATAGTCCAGCATCTTGCGGCGCTTACCGACCATCTTCAGCAGGCCGCGGCGGGAGTGGTTGTCCTGCTTGTGGACCTTCAGGTGCTCGGTGAGCTCGTTGATACGGGCAGTGAGGATGGCGATCTGGACCTCGGGGGAGCCGGTGTCCGTGGGATGGGTGCGGTTGGCCTCAATCACGGCCGTCTTTTCGTCCTTGCGGATCATGGGAGATTCCACCTTTCCAATGATTTGCCCAAAGGGCTGCGTAACAGGTGGGTGAAGCCCCGGGCTCTTGTCCGGGCCGTACCCTGAAACGAAGCGGATGGGCAGGATGACGCATGATTCCATGCTGGGATACTATATCATAGTTTGGCCCGGCTGTAAAGGAAAAAATCGGGGTTTTTCGGAAATTTTCCGCGGTGTGCCGGGGAGAGAAAAAACACCGGAGGTCCGGGCGGACCTCCGGCGGAACGGTTCATTCCGGGATGGAGTAGTGCTCCACGATATAGTCCCGCACCCTCTGGGCAGCGGGAGACATGGGGCGGGAGCGGGACCAGGAGAGATAGACCGTGCGGACAAACTCCTTGTCCTGGTCAGAGATGGGGATGATGGACACCTTCTCCGTGTCCATGGCTGGAACCTGGGGAAGCACTGACACCCCGAATTTCAGGGCCACATACTGGAGGGCGGCATTGCACTCCCGCACCTCGAACACCACGTTGGGCACCGCGCCCCGCTGGGCGAAGATGCGGTCCATCTGGGTGCGCAGGCTGCTGGGCTTGTCCAGCATCACCTGGGGCTCCCGGGCAAAGTCATCAAAGGTGACGGAGTGGCGGGCAGCCAGGGGGTGGTCGCTGGGGACCGCCAGATACAGGGGCTGACGCATGATGATGACCGATTCGGCCCAGTCATCCCGGTGCATCCCGAAGGCCATATCCAGCTCCCCGGCCTTCACCTGGTTAAAGATATCAAAGGAAGGGCCCTCTGTAAACTGGAAGCGGATGCTCCGGTTGTCCTCCTCCCGGTAGAAGCCCTCCACCAGCGCAGGGATCAGGGAGGCGGAGATGCTGTGGAAGTAGCCCAGCTTGGCTACTTGGGGCAGATTGCCCGCCATCTGTTCCAGAACAGCGGCCCCCTCGTCCAGCAGGGCCAGGGAACGCTGCACATAGGGGAGAAACTGTTCCCCATAGGCGGTCAGGCTGATCTTCCGGTTCTCCTTCTCGAACAGCTTGACCCCCAGTTCCTTTTCCAGCTCGCTGATGGAATAGCTGAGGGAGGGCTGGGAGATGTGCAGCTCTTCCGCCGCCCTGGTGTAGTGCAGGACACGGGCCAGGACCTGAAAATATTGGAGCTGAAGCAAAGTCAAGAAGTCCACCTCCCTGCATGGTTTGGCGAAGCCGGAGTCGAGCCTGAGGGAGTCGATTCCTGGTGCCGGGTCTAATTTAAGGACATATTATAAAGATATTCTATTCCGGGGCCGGTGTCAAGCATAACCATTGTCCCTTCGGGGGAAAAGAGAGAAAAAATCATCCATATGACAGAAAAAAGGCCAAAGAATGAAAAAGTTTTTCATAAAATACCTCTATCATTTTCATTGAAATGAAGTATTGGACGGGAGAGGAAGAAGTGGTATAATGGCGACAGTAAGGAAAGCTGGACGGAGGTCCGGCAAATAATAAGGAAAAGGAGATCATTACAATGGCGAAAGAAGTCACTCCTGAGCAGATCGAAATGCTGGACGGGATGGTCGCTAAGGCCCGCGCTGCGGCGGAGATCATCGCCACCTATGACCAGGAGCGTGTGGACCGGCTGTGCCAGGCGGTCGCCGCTTCTGTGATCGACATGAAGGTTTGGGCGAACCTGGCTGACGAGGCGGTGGACGAGACCGGCCTGGGCGACAAGGTGACCAAGCGGAACAAGCGGAACAAGCTGAAGCTGATCCTGCGGGACTGCCTGCGTCAGAAGAGCGTGGGCGTGATCGAGGAGATCCCTGAGAAGGGCATCGTGAAGTATGCCAAGCCTGTGGGCGTGATCGCGTCTCTGGTGCCCACCACCAACCCCTGCCTGACCCCTGCCGGCCAGGTGATCTACGCCATCAAGGCCCGTGACGTCATCATCTGCAGCCCCCATCCGCGCGCGAAGAAGACCACCAACAAGTGCATCAACATCATCCGTGAGACCCTGGTGCGTGAGGGCGCTCCCGCCGACATCATCCAGGGCATCGAGGAGCCCAGCATCACCCTGACCCAGGAGCTGATGAAGCGCTGCGACCTGGTCATCGCCACCGGCGGTCGTCCCATGGTCAAGTCCGCATACTCCTCCGGCGTGCCGGCCTACGGCTCCGGCGCCGGCAACGCGACTGTCATCATCGACAACACCTGCAACACCCCCGAGCGTCAGGCTGAGGCTGCCATGAACACCCGGATCTCCAAGTGCTCCGACTTCGGCTCCGGCTGTTCCTGCGACGGCAACCTGATCATCCACGAGGACGTGTACGACGGGTTCGTAGCCGCCCTGGTGAAGGAGGGCGCTTACCTGGCCAACGAGGAAGAGGCTGAGAAGCTGAAGGCCGTCATGTGGGACGAGGCTGGGCACCGTCTGCCCAACACCGTGGCCATCAGCCCGCAGAAGCTGGCGGAGGCCGCTGGGTTCGAGATCCCGGCTGACCGGAAGTTCATCGCTGTGACCGGCGGCGGCATCGAGAACGTGGGCAAGGAGCACTTCTTCTCCAGCGAGAAGCTGACCACTCTGCTGACCCTGTTCAAGTACTACGGGGAGTTTGAGAACGCACTGACCATGATGCAGGCCATGTTCAACGTGGGCGGCAAGGGCCACAGCTGCGGCATCTACTCCTTCGACGACGACCACATCCATCGTCTGGGCATGTGCGCCCCCGTGTCCCGCATCATGGTGCGCCAGCCCAACAACCGCGGCAACTCCGGTTCTTCCACCAACGGCATGCCTCCCACGTCTTCCATGGGGTGCGGCACCTGGGGCGGCAACATCGTGTCCGAGAACATCTGCCTGAAGCACTACATGAACACCACCTGGGTGGCCCGTCCTCTGCCCGAGGATATGCCCAGCAACGAGGAGCTGTTCGGCGAGTTCAACAAGCCGGACATGGACGTGGAGTGATCTGAGAGCCAGTTCTGATCCATTCCGTGCCGGCCCGGCCGGGCCGGCACGGTTTTCCAGAGAGGCGGCGCGAGGCCGCTGAAAGGTCCAAGGCGGAAAGCCGAGGCCGGGGCCCAAAAGGGGGCCGCTGACCTCCGTTTCCATCGCTACCCCTGTACAGAAGGCCGCCGGACATGCCTGCCAGTCAGCAGGCCGGGGCCCGGTCCCCTTTTGTATTGTCTCCTTCTTCCCACAAACGCCCGGTCCGAAAGGACCGGGCGTTTGTGGTGTTTGCGGAAGATCGGCGTTGACAGAAGGGGCAGCTTGCGTTAAAATAAAGTAGATTCTTATGCGCCCGTAGCTCAGTAGGATAGAGCGACCGCCTCCTAAGTAGGGAACAGAGCGCCCCACTCCGGGGATACAAGCGTACCATTCCGAGTTCGATTTCAATCAGGTAATTTCATAGGCCCGCGTAGCTCAGCTGGATAGAGCGACCGCCTCCTAAGGTTGCGTTACAACGGCCACCTCAAAAAAAACTAAATAAGGGATTGCAGTTCGACTTTGATCGGGCTATAATCATATATCAGACACGTCCATATAGCTCAGCTGGATAGAGCACACGCCTCCTAAGCGGTAGATGGTTCGAGTCTAAATTTTGCATACAACTTAATATTTTTTAATAAATGCCTCCGTAGTTAAATGGATATAACATACCCCTCCTAAGGGTAAATTGTGGGTTCGATTCCCGCCGGGGGTGCCACAAACAACGCTGTAAGCCTTTGTTTTCAAGGGTTTACAGCTTTTTTTATTTAGCTGTACTCTTTAGACAAAACCATCTTCCTTTTATTGGAGGTTAATGTATGTTTATGAGTTGGAACTTATATTTTGCTAATTGGAAACGAACAGAAACGATGTCCTTGCTAATAAAAATAGCTTCCTTGCTAATTTGAGATTTCAGACCGCTTTTTGGCCTGCAATCAGCGCCGCCAGAGTTTGTGCTAGTTCAGGAGATTTTTGAAGCTGGTCGATTAAGGCGGCCAGGTCTAATGTTGCTGCCTGAGGCTGTTCCTGCGGTGGCTGCACATTTCTTAAATCTCTGTTGACCGCATAAAAGGCGCTCTCGAATTTCTGTGCGTTGATCTTGCGATCCTCGTCGAGAATGTGAGCATAGACTTTCGTAATCATATCTATTTCTGCATGTCCTGTATCGCCCTGTGTGGCTTTCAAATCGCCGTGGTTGAGTTTCAGCTTGTAAGTCGTACTGGAATGCCTCAAAGAGTGAAATACAACGTTTGGAAGCCCTGCTTTCTGTTTCAACAGTGAAAACTCTTTCTCAATAATCCGATTCTCACAAGGTCTGCCATTTGGCAGTGCTACCACTAAATCGAAGTCCTGATATTCATCACCAAGAAAACTTTTTAATTCTTCCTGCGATTTTTTCCATTCCCGAAGAATATAGGCAACTGTCTTAGGCAGCCAGACCTTACGGATACTGGAATCTGTCTTTGGTTTTTTCAGGATTATCCGGGTGCTGGTATTCGGCATTAACGGAGTAAAGATATGGTAAATGTCTTTTTCTCCTAACGTCTCAATCGCCTGTTTGGACGCTCGTGCCAGTTCTGCTTCTATGTAGATATAAGCATTGTCAGTTGCTATGTTTTCATCCTCAATATGAACATTTTTCCAGGTTAGTCCAAGAATTTCCCCCATGCGCAAAGAACACGCAAAAGCAAGGTTCATGGCAATATACAGTTTACTGTCGGTACACTGATCCAAAGCAAGACGAATCGTTTCAGCATCCCAAATATCGCGCTTTTTATATTCGGTCTTTGGAAGGACTACATTGTCAAAAGGATTTTTTCCAATCAATTCCCAACGAACAGCTTGCTTAAAAGCACACCGTAGAAGTTTGATGATTTTCTCAATCGTTGAGTTTGTGACAAATTCCGTCCGTGCTTTCCGGTTCTTCCGAGAAACAGAAGGCGTCCTTTGAAGCGTTTGAATATACTTATCCACCACGCGGGTAGTAATGTCTTGCACTTCCATATCTCCGATAATCGGATTGATATAGTTGGCAATCAGGGCTGTTTGACTGTCATACATAGACACGCCCCATTTTTTCTCCCCATACGTGGAAACAAAATCATACAGAAAATCTGAAACTTTCTGATTATTCGGAGGAAGGAATGTACCATTGTTCTGTTGGTTTTCAACCTCCGCTTTCCGTTTCAGCGCTTCTTTATGGGTATGCCAGGTTTCCCATTTCTGTTTTGTTTCTCCATTTTCATCAATATAGTTATAAACAACGGAATAAGATTTTTTACGTTTGATAATAGATGCCATATTCGATCTTCCTTTCTAAGTTAGAACGCCTGTGCGTCTAACCATTCGTCAAATGATTTTTTGGAAATTCGTATGGCATTACCAACCCGTACAATTTTGAAATGTCCCTCTTTTACAAGACTGTAAGCAGATGTACGACCAATGTTTAACATAACGGCAATATCCTCTACTTTGTAAGTTCGTTGTTCAGGAACATTTTTAGGTGCACTGTTCATTGTCTGACTCATTTTGCCTCCTTTCTGCAGCCGACAAAGACAATGTCCCGGGATATGACTTCCTATCATTATTCTACCGTGTCATCAGTCATTTGTCTGCTGCTAATCAAAAAATTTACGATTTATCCATAGTTCAAATTTCTATGTGGATTTATCAAAACCACATGAATAGGTCGGATCTATGGTTATTACACACATAAATCCGGCCCATTATATCTGATTTCGATTTTGCTGCCGTATTTGCCACGCACCCCGGCAAGTCCTTCTGTTATAAGGACGGGGCTATTACAGGCTGCGGATAGCGTCACCGCATCATAGTCCCACATACGCCGCCGCTTTGCCAGAGCAAGCAAACGCCGCAGGAACTCTCCCCAAGTCTTTAGGAAGCTGTGAAGAAGTACCATTATGATCTGCGTCGTTATCGCGTCCGGCCTGCCACAGCCGGTTTCGTAGGTTGCGTTTATCGCTCGGACAGCCTGGATTCATCACCTCCTTAGGCCGCCTGTCACCGCGCCGCCCCATCTGCCGCTCGGAACACAGAATGAAGTACCTGTAACAGCGTATATTCGGTTGTCAAGGAACAAGCAAGGGGCATGGCAGACAAATTGATATTGCAGTTGGGGTGGGAGGAGATATATGCTTCCTTACCACACCCGTCCAGCTTGTCCCGCCGAATATGTCCCTCTACTATTCAGTACATTTTTAGGGGCAAAGTTGCCGTCTGTTATAAAATTTCTTTGAAATATTTTTCCAGACTACGCAATCCGGCTTCGATAGAACGGGTGATCCGGCTTTTGTGTGTTCCTTCCGCTTTGGCAATATCTGCTTTGCTCATGCCAAGAAAAAAGTGTGCATAGATCCGTTGGCGCTGCTTTACCGTAAGTTTGGAAAGACCTTTATAAATCAACTCCGTCATTTGACGCTGTTCCCAAATTTCTGCCGGGTTAAGAGGCTTTTGCAATATCTCACGCTCAATACCTTCGTCTCGATCCAGGGAGTAAAATGCTTTATAGCGGTATGTACGAATCCGATAGGCTTCTTCCAGCAACATATACTCCCGAAGCAACAAAGCAACTTCATCCGGCACCTCAACGATCATGTCCTGTGTATAATACGGGTAATAATCCCGAAGATTGATTTTCTTCATAGTAATTTCCTCCAATTTCGATGTTTGAGTTGATGGCAAAAATCGAAATCAGAGGGTGGGCTGCGGCAGCGATAAGGTCTAAGTCTCTTTCTGATTAAAAAAAGGGTACAAAAAAGCGCGCCCGTACAAAGAACAGGCGCGCCAAAGCAGCAATATGAAATTTTTCCGGGAGGTTGACAGCGAAAATGCTCAAACTTTGTCGAAACCAAAAACGCCGCAATCCATACGAGCTGGACTACGACGTATAGGTGACTGAATGTAAAGCAGTTTATCTGCAGATCTGTGTTGCATAGACGCATAGGCATTTCCTCCCATCAAGGAGGAACCTGAATCGGCTGCTTGATACCTCCTTGGGAGAAAATTATATCGGTTATGTTTCCTTTATCAGTCCGCAGATATTCGCTTTTTACTCTTTATATTCGCAATTTTCTACATATTCCGCTCTTAGAATATATGCTGCAAAAAGCAAGCCCACAAGGGGAAACAACACCTTGTGGGCTCATGTTATAGATGTTCAAATTTATAGCCGATCCCGGCGACACTCTCAATATAGTTTGGAAGATCCGGTTCAAAGCGCAACTTCTTACGTAACTTACTTATATGCTTATCTACATGGGTGCAGACGACAAAGGCATGGTTTCCTTTTGTGAGCTTCAGTGCCAGCTCCCTGCCGATCTGATTGGCTTCTTCCGGCGTAACTTCGCCGGGCTTAAATGCCTGACGGAGATGGTAGGCGATCACATCATCCACACCCTGATTTCTGCCGGTCAGATTTGCATACTGTCGTTTGGACAGAAGGAACTCTGCATCAGCAAGCCGGGTATCACACTCATAGCCATAAATGAATTTTCCAAAATCGGTTTTCTGCGGATTTTCTACATAATCAATAATATCTGCAATCGCAGTAGAGATGTCCCGACCTTTTCCTACATGCAGAGGCATCAGTCTTGTGGTTGCCATTTTCGTCACCTCCTTAACTTAGAATTTGCATCCCTATATAAAGAAATTGTGGTAGCACTTTAGTTAACTCGGCTGGACTTGTTAATTATCATTAAATTTATAACCATAGCCAATTACTGTTTTTATATACTCATGTCCCTTGCAATATGGTTTTAACCTTTTTCGTATTTGAAAAATCGTGTTTTCTACTGCGTGCAAATGGTTATTTGTGGGTTCATGCCAAATCTGTTCATAAATCTGTTCTTTTGTGAATGTGGTTTGAGGAGATTGCAGTAACAAATAAAGGACTTCAAATTCGTTTGTTGATAAATAAACTTCCTGCTGCTCTAATATTACACAATGCCGGTTAACATCAATGTATAAGGTGTGGTTTGTTTGCTTTAATCCCCAAAATTCTTGTGCCATTGTCCGGTCATTCGCAATTTGTTCAAACAGCAAGGATAATTCATTAAATTTTCTGACTTCCCTCAATTTCTTATATAGGTTGACAGTTATCGTACACCCATATATGTCCTTATCAAAATCAAAAATATGTGTTTCGATTGAAACAAAGCTATCATTATCAAGTGTAGGGCGCGTCCCAATATGGGTAACACCATAATATATCTTGTCACTTAAAATAATATCTGCCACATACACCCCTGTCTTTGGCAAAAATGTATTTTTTGCTATTTCTATGTTTGCGGTAGGTGTCCCCACATGCTTTCCAATACCTCGGCCATGTATAACGATCCCTGTTAGTGTGTAAATAGGCTCATTTATTTTTTCTTTCATTTCAATCCTCATATAATCCCATTCATTGACAGGATAATCAAAACACAAGTTACTATAATAAAACTTGCCAGCATAAGCAGACCAGTATGCTTTTGTCTTGCTTCATTTTCCAAAGTAGCAACATATCCGCTTTTTCTCAAAGCGGTAACTATGGGCTTATACAGTAAAAATGTAATGGACGCATTTAACCCACCTTTCAATAAGTTAAATGGAAGAAAGGCAGGAAGTAACAATTCTACAACTGCTTCTCTTGGATACCCCATATAAAGCGGCGTTACCAAATAGTTCCACAACAGCATAACGATAACCGTTATTAGCCATCCCGATGCCAGACCAATCACTGCACCAGATAAAGTGTGCTTTTTTTTGTAAATGACAGATGCCGTACACGCAAAAGATAGTGTTTGTACGATATTCATAATACAACCTAATATTCCGGTATCGCTTACTGTAATCATTTCAAGGGTTGCTACAATAACAGATACAATGCAGGAAGTCATCGGCCCCCAAATAAAGCCGCCCAAAGTTACAATAACATCGGATGGATCATACTTTAAGAATAGAATAATAGGAATCCTGCCAACAACCATAGTGACATAAGTGATCGCACATAGCATACCAATAACTGTGATTCTTTTTGTTTTACTGCTCATAATTGCTTTCCTCCGTGGTAAAAAATTAACACCCAAAAGAAAAATGTCTTTCAGGTGTTAGCATTATAATTAGGCCACAGAAAAGAAAGTAACCCTCTCAAAATCTGCGGAAATCTAACCATATCTTCTTTCATCCAGACTATACTGTTGGTTTTGGAATTACACCAAATCGTGCGTTTTACGCTCGCGGACTTTACCGCCAATCGGGAATTTCACCCTGCCCCGAAGACACTTTTATTCAGTTGTTTTCCCTGAAATTATAACATCAACTACTTGAGGAGGCAATGAGTTGAAGAAAGTTCGGAAATATTTCGGAAACTTGCATTTTATGAAATGGGACTTACCATCAATTCAATTACCATGTTACTTTTACACATGAGCATTGAAGCTGATCCAGTTCGTCTTTTTCCCTGGCATAAGAGGCAGCATGATAATAAACAGGGATTGTATCTCTCAATAAAATCCCGCCAATCAGAGAAGTTATAATTGCAGAAAAAGAGCGGGGCTGCCTATGCGCCCCGCCAAATCTGCTTAACCAAATATAAAATCCCTTAAGGCACTGTTTGCCCCGCCAATGATCCCTACCAGCCATGCAGCCGCCAGAGGCAGACCGTATGGACTGATAAGAAAGGCAATCATAAGCCAGGCAAGTCCCGGCAAAAATCCTGCGACAAAGAACAGCACCAATGCTGCCAAAAAGATGATCCCGGAAAGAATCCCAAGTACCGCACCGGAAAGAACCACTAAAAATTTACATACCAAATAAAGAATCCCCGTAACCAGCATAAAGGGAAGTGCTAGTAATTTACCTATCAAACGCATGCGCTTTGCCTCCTTTCAGAAGGGCATCTGCCCTTATAAAAATTTTACCGTGACGGTAAAAAGAAAGCAACGGCTTTCCGGCTGTTTATGAAATGTTTGCAAATCCCCGGATCAGTTTATCCATGCCATCCCAAAGGCTGTCCAGACGGGTGCGGATGTCCTCTATATCTGCGGCATAAATACTGCCGGTCTCATTGGCCCGTCTGGTATATTGGTTTAAGTTATTGGAACAAATGCGGAGAAGCCGGATCATTTCTTGAATGTCTCCCATATCAAGGTGAATGATGTAACCGTCTACGGCCATCTTTCGCAGATATGCCGACAGGTTGGTAATGCCAAGTTCCGCCATGCGTTCTTTTACCAGTTCGGCCTCCGCTTCGGACATGACAAATTCGACGCGGACGGATTTTTTGTTATGCCCGCCCTTCATCGTTCCAACCCTCTTTTATGAGATGAGACCTCCTGTGTTGAAACCACCGTCTTTGCTCTTTTGAGTTTTTCCCGCAGGGTGGTCTTTTCCAGCTTATCAAGATATTCCTCCAGATTTCCGGCTGTCGCATGATAGCTGCGTTTGAAGCGTTCCCGTTTTAGGATCATCATCAGCTCCGGCTCATTTTCCGGCAGATAAGTCATTGTTTTAGGGACTCCATGCTCTGGCATAAGCCGGTTCATAAGCTGTCTCCGTTCCTGATAGGGAATCGTGATAACATTTCCATCCTCAAATGCAACGGCTACATTTCCGATTGGACAGGTCAGCTTTTTTATCCGTTCCACATGTTCTCTATAATTTAGCGGATAGAGATCGCCAAATATTTTTCCGTCCCTGACTTCTTTCAAAGAGATGGCATAAGCCAAAACGGGATCATTTGTCTGTTCCTGGTAAAACCGCCACACTTTGTTTTCATGGCTTCCATCCAGATAAACTTCCCGTTCGCGCAGGGTATAGGTTCCGCAGGGGCGTGACATCCAAAGAAGCTGTTTATCCTCTGAACGGTCTGACACAGCCAGTTTTGAGATCAGTTCTTTATCCAGGTCAAAGTCATCTTTATAATGTTGGGTATGAAGATCTACGATACGGGAAAGAGCACCCAGAAGATCTACATCCTCAAATCTTACCCCAGCCATCAGCGTTCCCTTTCCGGCACAGGAGGGATCATCTGCTTTGCTTCATGCTCCGGTTTGTCCGATTTCAGACGATCCATCAAGGACGGCTTTGCTTCCGGCACCAGCTCCCGGATTTCTTCATCCGTCTGTCCATCTGTCAGATCCGGGCGCACAGGAGGTTCGTTGTTCAGCCTGCCATCCAGCATATTGTAGTTGCCGGTCTGGCCTTCCTCATAAAGTTCCGCATTGCGAAGATAACTTTCCGGCACCTGAAACGGCTGTCCGGCAAACAGGATTTCTCTTTGGGTGGTAAACTGTGCAAGGACGCCATTTTGCAGTCTCGCAAATTCTTCATACTGGCGCAGGGTAAGCCCTCGTTCCAGCATTTCCGTCTGGGTATGCGCCCAGCCTTCTCCATAAAGAAAATAATACATGTCGGGCTGATCACAGACAAAACACAGGGAACCGTCCTGATTGTCATAGTAAGATGGCTGCATATCCTGGTAATGGCAGCGTTCCTCACGCCCCAAATACACATGGTTGTCCGCACCCAGCATAGCGACCATACCCGCGTAATTACTATGGACCGCAGAGCGGATTTCTACCAGCGGATCTGTTTGAGAAGGAATCTGTCTGCCCGGAATCTCATTTTGTTTTTCCACTGCATCATTTCTTGGTATCACTTCTTCATGGCTGCGTGCATCCAGCTCCGGTTGAGATGTTCCTTTCCGAACAGCACCGGGCTCCGGTTCTTTTTCTTTCACATAGTATCGGACATTTGCTGTCGTATGCTCGTTGGCTTTCTTTGCATAGTTTTCAGCATCGGCTTTGCTATCAAATTCCAACGGTTTTCCATTTTCCTTGCACCAGCTTTGTGCCGCTCCGAAAATAGAAGTGCTGCTTCGTACCGCCCATACACCATAGGTCAGTTTCTTTTCCATTCCGCATCCCTCCTTATCGTTCCTGTTGTTTGGAAGTTTGTTGCTTTTTTACCGGGTCTGCCGGTTTTGTTGCTTTTAGCTGCTGACGGAGAGAATTCTTATGCTCCGGTTCGGAATCTGTGATGTTGACATATTCGCCAATGATACAGAGCGCTTCTCCATAACTGCCGGAAGCAAATACCCGGTCAGACATCTCTTTTGCCTGTTCTTTCAGACCATGCTCCCGCAAAGTACGGGAAGCAATACCCAGCAGATTAAAAATGTTCCCATCTGCTCCGATCAGTGGACAATCCGGTTTATCTGCCAACGCTTCCGGTGTTTCTATAAATCCGCCTAAATAATTCGGCACAAAGTCCGACAGCCATATGCCGCCATAGACTTCATGGGTCTGTAAACGCCACAGGGCAAGTTTTCCTATATCCAGTTTCACATCATCAAACGGGTAAAGCAAACAGGTCAGTTCGCCGTGCTGAAAAGCAGCCACATTCTCAAACTGACAGCCATCTTTCAATATGCCTGCATGTGTCAGCATTTCATTAATCCCGTCCACCCACTCTGTCAGATCCCCTCCACAGCCCTGTAAAATCAGTCCTTCCTTATCTGACATACGGCGAAGGTCCTCTGCAGTAATCGTGTTGATATTCAAAAAATCGCCTCCTATCGTTTTTGTTAAAAATCTTGTTTTTGCCGAGTAGTTTTCATATCCGGCATTATTTTTTGCTGTAATAGTATTTTGTTCTTTCGGTTTTAGGAAAAAGAAAAGCAGAAAACCTTTTTCAGATTTTCTGCTTGGTGAATCTGTGAATATTTACTTGGGGTTAACCTATTGGTTATACAAACTGTGATTATTATGATTTCCCGCTTCTTTTTTCTTCTTTTTTTATTTTTAGACATTGTATAAGTTTTTTATTTTTTTCGACTATATTTATGTCTAATTGTGAAGGCTCAAACATTATATTCTCATCTATTTCTATGGTTGTAGAAAACAAACCGCCACCTATAATCTCCACACATTCCTGTTTCATTATAAGACCTCCTCACAACTTTAAATCTTCGTGTTACTGGAATTGAGAAGTTAATTTTTGATTTTCTTTGTGATTTCAGTTGTTTCTAATTGTACTTGATAAGTATTTTCTTCTCCGCTCAAATTGGTAGTTTTCAATTCAAATCACAAATTATCAGTCAACTTATCAGCATCACTATCTCTGAAAATGTCACCGGAAATTTTTCCAATATTTCCAGAAACATCTATTGTCCCACCTGTCTAATCCTCAACACTATTAGAAAGCAAAGTCTCTTTTTCACTTCCATTGATATAAATGGTAGTTGAGTATGTGGTAATATCAGCAAAATCGTCTGACATCACTTTCAAATCGCCACCATAGCAGATTTGATCTTTGCCATCTAAAATAATTACACCATCCCATCAAATTTAATTTATTGCTTACATTATAGTTCATTCATCCCTCCAAGTATAGTGGGATTTTGTTAATAATTGAGAGAAACCGCCCATTCCTGCCAGCTCCCCGTGAGCTGTGTTGCCACCTTGTCCGCCATTTGTGCATATCGTTCAGCTTTGGTTGACATGGTGTTCTGTCCTCCTTTCGGTTCTGGGGTAAAAAAAGCAGGAAACCTAAATGAACTGCTCCCCGTCAAGAGGACAGAGAAAAAATATAAAATTTTCCCGGCCAGCAGCTAAATGTTGCTGGCCGCTTTTTATGCAGCAAGGCACAACTTGTGTTTTTCTATCGGCGTCAGTACACCCAAGTTACGCTGGACTCTTCTGGTGTTGTAATAACGGATGTAGCACTCAATCATTTGCACGAGTTCCTGTTTGCTGGTGAAACGCTTGCCGTAATAGCGTTCCCGTTTCAAAATGCCCCAGAATCCTTCCATAGGTCCATTGTCAATGCAGTGAGCCACACGGGACATACTCTGAGTCATTCCAGCCTGTACGAGTTTGTGGTGGAAGGCTCTGCCTGTGTATTGGAAACCTCTATCGCTGTGGAACAGCGGGTGGGCATCTGGATTCGCCTTAACAGCTTTGTCAAAGGTTTTGTAAACGAGTGGATTATCATTGCGCTCACTGAGCACATAGGATACGATGCGCCGGTCACAAAGATCCAGAATGGCACTTAGATAGAGTTTATGTACTTCCATGCCATCATACCATTTGAACTCTGTCACATCAGTAAGCCATTTCTCATTCGGCTTCTCCGCATAGAATTGGCGATTCAGCAGATTTTCAGCAAGATACTGAGGGTTCTTTGCCCGCCTTGTGCAGCCGCGGTTATTGTACTTCACAGTGGATCTTATATCTTTGGCTCGGCAGATGCGTAGCACCCTCTTGTCATTGACATAGATACCATGGTCATGACGCAGATCGTCATTCAATCTCCGGTAACCTTTATCTGGACTTTCTGAATGGATTTTCTCAATCTTGTCGGCCAACTGTTCGTTCTCCTTTACTCTGTGGCTTAGCTTTCCGGAAGCCCATTTGTAGTAAGCAGAACGGGATACATGAAGAAGGTCACAGGCTGTCTCAACAGCAACCCCTTGTTCTTCGTGACACTCTCGAATGGCTATATAAGTATGTCGTTGTCTTACTTCTGAAAGGCATCCCTCCTCTCTACTTCGTCCAATTTTTTTAACAGTGCATTCTCCATTTCCGCCAGATACAGTTTATGTTTGAGCTGCTCAATCTCAATTTGTGCCTGTTCCAGCTCGGTACGGGGAGTTTGGTCCTTCTTGCGCTGTCCACGCCGGTCTTGTAATCCTGCTTCTCCCATCTGTTCAAAACGAAGTGTCCAAGTACGAACTTGTTGGTAGCTTACCTGGTATTTTAAGGCTATTTCTCCGTAGTTTTTCCCTATAGCGATACATTCCCTGACGATTTGAACTCGTTCCTCAAATGTGGTTTCTCGTCCTTGCTTCATGTAACTTCCTCCTCCAGAAAACTTTGTAGAGTTGAAATCTCCATGAGCATTATACACCTTTATCCAGTTGCTGAGTTGACGATCATTTCGCAACTTATATTTTTTGCTGATTTCTTCGAGACTTCCCACCCCGGATAAGTATTCTAGCACCGCCTTTAACTTTAGTTCTGGCGGATAGACACGATTTTTCTGATATGGTAAAAATCCAGCCGCCCCTTCTGTCTCATATCGTGCACTCCATCTATAAATCGTCGTTGTCCCAACTCCTGCATCCCGGGCCGCCTGAACTAAGCTTATTTCCCCTTGCTGGTACTTCTTGATAATCTCGACTTTTTCTTCTGTGTTTAGTTTACCTTTTTGTGACATAGAATTGCTCCCTTCATGATAACAGTTTGTTTTTTCACTGTCTCTCATAAAGGGAGCATATCAAAAGATTTCCTGCTTGCTGCTTTATGCCTTCTTATGCAATATTCTTCTTTTTCTTTGCCACAATAAATCCAATTATCATAAGCACATTCAAAACAAATACTACAACACTGCCTTCAATTTTATAAATTCCACCAGATAGCAGTTGATTGCCACCGAATGTCATATTAAACAAATGCGGATAGTCCTCTGCAAGTGATACTCCCCCCAAAATAATCGCTCCTACACTATTCCAGAGAAAATGAATGATTATAGGGGCAATCAAAGAATTTTTATATTCCAAAACTGCTGTCATAAACAAACTCATTGTCAAAACATTCAAAATAGGGAGAATTCCCGCTTCAAAAGCACCTCCATGTGCAAAAGTAAACAGCATGGTAGACACAACAGTTGCCGCAACTACATTGTAGTTTCTCTTTATCATCTGATATAGATAACCACGAACCAACATTTCCTGCATAATTGTGTTGATAAAGGCTGATAGTATCCAGAGCCAAAGCATAGAAATATGATTAGTATCTTCTATCCGCGCAGACCCGGTAAAAAGCAAAATACCAACAGATACACCTAACCAGCTTAGTCCCACTATCCCTCCTAATGTACTATTATAGACGGGGCGTTGTGTGAGATGTAACTTGGTTTTTTTATGATCTACAAACCAAAAAATGACGGTCATAACAATAATCGCTAAAAACGGTATTAGTTCTGCAAAAAACCTCCACAACGCTGCATTGTCAATATCAGGAATCGGTATAACTGATGCGCAAATTGCCCATCCAACAAAGAAAATGATAGATTTTAATGATACTTCTATTAGCTTTTTCATATTTCTAAAACTCCTTGGTGCTTTCTAATTTACATATAGTACAT
The DNA here is from genome assembly GCA_003112755.1 of Lawsonibacter asaccharolyticus. NCBI lineage: Bacteria > Bacillati > Bacillota > Clostridia > Eubacteriales > Oscillospiraceae > Lawsonibacter > Lawsonibacter asaccharolyticus. Next base: position 1,246,669 of record BFBT01000001.1, on the reverse strand, counting down.
TATACATCATCTTGTCAAGGAGCTACATCCTTTTTTGGTAAAACTCTACTTGAAAAATAGTAGAATAAGTAGCTTTCTGTCCCCTACAAAGAACAGCTTTAGGCTTACTGGTCAAAATCCGGGTACAACTCCAGCACGGCAAAATCTTCATCAATCATCACGCAGACGGTCAAATCATCAGCATTCAACTCAACCATACACCCTCTGGCGACAGGTACCTTCTCAGCATGAAATTATCATTTTGTCCGCAACTTAACCTCATTTCAAAAAACCGGAGTATTCTTATACAGCTCCCTTAAAAACAGGTGCGAAAAACCCTTGAAAATTAAGGACTTTTAAGGCTAAGTTGCGGACATATCATGGTTGGTTTTGCCGCTGCCTGCGTTTGCGTTCCCGCTCGGATTTCCGTCTTGCATAGATCCGGCAGGCAGCGGAACAATATGCCTGGCTGGTCGTAGGAAGATATGCTTTTCCGCACACAGGGCATATTTTCTGTCTCATGGAGGTGTCCTCGCCGGTAATGGCTGATTCCAGTGCTGCATCCACCGGTAGCACCGCTTTTTCAAAGTACCTGCAATAAGCGCCGGTCCACCATTTATTCAGCATATAGCAAGGACTGTCCAAAGGAAGGCAGATCTTATCCTGAGAGTCATAGTTAGCGCAAAGCTCCGTAACCAGCTTTCGGATCGCAGTCCGCTCCGAGCGGTTCAATTCTCTCTCTGCCATAACGCCTACCTTTCCGGGGCACTGCTTTGCCGGTCACTGGAAATTCCGGTTGTATCAGTAACATTCCTGGGCTGTGAAAGGGCATCGGCGATAGAGTTCCGCTTTTTCTGTTTCGGTTCATGGTAAATAAAAAGTTCGTTTTTTCCAGGCACATACAATAAGCCATTTTCTTCGCAGCGGAAAACATCACATTCTTTGTCGGTTGCGACAGTATAAAAGCCTTTGTAATCATAAGGTGCTTTTTGCCGATCTTGATAGGTACACAGCCCTAAGTTGGGGTCACTTGCCAGCCGTTTCGATATGGCGAAAAAGTCGCCTTCTTTTTTGTAAAATTTTCGTATGGGCGTGAAGTGATAACCGCCATATTCAAAGGTTTTTCGATCGCTCATTTACGCCTGCCTTTCTTTATGGGAAATTCCAGCTTGAAATTTACATATTTACCGCCGGTATCATCCAGGATCACTTCCGCATCATAGGTCTTTCCTGTTTTTTCACTGTAAAGCCCGGACATAGAAATACGGCCTTCTTTCAAAAGAGCCGCTGCCACAGACTTTGTGATGGACTTTTTCTTTCTGGAAAAGAAACGGTTATCTTTCCAAAGAGCAAAAGAACATTCCCTGTTGTCGCAGAAAAACCCTTTCTTTCCTTCATATACCGGGGCTCCGCAACGAGGACATACCCCCACGGCTTCGTATGCAGTTCCTCTGGAAGAAGGGAACAGATCTGCAAAACGTTCCTCCGGGGCGGTATGTTCTTTTACCAGCGTCCGGCTCATATCTGTAATCTGATTCATAAAAGATGCTGCCGACAGTTCGCCATGTTCCACTTGCTTCAGCATGGATTCCCACTCTGCAGTTAAAATGGGAGATTTGATATTGTCCGGCAGGACTGCGATCAGGTTCCTTCCTTTTTCCGTAGGAATGAGCTGCTTTTTCTTTCTCTGTACAAATCCGGAAGAAACCAGCTTTTCCAGTGTTGCCGCACGGGTAGCCGGAGTACCCAATCCTTTACGCTCGGCATCGTCCGGCATATCTTCCGCACCGGCCGTCTCCATAGCGGACAGCAGTGTGTCCTCCGTATAGTGTTTCGGCGGTGAAGTTTTCCCTTCACGGAGACTTGCTGACACAGTTTCAAAAGTCTGTCCTTCCTGCAGCACAGGGAGATCGGAATCTTCGTTTTCTCTATGTTCCGTTTCACTCTGCCTGATACTCATACGGTGAATCCGTTCCACCTCTTTCCAGCCGGACTGTAAGATGGTCTTTCCTTTTGCCGTAAAAGTATATCCCTGGCAGTCCAATATAGCGGTGACCGCTTCAAACCGGTTTGCCTGCGTTGTGGCACAAAGCAGTCTGACGGCAAGCAGGGTAAGCACATCCCGCTCCCCGGAAGGAAGCTCTGACAGGTCTGTACGTGCAATCTCCACAGTTGGGATGATGGCATGGTGGTCGGTCACTTTGCTGTCGTCTGTTACCCGGTCAATGTCCGGCTCGCCGGCGCAGCCTTTTCCGAAGGGCATATTGTCACGCAGCCACAGGATCAAGGAAGCGGCGGTTGCCTGCATGTCCTTCGTCAAATACTGGCTGTCCGTTCTCGGATAGGTTGCCAGCTTCTTTTCATAGAGAGATTGCACATAATCAAGGGTCTGTTGAGCCGTATAGCCATAAATACGGTTACATTCCCTTTGCAGAGTTGTAAGGTCATAAAGGCGGGGAGGCTGTATGGTTTTTACCTGCTTTTCCACAGAACGCACAAAAGCGGAGTTGTGGTCACAGTCCATACGGATTTTTTCAGCCTCGGATCGTTCCGTCATTTTTTCGCCGGAAGCAGAAAAACCTCCACAGGTGATTTCCGGCACATAAAATGGCTTGCTGATGAAGGATTCAATGTCCGACTCACGCTGTACCAAAAGTGCCAGCGTCGGTGACATAACACGGCCGACATTTAGTGTGACACCATACAGGACAGAAAAAAGCCGGGTGGCATTGATCCCAATCAGCCAGTCGGCTCCTGCCCGGCATACTGCCGCATCATAGAGCTTATCGTAATCACTGCCGGGACGGAGATGGTCAAAGCCCTCCCTGATCGCCGCATCCTCCATACTGGAAATCCAAAGGCGTTCCATAGGCTTATTACATCCGGCATATTCATAGACCAGACGGAAGATCAGTTCTCCTTCACGCCCGGCATCCGTAGCGCATACCACGGAATCAACCCGTTTGTCCTTCATCAGCCGGCACAAAAGAGCAAGCTGCGTTTTCTTATCCTTTGGAACTTCATATTTCCAGTTTTCCGGTAGGATCGGAAGATCCTCATACCGCCATTTGGCGTACTGTTCTTTGTAAGCCTCCGGCTGTGCCAGTTCCAAAAGATGTCCCACGCACCAGCTCACCAGATAGCCGGAACCTTCGAGATAACCATCTTTTCTTTCCATTGCGCCTAATACTGCTGCCAATGACATAGCAACAGAGGGCTTTTCTGCAATCACAAGTTTCAATTTTTATTCCTCCTTCATAGTTTCAAATTCTTTATCCGCAAGTTTTCCGGTTTGCATAAGACACATCAGCATAACGCCGGAAGCCATTCCTCCGGCAAAGGTAAGGAAATGTGAGATTAGGTTCCCCATAAGCATTCCTCCTAAAAATAGGTAAAGAAAAACGCCCACTTCAAAGTGAGCGCATCAACAGGTATCTATTTTGTTTTTGGTTTCAAGTGATCTGGCAGGACGATCTCTCCAACCGGGATTTCCCGCAGTTCCTTTTTCATCCGGTGGGTGAAGCGGATCGTCTTTGCCGTACCGCCGGTTTCCCGCCCATCATATACAGCAATCACTCGGTCGGAGTGCTCTACCATATAACGGTTTCTGTGGGAGTAGACGCTTGGGAGATATTTTTCCTGTATCACAACAACATCCGCACAAGCCTCCAGCAGTTCACGGGTTCTTGTTTTCTTATTTAGGCTGTCCAGACGCTTGCGGTAAGGGATCACTGCGATCAGCTCCAGTGCCGGGGTGGTCTGCTTTCTTTCCAGCACCAGCTCCGCAAAATACTGGTCTACGCCATCTGCAAAACCGCTCATAAAACAGGTGAACCCATCTGTAACAGCAGCATCGATCTCATGTGCCAAGGCTGTTTTTATTTTGTTGATCTCATTCTGCGGTAAATCCCTGTGTCCGGTAACACAGCAAGTTTTTCCTTTCATCGGTCATCCCTCCATCTGATAGGTAAAATTCTTCACTTTTCATATAGTAATAGATTTAATTTAGTAAGTCAACGATAATACCCTTTTTCCTTTTGCGGATAATAAAGGGGTGTAAGGTACAATCTATTACAGAATGGGAGGTGAAGGCGATGTATGAAGATTTTGTCCCGGAACGATTAGCGAAGCTGCGGACACAGAAAGGAGTTTCCGCACGCGATATGTCTTTATCGTTAGGTCAGGCAAACAACTACATCAATAATATTGAGAATAAAAAGTCACTTCCCGCTATGCAGTCTTTTTTCTACATCTGCGAATATCTGGGTGTGACACCGCAGGAATTCTTTGATGAAGGAAATACCTACCCGGAAACCTTAAAGGAATTCATTGCAGAGGCAAGACAGCTTGATCCTCAATCCATGCAATATATCCTCGGTATTATGAAAGAACTCAATAGCAGAAAGTAAGCGGTCACGGTAATGGCCGCTTTTTTCGTGACTTTCTTTATTATATTTTATAATGTTCTCGAAATGTCCGCTCCCTATACCGATAAGTATTCAAAAACTGTTCTCCAAACAGCCTTTTTCTATTCGCCGGTACTGCCAAAGCTGCTGGTTCCTCGTTCTGTTCCCAGATCGGTTACAAAATCCGCAATGACGATCGGCGTGATCACAAGCTGCCCGATACGGGCTCCCTTAAAAAGAGACTGTGCCTGATTGCTTACATTGCTGATGATCGCATGGATCTCTCCACGGTAGCCGGAATCTACAGGCGGCAGTTCACAGACCAGACCTTTTACCGCCATGCTGGTACGGGGAAAGATATATCCCGCATATCCATCCGGTATTTCCAGTCCAAAACCAAGAGGAATTTTGGCGATTTCTCCGGGCTGTAAGGTACAGTCATAGGGCAGATAAACATCCGCTCCGGCATCATTGCCATGCGGACGGTAAGGACGCTGGTGCTCCGGTACGCCAAAATCGATCAGTTTTATTTTCATCGGCAGCCTCCTTCCCAAAGAGCAGGATAGTCTTTTTCTAAAATATCCTCCGGCGTCATATCTGCCTGCAGTTTTCGTCCGCAGGTCATTTTACCTTCCAGACATCGATCCATCTGACAAAAAGGCCCGGTCAGTGATGGGGCAAACAAAGCAGGGCTTAGTTCATAAAGTTCTTTCCAGACCTTTAGCAGCACGATCCTTGTTTCATCTGTATTTCTCCGGCATACCCGCTGGCTGATGATATGTTTCCACTGATAAGGGGTGGCGCTGATGAGCAGCACATTCCGCAATCCCTGGGGCGTGGCATATCCGGCCGCATCGTGCCCGCTTCCGGCAGTGCACAGGGCTTCATAACATTTCATGCTTTCATTACAGCTTTTTAAGTACAGCTCCTGTGCCACAGCCGGAGCCGTCATAATAGAATACGGGACAGCGAAATCCGCCTGTCCCGTATAGTTGCTGTACTGCAGCGATGCACTCATAAATTTTACTTCGTTCTGATGGCGGGTGATCTGTGCCAGAAAACGCCTGCTGGCGCCGACAATGGCTACCGTGATCACCGCAAATTTCTGGATGGTAGGATGGGGAAGCGCCCCCATAGCTGCTACTGTCTGAACGCTGAATGATTTTTCGTAGAGCTCCATCAGGTCGTCCATTGAGGCAATCTTATGTCCCTGCTGGGTAAGCCTTGCCGCAAAGACCATGTTTTTTTCTGCTTCCGCTACCGCCTGGCAGTTCAAAATTTTTACTTCAATCTGTTTAATTGGTATGTCCCTCCTTTACAATCGCTTTCAGTAAGAACAGATAGTTAAGACTGTCTGTGATCTTTTCGTCCCATGTGTCCATCGGATAAACCACTTCTTCGGCAAAGCACATATCGTACAGAGAAACAATATGCTTTGCCAGCATACCGACAAGGGCACGCTGGGGCGTTGTATGCTGTAAAGCTGCCGCTGCCTTAAATGCACCCAGCCGGTCCGGGTCATCCCCGGTGTATTCTTTGGTTTTCCGTTTCAAGGTATCAGCACAGAGCCGTACCTGTTCGTCAAAAACGGCATTGACTTCATTTTGTGTAATATGGCATCCCTCCTAACTGAAAACAGCCGACTGGATTTCTCCGATCGGCTGTCTGGCTTAATTATTTATTCTGCAATGGTATAATGGGTGTTTCGTGCTTTTCCTTTCTGTTCTAACAAGTTAGTTTTTACCATTTTTCGGATCACTCTGGCGGCAGTAGAAGCGCTTACTTCAAGCAATCCTATCACATCATTTCTTGTAATTGCACCATGTTTTCTGGCATATTCCAATATTTTTTCTTCTTCGTCACTTAGCTCTTTTTCAGTATGAACCGTAACCGGTGTGCCGGATTTCGTTTTTACAGTTGCATTTTCTGTTTCGTATTTTGCGTTAATATTAGGCAATATGATCTTAAAGGCATTTTTCGTGGTTTCAATCACAGGCTTTACCTGCATACTTTCGTATGCCTTCATAATTTTGCCCATTCCGGTTCCATACGCCTCAATTAAGTGCAATCGGTAAAATACATTCGCAAGATCCTGATTTCTGCACACAGAAATGCCAACCATAACATCCTCTAGCTCTATGCCTGGCATCAGCCCTCCGATAGATACAAACTCAATCCGATCCTCATAAATACTGATAAAAGCACTGGCACTAAAAGAATAGTCACGGTGAACCAGCAGATTCAGCAATGCTTCTCTGACAGCGACTTCCGGGTAATCCCTGACATCAACCCGGTATAGTTTTTCTATGGTTGCACGGGTCTGATTGCGGAAGTCAATAAAATCATATACTTCGTTCATCTGCTGCATCAGCGATCCGGTAAACTCCCGACGATCCTTGAAAATGGTCTGGTCCGTTCCCTGAAAGACCGCAACTTTAATGGTATGGACGCATTGGTCTGACAGAAGCAGCGCTAGGTTACTGTATAGCCCATCCTGATCGATCAATTTCAAAGTACGCATCTGCTGTGATCCAAAGTCAGTTTTCCGAAGTTCAAATTCTTTTTTTGTTGCTTCAAATGTAAGGTCCTGGTTTAAGCAGCGCATCGCTTCAAAACGATCTCCGTCTGTTTCCTTTATCATGCGCCGGATTGCCGTATCAGTCGCCGGAACAGAAGAATATCCCTGCCGGACATACACACCTTCCGGCCGCATTCCTTTTTTGGCAAGGTAATAGGGGCGATCCGTTCCACGCTGAATATCTACAGCAACAATATTTTTCCCATTTTCCATGATGGTTTCATAATGCAGAAACATGGTTATATCCGGTTTGATCGCATCCCTTACCATATTGCTGATTTGAAGGGAAACACTATCCGCATTATCCAATCCGATAACCGTGCCATCGTCCCTGACCCCTATATACAGTTTTCCGCCATCACAGTTTGCAAAAGCAATGATTTCTTTTTTTATGTCGTCTACCACAACTTCTTTCAGTTCTACGGTTTCGCTTTCCCGAAAAAGCATAGTGCCATCTCCTTTATTTCAAATTTGTAAGTCTATCATATCAAATCGTGTCAATCATGTCAATAAACCTGACACGATTATGATTCGATTATGACACGATATTCTCATTGTACCCGCAAACTCAAGAAATAATTACGTGATAGTTCCTACAAGTTCATAAATTTTGAAAGGATTGTGTTAGAAACTTGTGTTTTTCTAACCAAAGCATGATACGATTGACACGATAAATGACACGATAAAATAATCCAGAGATAGCTTTTGTCCCGAATATTGTGTATTATTCGGGACATTTTAAGCACTCGGCAGGTAGATCCAGTCGTGCATCAGGCACACGCTGGGTTCGTCCTCCCTGGGAACCAGCCGGTAGGTACATTCTCCATAGACCGTGCGTTTGTCCTCGATCTCCATGCCATAGGCTTTATAAAAGCGGTATTCCAGATTGGAGATAATACAGCGCAGGGTTTGCAGAGCCTCCCTCTGAGCTGATACGATCAGGTCACGGTCAATACTGCGCTTCAAAAACAGCAGCGATTTGTAAAGCTGTACCTCTGTGCGGTAAGGGCGGCAGTCTTTCGTTTCCAGCCATCCACAAAAAGCGACCGGTCCGCTCTGGATCACACTGCGGTCCGGGTGATAATACTCGTAGCAGTCCAGGTTTGCCGTATTCAGAAGATAGAGCATTTCCCGGACTTCATTTTCCGGCATGTCGTAAAACCGCAAAAGTGAGCGGTAAAGATGGACATAGCCGGGAATGGAAATAATGGTATTTACCATAAAATAAAATCCTCCTTGTAAACAGCAGGTGCGGGAGCTTTTGCCCCCGCACCGTCTAAAATCTATATTTCGTTATCTACTTTCACGAGTTTTCCCATGACAAGGAAGCGTCCTGTGCCGCCCGGCGTACAGGTAGAAAGGGTCAGTACCTTATCGCTGCAGGTCACAGTCACATCACTTTCCACCGCAGAACGTTCCTTCATAGCTGTAAGCCAGGTAGTATAAGCACCGTCGTCCTTCCAGGAAAGCTGCCAGGGAGAAGTTTCACTGCCGGATTCTTCCGGCTTTGCTGCAAAAGCCGCAAAGATCTCCATGACATAACCACCCTTCGGAGTAACGAGATACATCTGCCTGTGAGCATCAAAGTAACTTTGTTCATCGTACCGGTTCAGCAGCGCAAACATGGAACCATCCCGCATATTATGACCATAAATGATCGTATTGCGGTCTGAAAAATCTGCCCGGTTTTCATAATCGGCAAACAGGCAGCCAACCTTGTTATAGGTTCCGTCATAAAGATGGTTCAGGTAATATTCGTTGTTGTCGGTCTGCGTTACCGGATAATTGAGCACCGTATCAGGAAGGGAAAGCCATCCGATGATGTCCGGTCCATTTTCACGGAGCGTTTCAAAGTCTACCGAAGGCAGGACAATATCGGCATCGTCCCGTTTTGGTTCTGTCGGATCGGGTGCCGACTCCGGGGAAGCTGTCTGCTCCGGTACTTCCACATATCCGGCAAGATCTCGATAGGCATCTTTACTCTCAGCATACTGGTTCAAGTCACGGAACACCAAAAAACCGCTGCCAAGAGCCACCAGAACGCAGAGTGAAAGGACAGAAACCCCGACAGCCGTTCTTTTCGGGGAAGTCCTGCTGTATTTTCCCTTTTTGAAATAATACACAGCAAATACGCTGCCGCCGATCAGTACGGCTGCCAGCAGTCCGCCATACAGGAAAATATACGGATCATCCCCGGTCTGCGGTACCGGCTTTTGAGGGGTGGAAGGATTGGAGGGAACAGAAGGCTTTTCCGGGTTCTTTGGGTTATCCGGCTTTTCCGGTTTTTCATTAAAGAACTGGACTGTAGATGTCTGATCTGCCTTAATCTCCACCGTAGCGGCATCAGGAATGATGTAATCCTTGCTTGCCCGGTTTGCAACTTCTGTTACGGTATAAATACCGACACGAAGGCCCTTAACTTCAATCACGCCGGATTTTGGAGTGGTGAATGTCTCGCAGTAGGAGCCGTCCGCACTCTTAACTTCGATGGCAAAACCATCTTTGCGCCCGTCGCTGGAATCCTTTGTGATCTTTAAGTTGCCGCGGTAAGCCTCATTGGTAAATCCGTGCCCGGCTTCTCCATTCTCCACAACTGCAATCTGTCCATCTTCTGTGATGGAGAAATAGTAAGCGTTTGGATCAGGCTGATAGCCCTCCGGCGCTTTGCTTTCTTTGATAAAGTAGCCGCCAGCCAGAAGGTTTTCCGCTGTATGATAGCCTGCATCGGTTTCTTTCAGCGTACCGATCTTTTGATCGTCAGGATCATATTCCTGGTTGGCGTTGGAATCCGCATACAGGTCAAACACTGCACCGGACAGGAAGCGCAGGAAAGAATTCTTGTCTTTCTTATCCTCCTTTTCCACAGGGGAAGGTTCCTCCACAGCTTCGGTTTTGGTTACCTGAACACTGCCGCGGATCAGGGTGTTTTCCACACGGATCTCGATATGCTGTCCGTCTGCACCGATATATACATGGTGCTGCTGCGGGCTTACCGTATAAAGGTCAGGGGCAGAGATCTCCTTGACGATCCAGTGTCCGTAAGGAATGTTCTCAAAGGAAAAACTGCCGTCTTTTCCGGTAATAGCAGTAAGCAGCGCATTTTCTTCAGTAAATTCTTCGGTATCAGGTCTAAACAGACCCATGAGCGCACCGGCAAGCGTGACATCCTCGCCGCCTTCCGGGTTTTCCCCGACTTTTACACCGTCTACACGCCCACGGAGAAGTTCATTGGAAACAGCCTCGCCTTCATTGACAAGGATCTGTACCAGGGCGGTTTCCTGACCAGCATACTCAAAGACAACCGGATATTCCTGATCCGAAAGGATATAGGCGCCGTTGGTTGTGCGTTCCTTGACATAATAGCTGCCAAAAGGCAGGTCGGAAGCGAAGGAAGCGCTGTAACCGCCGGATTCCTCAGACGAAACAGAGACCACTTCCAGAAGTCCACCTGCCGGGATCACGCTGCCATCTGCCGCCGTCAGGTCTGCGGAAGCATAAAGTCCAAAGGAAATATCCTTATATTCCTCGTTCATGCCAAGACCGAACAGGTCATCGGTCTCCATTGCCTTGAAAAGTGTGACATCCACTTTCTGGCGTTCGTCATAAAGACCGGCCGCTGTCTGTGTAACCTCTACGGTCTCACCCGCATAGGTCAGTTCCACATATTCCGGTTGAGGATTCAGCACACAGCCGGAAGGAGCCTGACGTTCCTCCAGCCGGTAACGGCCGAGATAAAGGAGCCCGCTTTTTGCTGAACCGTCCTCGCCGGTCGTAAGTGTTTCCACAACCGTATCTTTTGCTGCCCGCAAGGTACCGTCACCGGTATAAATATCTTCATCTGCGATCACGTCATAGACCGCTCCGGGAAGTCCGGCAACCTCATATACCGGTTGGTACAGTCCGTCGTTTTCCTGGACAGAAGCAAATACTTCTCCGGTCTTTGTGATGGTAAGCTGGCCTTTCTGCGGCATATTGTACTGCGTGACCGTCACAACCGCCTCGCTGCCGTCAATGGTAAACGGTACCGGCTGGTCGGAAAGCACATAGCCGTAAGGAGCAGCTACCTCATAAAGTTCATAATCCCCGGCGGCCAAAGGCTCCGGCAGCATCAGCCAGCCCTCGTCAGAAACATAGAAGGTATCCAGTGTTTCCGGGTTCGGATAGTAGACGGTCTGGGTGATAAATTCCCCGGTGGAAAGATCCTTGATCTGAAAACCGGTTCCGGTCACAGGGATAATCTTTCCGGTCTCTGCGTCACATTTTTCAACTTTCAGACGGGCTGTGATGGTGCGGTTGTTCAGGATATAGCTGCAAGTCTTTCCGTCAGAGGAAATGAATACCGTAAAGTCCGGGACAAAGGCTTTGCCTTCCTCGCCTGCGATCTGATGGACCGTATAATGCCCATACGGAAGCGGTTTACTGGAAGCAAAACCATCCGCATCCGTGGTAAGAAGGTCGCGTTCACTTTCCTTTGCCGCGTCATAGCTTCCGGCTGCCTTTAAGTAAATTTCAAAGACTGCGCCTGCTTCCGGGCGTTCGATGATACCGGCATTGGGATCGTCGGTATTTTCGCCCTCAGGCACATCCGGGTCCAGGTCATCGGTGTGCTTGACAAGCTGGATATTTCCGTAAATAACCGTTTCCGTCACCTGATTTTCTGTGGTATTGAGTTCCACTTCATACAGGGAAGGGGATGCACCCACTTCATAAACGGTTTCATTCAGAAGATACCCGGTGCTCGGTTCGATCTCCCGGATCGTCCAGCTATCCCCGCACACATAATAGCGAGTCATAAAGCTGCCATCCGGCCCGGTAGTATAAGTGTCGATCAGTTCGCCATCACGGAAGATCCCATAGGTCGCCCCTGCAAGCGTGGCGTCCCCCTGGGCATTTCCGGTATCAGCGTCGCTCTTTACCACATGGACGCGGAACTTCTTCAGGATATTGCTGAAATGTACCGAAGAAGTTTGCCCGCTTTCAATGGTCACGTACTGTGCGGAAGGGGTCACATAGCGGTCCACCGGCAGCTCTTTTACCAGATAGGTTCCCGGCAGGAGCTTCTTTTCAATCTGGCCGTTTTCTCCGGTCGTGACTTCCTCATTGACTTCATTTCCCAAAATGTCCGTACCAGAAATATGGAAGGTGATACCGGAAACAATGCCGTCCTCACTGGTCTTGACAAGTTTTGCAGTACCGTAAGTTTCCGTTTTGATCTTTACAAAGAAGGAAACCGGATCGCTGGCGCCGGTCATCATGGTCTGGTAGCCTGGTCTGCCCCAGATCAGCATGTCATTTGCCACCGGGATATTCTTTCGGAATTCAAACAGCACCGGGTCCATCATCATCTGCCTGCTGGTAAAGGTGTATTCATTTCCGTTTCTTGTCACAGAAACGCCGCTGCCTTTCAAAGCCTCCAGATCGATCTTCAAGTTGTTGGTATCTGTGACCGTCAGGGTATAGACCTTTTTTTCTACATCCCATTTCAGTTCCAGTTCCGGTGCTTCGCTTTTCTTAGAAGAAGTAAAGGAAGGTACTGTGGAATGGGAAGCGACCTGTGCAAGAATCCAGTCATAGGCTTTTTCTGCCGGTCGTCCGGCGATCACGCTGAAATACTGGTCGGCATCTGCGTGGCCGTTTCCGTGGCGGCTGTACGGATCGCTTCTAAGTTGCTGCTGGTATTCCCAAAGGATGATCTGGGTTGCCATCTTATAGTCATCCTCGTTGATTCCGGAAACAGGGAGCGCCGCACCGGGTTTCCAGCCATAGATCGCAGTCAGGGTGATCCCCCTCCTTGCCTCGGCAGGAAGCAGGTTCAGGTATTGGCTGTTGGTCCCGCTTTCCGAAACATAGGTATTTTCCGAAGTATGGTAAGGAATCCCGCTCTCCACACAGTAAACCTGGTGGCTGATCCCGTCAGAATCCGTCAGCATATAATGCCGGTAAGCATTGCCCCCGGAACTGGTGTGTACGTCGATGGTTCCGTCTGCATGGTAGGCAAGATAGGTGTAAGGTGCCGGGGCACGGTAGTGGTTTCCATCAGAGCCCACATACTGGTCGCCCAGCCAGGAGCTTGCCGTCTGTCCGACAGACATGGCAAAAGCCTGAGCCGGAAGAAGCCCCAAAATGCTTGCCATACAAAGCAAAAACGCCAACAGCTTGCGAAAGCCGCGGCGCCTGGTTATGATATGTTCCATGAAAAAATCCTCACTTTCATAAAATCTAAAAGGACAGCCTTATTTGCTGTCCTTGTCGTCAAAATCATCCTCGGAAAGATATTCCGGTTCCCCGTATGCCTCATCCGGGTCAAAGCCTTCTCCATAACCGTCATCCTCAAATTCCGCATCGTCCTCGACCTGCTGTTTCGGACGCACGATTTTTACATAGTAACCGATCCCGCCGACCGCAAGTAAGGCAGCAAGGATAAACAGGATCGTGCCGACACTGCCGGTCTCTTTCTTCGGCTTTTCCGGTTCAGCCGGTTTTTCGGTTTCCGTCGGCTTTTCTTTTCCTTTGCAGCCACTCAAGTCATTTTTGCAGACCGGACAGCCGGTATTGACTTTTCCTGCCTCACATTTTTCGGTGCAGTTGCAGCTTTCTTCCTGGGGAATCATGCTCATGCTGCCATTGTTCTTTTCTGCAAGCGCCATCAGGTCGGACTCTGTGACGCCGTTTAAGAAGTAGACATTGTTATCTTCCCGTTTCCCGTCGATCACCAGATAAAAGACATTGCCCGCGTCCGTAGTGATGGTGTAAAACTGTTTTTCCCCATCCGTACCGCTGATATTGTCCTGTACCGTTCCGGTGCCTTCCGGGGTAAATGCACCTTCCGGGATCGCAGAAGTATTTTCCTGCTGTCCGGTACTGTTATCTGAACCGGAAGAATTTCCGCCGCCGGAAGGGGTTGCAGCGTTTGAGCCGGAAGGTTTTTCTTCCTTAGGCGGTTTTGTCTGTGTACCGGACGGACTCTGGGGTGCTGCCGCAGCAGGTTTCTTTTCAGGAGCCGGTTCTTTGTAATACGGATTATCCAGCTTTACCACATCAGAACGGTTGCCGGCATAATCTTTTGCGTATATGCTTACCTGTTTTTCTGTTCCTGCATAATCTTTTAGTGCAACCGACGCTTTCCCATCGGTGAGGGAGTTGATACGGTTTTCATCAACAAAGACCGCCTCCACGCCGGATAGATCGTCACTGCTTTCTATTTTCAGGGCATCGCCCTCCAGGGAAGCAGTCAGCGTTGGCGGTGTGGTGTCTTTGGAACCGCCGGCATGAGCCGTTACAGGTAATGCGCTGACACTTACAAGAAGCGTAAGCGCCAGCAGCAGGGAAAGTTTTTTAAGCCTCATGCACATCCTCCTTCTCCTGCGGTAAAACAGTTTCCGAAGGGGCTGCCTGCTGTGATTTCAAAAAATCCGCAAGCTGCTGGGGCGTCAGTTTGAAACTGCGCGCCACCGCCACATAATCGGTATTTTCCAGTTCTGTTTTCTGTTCCTCCAGCTTATGGAGCTTTGCCTGCATTTCCGCAATCTTTGTTTTGGTCTTTTCAATTTCCTTTTCCAGTTTTTCAATTTTAGGATTCAATTTATTACCTCCAATCTGTTAAGGCAGACGCCCAAATGTATAAAAATGCTGCTGCCAGTAGCTTGTATTGATGTTTGCATAAGAAATCGGGTCTCCACAGTGGATCATCATTCCATTTCCCACATAGATTCCTACATGGCTTGCGCCGCTGGTGTTGTAGGTTCCCTGGAAGAAGATCAGGTCGCCCGGTTTTGCATCCGCACTTGATACCGGCGTACATACACCTAAAAGACCATCCGCGGTCAGCCTTCCAAAATTCCAGCCAACGCCGCAGTTGTTGATTACCCAGGACACATAGCCGGAACAGTCAAAGGAAGTGGAAGGGCTTGCGCCTCCCCATACATACGGATAGCCAAGATATTTTTCCGCCTCGGCCATCATTGCGGCAAACTGTTCATCTGCAAGGGCTTCCGGTGGAATGTCATAATCGAAGTAGTTTCCTGTGCCGCCTGAACCAACTTCCGGCAGGTGCCGTTCGCTGGTATCGCCGGTATCGGCAAAATACAGGGGATTCAAATACTGGCCGTCAACCAGGACTTCTAAATGCAGGTGGGGACCGGTAGAATTTCCGGTATTTCCGACCTTTGCGATCACATCCCCGGCTTTGACTTCCTGCCCGACAGAAACAAGGATCTGGGAACAGTGCCCGTATTTGGTCGTCAGGGTATGTCCTTCGTATGCTTCGCCTTCAATGGCAACACACAAGCCATAACCGCCAGCATTTCCCGCAAGGGTGACCGTTCCGTCATGCCCGGCAAGGATCTCTGTGCCCTCCGGCATCCCGATGTCCACACCGGTGTGATAGTTCTTTTCCCCACTGATGGGATGTACCCGGTAGCCGTAGTAGCTGGTCACATAAGGGAGCCAGTTGGTGCCAAAAACATTTTTGACATACTGGCGGTTTCCTTTTGTCTGCAGCAGAATCTCGCAGATCTCTTTCTGGTCTGCGTTCATCCGGGAAACGACCAGGTTTTCCAGAGGTGTGACTGTGAGCTTGACATTTAAGATGCGCCATTCATAAGGCACTTCCTCCTGGGTTTCTTCCCCGGTTTCCGGGTCAACGGAAGTTTCGGTGCGGTAACGGATCTCGGTTTCTTCTGAAAAGGACAGGGTATATTGTTCCTGGAAAAGCTGCCGCAGCACGCTTTCCACTTCATCGTAAGTAAATCCCTGATAAGCAGAAGTCAGATACCCCATCAGCACATACGGGTCATGCTCGATTGCGCCCAGGTTATACCGGTATTCGTCATAGCCGGGGCGGTCTGATTCCACCCGGTCTATTTCCATTTGCAGATCCGTTTCCCACTCGGTATAGGTAAGCTCCGCCTGATTGATGTCCTGATCCTCTGCAAGATAGGTAGAAGCAGCCAGACTTCCCAAACCGCCGGTCCCGATATTGGAGAACGTGGAAAACAGGGACATGATCAGGAAAATTACCAAAAGGAGAAGCAGGAGGACAAGGCAGATTACAGGGTGCCGTTTGACCGCATGGACAATACCGACGCTGACCCTCTCTGTTGCGACTGCGGCATTTTTTGCCTGTTTCCCGGCTTCACGGGCAGCCTTGGCATACTGCCTTTTCAGTTTTTGTTTCTGCCATATCCGGGCAATCGCATGTTTCTTCAGCTCCGGGTGATCGCTAAGAGCCTGCCGGTAAGCAAGTCTTGCGTTGGCCTTTGCTGATTTTTGCTGTAATTTCGCTGCCTTTCGGTAGGGGGCAGTTTTATGCCGGTGATATGCCGTGCGAAGCCCTGCCTCGCCCACAAGTTCAGAGCGGTGGGCTGCCTTGATACCCACATTTTCATCCTCTGCCTCATAAATCTTTTTATGGGCGTAACCAATGGCAGTATTGGCGCCCGCCTTGACCGGACGCAGGGGTACAGGTCCTTTTACATGGGCCTTTTGGGATTTAACCTCCTTTTCAAATTTTAAGTGTTTTTTGGCTTTTCCGGTCTCCGGGTCGGAAACCGTCTCCATGCGCAGTTTCTTCCGGGCCGGCAGCCGGTTTTGTGCCTGCTCTGCTTTTTGTGCAGTACGTTCGGCCTTCCGCCTTGCATGGGTGAGCTTTTTATCCTCTGTCTCCGGCGGCAGTTCATCCGCAGTAAATTCCAGCTTGGATGTTTTTGGCGGTTCGCTATCCACACCCTTTTCCTTCTGCGCTGCCTGTTCCTCCGCCTGTGCCGCTTCCTGAAAACGCTGCTGATATTTGTTCCCATGCTGATGTGTCCGGTAACGGTGTTCCTGACTGGATCTGTCTGTGCTGTCCGGTGTGGCTGAGCCTTCGGAAGAAGGAGCATATTTTCCGGTATCATGGTCTGTCGCATTCTTTGTTACAAGAGAACGTCTGAAAGCCTCCTGCCGGAAATTACTTCGTCCGTTGTCCTGTATCGGGGACTCTGTTCCGGCAGCATCCGGTATCTCAAAGCGATCTGAAAAGCCATCCAAAGAGGTTGCATACACTTCGCCCTGTTCCAGCAAGGACTCCGGTGTTTCCGGTGACAGATGGGAAAATTCCGTCTGTACAGGGATGTCCTGCCTGTGTGTTTTGCCGGTGACAGAAGAAGGGGTGTCCCGTGCCCTGCGCAGGTCAAAATCCTGTTCGGTCTGCCTGACTGCCGGCTGATCCTCCCCGTGGGAATCACGCACCGGCATCCGGGTATCTTTGCGCTTCCTTTGAAATTCCCTGTCGTGTGCCATTGTTCTCACCTCCGATCCATTTTAATTTTTGCCTCACGCTTTGGTCCCCGCCACTTCATCCGGTCTTGTGGTAAGCACGCTGTACAAGAGTGTGTCCTTTGGGAAGTGGTCCACAAAGGGGATGATCACATTTCCAAAGAACAAAAGCCCCTCGCCGGGACCGGAATGGGTCACATACGAAAGTTGGTGCGGGGAGATCCCCAACTGCTTTGCCAAAATCTGACGGTCTCCCTGGGCCTGGTTGAGCATATAGATAAAGTCCGAGTTCTCAAAAATATTTTCGATCTCACGGGAAGCCAGAAGGTCCTTGACATTCTGCGTTAAACCTGACGGGATTCCGCCCCATTTACGGAAGCGTTTCCAGATCTCCACGCTGAAACTTCCTGTCTGCCCTTTCAAAAGAAGATGGAATTCATCGATATAGAACCAGGTTGTTTTATGTTTGGAGCGATTGGCCGTGACACGGTTCCACACCGCATCCTGCATGATTAAAAGCCCGATTTCCTTTAAGGCTTTTCCCAGTGACTTAAGCTGGAAACACAGTACCCGGTGTTTATCCATCTGGATATTGGAACGGTGGTTGAACACGTTAAGGGAACCATTGACATAGATTTCCAGCGCCGTTGCGATATTCTGCGCCTCCGGTTCAGACTGTTTCAAAAGCAGCTCGTAAAGATCACCTAAGATCGGCATATTTTCCGGGCACGGGTCCTGCAGGTATTCCCGGTACACCAGTCTGGTACAACGGTCGATGATCGTCCTTTCAATGGGGGAAAGCCCTTCTTTGCCGCCGATGATAAGGTCACACAGCGACAGGATAAAATCACTTTTCAAAGTGATCGGGTTTTCATCATCGGAATAGTCCAGATTGATGTCCATAGGGTTGATGTAGTTCGTGGAAGTAGGGGAAATATCAATGACCTGCCCCTGGGAACCGAACTGCTGTACCAGCGGCCCATACTCATTTTCCGGGTCAGCGATAATGATGTCGTCCTCCGTCAGAAGGAACACATTGACGATCTCACGTTTGGCAGAGAAAGATTTACCGCTTCCTGGGGTACCGAGAAACAGCCCATTGGGGTTTTTCAGCGTTTTTCTGTTCGCCATGATCAGGTTATTGGAAAGGGCGTTCAGGCCGTAATACAACGCCTCGCCCTCCTGGAACAGTTCACAGGTCGTAAACGGTACAAAAATCGCTGTGCTGCTGGTCGTAAGCCCGCGCTCAATTTCAATCTGGTTCGTACCAAGAGCAAGCGAGGACATAAGCCCCTGTTCCTGCTGGTAATCCAGCCGTTTTAAGGCACAGTTGTATTTCTGTGCCACACCCGAAGCGGCAAAAATATCATTGAACAGCTTTTGGCGTTTGGCAGCGATATTTTCCACCAGTACCGTCACAAGGAACATGCGCTCATTGCGGCTCTGCAAATCCTGCAAAAGATTTTTGGCTTCCTCTCCATAGGTGGCAAGGTCGGTGGGAATGATGTCCATGTCATACCCGGATCGGACCGCTTTCTTTTGTTCCTCAATGGTCATTTTCTGCAGGTCCGACATTTTGCGCTTGATGTTTCGGATCGCCTGCGCCTGGTCGATAGACTGGATATGCAGGTTGACGGTCACGGCGTCGTTTAAGTCAAGAAGATCCGCTAAAAGCCGGTCAGTAAGCTCCGGCGCTAGAATCTGCAAAAAGGAGACAGCACCGGAATGGTCGCCTACCCGAAATGTCTTTCCATCCTTTGAAAAAGACAGCCCGGATGGGGAAACGAAGTCTTTGGTAGAAAGACCGGTCTTAGGCAGATCCGACCACTGGAAATGAAACTTTTCCTGGCCGTCCGGGTGAAGCTGGCTGTGAAGAAGTTCCAGACGTTCCAGTCCGTTTAAGGATCTCGCCTGAACTCCCAGGGTCTTGAAATTTGCCAGCACATCCGTTTCAATGCGTTCCAGACGCATTTTCGCAGTACGCAGGTCATCTGCCTCGATCCCAAAGGTAATGTATTTGCGTTTGGTGAGACCGTTATTTCCTTTCTGCAACTGGTTCTTTAACATATCCCCGTATTCCCTGCGGATTCCGTCATACTCGTCGCCGCGGGGAGGGATGTCAATGCTTCTGGTAAAATCCTGCATATTGGCCCGCTGGTTGATAAAGGTAAGCTGCACATGGATCGAGGCATCGAAGTAATTTAAGAAATCGCAGTAACCCTCGAAGATCTGTGCTTTATCATCTGCCTGTGCAAGCTGATAGTTAATATCAAAAAATTGCACCGTTTTGGTGTAAAGGGTATCGGTCAGCCGGCAGATTCCATCCCGGTACATTTCACGGTAGGGGATGCTCTGCTGGACCGTCTGCGGGGCATCTGCTTTCAGCCCGGCAAAAAAGCCGCCTTTTTTAGACGGCTTGGAACGGGCAGACTTAGTTTTGCCCTGCTTTGCATCGGCTCTAGTCTTTTTGGCCTGCCTGATGTTTTTTTGCAGACGCTTTTCCTGAGCTTCTTGCTGCTTGTTTTTTGGCAATCTTTGTAACCTCCTTCTTTGACATAGATTTATACAGGTTATCCGTCCTGTATGGACGGTCCTTCGGCCAGAGCTTATAACGGAGCCGGTTCTTCAAGATCTTTTCTGCCGGCTGTCCGTCACGCTCATACATGGCGAAGAAGAAAAAGGGCATCATCAGCCCGATCATCAAAAGTACAGCCGCCGAATTGCCGATCGCCCCGCGGGTAAAGAAATACACCGGAAGGCCGACAAGTCCGGCAAGGCTGAAACAAATAAGCTGGCGCTTCGTCAGATTGAAGGCCAGCTTAGTCTTAACTTTGGTTAAATCCTTTGGTACAGGTACATAAGGCACTTAAAATCACCCCTTTCGCTCCGGCATAGTCAGCGTACAGTTCACTTCATTGCCCCATACATCCCAGCCGGGTGTCTTTTGTCTTGCAAACAGTTCCACTCTGGGCTGATCGCCCATGAGTTTTACGATCTTATCCCGCACCTCGTCCGGTTTCTTGCTGTGCTGCTCAATATGGGAGATCACAAACTGATGGATTCTCGCACACTGGCGTTTCGGTCGGCCTCTGGTTGCCAGCAGGCAGACCTCCGCATTGGATCGGGTCCAAAAGCCCATGCCATAAAACCAGCTATCCGCTTTTCGGTTCTGTTTGAGCCATAGAAAAGCCAGCGTTTTATATTTGAACCCCCAAGCGTCGATCACCCTGAAGGCTTCATTAAGCTGCGGGAAGGTCGCCCACAGAAAGAGGGCGCTGTCTTTTGCGGCAAGTTCCGATACCGGCAAGGCACAGATTTCTTCAATGCTCATTGTGGGGTAATGGTTTTCCGCAACGCCGCTTCCATGTTTCCTGTCATAGCGCCAGGGCGGATCGGCATAGATAATGCCGTACTGTTTCGTTTCCGGCATTAGCGAGCCTGCTCATTCTTAGATGGGGCAGGTTTGGCCGGCTGTTCTTTGACCTTACCGGCATTTTCCTTCAATGCACCGGTCAGGGAAGGCTTTTCCGCAGCTCCCTTTGTTGCTTCAAGAGTCGCCTGCAAATTTTCAATAGCCTGCCCGTACCCATCGATCAGGGCATCGTTGAGCTGCTTGCGGAACTCTGCCGTAACCGGCCAGCAGACATCTTTCCAGTTGCCTCCCTTATCCTGGGTTGCGGGCATATTGACATACAGCCCCTTTTCACTGGAACAGATACGGAAGCCGTCAATCTTAAAGCATCCGCCAATCGTAACATTGGCAAACGCCAGCAGGTTTCCCATTGGGGCGATCGGACGCACACGGACATCCAGCTTCATGCCGTTTGCCATTTCCGGCGTCTGTGTCTCCGGTGCCATTTTTTCTGTATTGGTTTTACTCATATATAAAATCCTCCTTTTTAGAATTGGTTTTGTTCATGCTATCTTGCATTAAATATGGATTTGGATAACGAACCTGTCTTAAACAGGGCAAAGGCCAGCAGCACCGTATAACCCGCCGTTCCCCAGATCGCGCCGTGCACGTCGCCGGACGATGGGATAGACTGGACCAGCACTGCGTAAATGGCAACACAGATCAGGATCAAAAAACCCTGAAAGCCCAGGGCAAAAAGGGAACGCAGATACCCGGTTCCCATTTGTCCCCATTCCCGGTTTGCCATTGTGGAAAACGGGATCGGTGCAAGGCTCACGGTTAAATAAATCTCGATCATACGGCCATATACAATGACAAAGATCACGATGGACAGTACCCACATACACAGATTGATGATGTTGGTTTCCAGCCATAGTCCAATCAGTTCCCACATTCCCATTGCTTCAAGCTGGGTTTCCAGATCAGACAACGCCGCCTGCACATCCAGGTTCCCGTTTATGACACCGGCACTTTGCGACACCACATTTTGGGCCACATCAAAGACCGCCATCACAATCGTAAAACAGTTGGTGAGCAGGTAAGTGGCAACAAAAGTCTTGAAAATCCACTTGAAGATGTTGAATGTATCGAATTCGTGCATGTTGTTCTTTTCGAGAATCATCTGGATCAGTTCATACACCAGAACAAAGGTCAGGATCATGCCCGCAATGGGAATGACGACGGTTTCCGAAAGATTTTGGATCATGGAAAACACGCCGCCATTCCAGCCCTGCGGGGTCTGTCCTACCTGATTTGCCACATCCGCAACCTGGTTGTTGACGGAGTTGAAAATGCTGGTGTACTGTCCGGTAATTGCATCGATCAGGCCCTCTTTAATCCAGTCTGTTATCCATTCAAACAGACTGCCCATAAGTCAGCCCTTAACCGAACAGACCGGAAAGCAGCGGAATCAGCGTTGCACCAACCAGAGCGATACCTCCGCCTGCCATAAGCTGCTTGATCCCCTGGGATTTTGCACCTGGGTTATCATTTCCGTAACCTTCGAGAAGGTTTACAACACCCCATGCGCCCAGACCTGCGCCCAGGGCGATCACAAGGATCTTCAAAGTATCAATCGCGCTTGCAAAAAATGCCATATAGTTCCTCCTTTAATTTCAGAAATTTTAATTTGTGATATGGCCGTATCAGGCCGGAAACAAAAAAAGCCGCCGCACTGTTTTTAGAAAAAATCTGTTTCAAACAGCACGGCGGCATGGGGCAGGAAAAATCCTGCGGTTATTTACTTTTCAGGGAGAATCACGAATCCTCAAAAAATCCTCCTTTCATCGTGACAAAAACAAAGCCTGCCAGGGCGTCATGCTTTGACAGGCAGGAACAACTTTATAAAGTCTGGGAAACCAGATCTTCGGCTGTGACTTCATAATTGCGGTATCGTTCACCGGGACGCATCGGCATCCGGGTAGAAAGAAACTTTTCGATATTAAAAGCGTTCTTCTCATTAAAATCGGAAAGCAGTTTGTAATTTGGGTGTTTGGTTATATCGTATTTCCAGGAGAGGAACGGCCGCACACCCCTGATCTGCAACAGACATTTACCCCCGTCCATGACTGCCAGTTCATCCACCGACATCAGATCCTTTCCCAGCTTTTGAAAATTTTGTCCGTGGGATTCCTGATTGCCCTTTGTGACACTGGTGTTATACAGGTCGATGGTCTCTTTCCCCAATAGGGAGTTCCAGCTTTTTAAGGTGGTTTCTTCTTTGCCTCCTAAGAAAAGGGAGGCGTCACAGTTACCGATGATGGTGTCCATGTTGTCTTTATACAGGGCTTTGAGCTGGCTCTGAGCCTGCAGCACCAGACAGGCAGAAATCTCACGGCTTCGGATGGTCGCCATAAGACGCTCCAGGTTCGGGATCTGCCCGATATTTGCCGCCTCGTCGATCAGGCAGCGTACATGGATGGGAAGCCTTCCACCATATACATCATCCGCCCGCTCACACAAGCGGTTAAACAAAATGGAATAGATCAGACTGATCAAAAATGCAAAGGTTCCGTCCGTATCACTCATAATAAGGAAAAGAGCAGTCCGTTCATCTCCCAGCATATCCAGATCCAGTTCGTCATACATGGTAATTTCCCTGACTTCTTTAATGTCAAAAGGAGCCAGCCTGGAAGCACAGGAAATAAGGATCGACTTCGCTGTTTTTCCGGCAGCGAGCTTATATTTCTTATATTGACGCAGGGCAAAATGATCCGGGTCTTTTTGTTCCAGGGCGTCAAAGAGAAGGTCAACGGCATTTTTGAACGATTCATCATCCTCACGGACCTCCATTGCGTTCAGCATTTCTACCAGTGTGGCAAAATTCTGTTCATTTGCCGGGGCCTCATAGTAGATATATCCGATTAGTGCCGTATAGAGCAGGGTTTCTGCTTATAGTGATAGGTAAGGTTTTGATATTATCTCCACCTTTTCCCCCACTTCACACCGGACATGCGACTTTCACCGCATCCGGCGCTCCATCGATTGTCTTCACAAGACATTTAATCAGTCACCAAATTTAAGTTTTATATTATTGCTGACAGGTTCGCCTGCTCTCGCAGACTATTGATTTTCACGAGCATCTTTTTTGTGATATTGAGTGTTTTTATCAGGTCTTTTATTGCTGCTTGGGGCAGTTCTTGTAACAGAATCAGATATTTTTTGTGAATCAGAACCATGTTTTTATATCTTTCAAATCCACCAAGTGATCCTGGTACTTTGAGCCATACAGCTACATGTTCCGCATCTGCGAATTCTTCTCCACTGATTGCACATTTTCCCTTTTGAGCAGAAAATAAAGATATTTTACTGTCATGGTATTCTGTGCTATGACCAACGGATATTTTTTCTCTCAGTCCTTTCAGAACATACTGATTAAGGTTAAGTTCTGTATGAATCAGAGCACGACCTTCTTTTGTATAACTACAAACGATTGATCGCTTCGCCATCGGTATTTTATTTTTGATGAATGCAATCGGATAGATCATCTGGTCAATTCCTGAAACATATCGAATCATTTTTGACTGTCCGAATCTTTCCTTTTCTGCTTGGGTGATAGTTCCACCCTCACGTTTTAGCATACTTCCTGTTGTGTTAAGGTAACAAACAGTAAATGACACGTTACAGACTGCAAAATGTACCAACTGAAAAAAGAAAGAATACCGTTGTGTGCTTTATTTCTCGATCAGCTTTTCAAACATGAGGAAAGGTTTTTATAAAAAAAGAGTAGTTACCGTTTTTTGGTAACTACTCTTTTCCTTTTTTAAGGTTTAAAGTCCTGGAAGTTTAGGTGTTTTGGGTATTGGTGGTGTAGGTAGCTGCAAGCTTTCCAATTTTTGTTGAATTGCTTTAAATTCAGGGGTTTCTTGGTGTTGATTTTGAACCATTTTTTGCTCTATTCTCTCCAAAGTCGGTTGAATTTCTTTCCCTGATACTTTACGATTTAATTCTCTTTCTAAGGTCTCTTTCGGACTAATGGAAGGCGTTTCTAAACTTGAATAGAAGTTTCACTCCTTCTCTATTATAAAGCCTTATATCGCTAAATAAGCCCGTTTTATGAAGGGTTTCTAAGCTGAAATGAACGGGTTTACACCCGGCCTTGACCTCCGCCCGCTGTCCCGCTGAATGGGTGGACAAGGCGGCCAATCCCTCAAAGTGCTTGGACGCTCTCTTTCTGATTTTGGAGCGTTTCTTTTCTAAAAATTGAAATGGGCGGGAAGCCATTTTAGGGCTTTCCCGCCTTGATTACTTTTTAGCAAAGACGGGCGTGACTGTCAACGGCGGCGCATGAAATGCGCCGTTCATCTTGACCGTTGACTGGCTCGGCTGGCTTTGCTATCTTCCTGACAAATGGGAATGTCTAAGATAGTAAAGACGTCCCACATGCAACTCTTTCTTTTATTGCGGAAACCGTATCTTTAATTGTGAATGTAGTTGTGTCTATGACATTTGATTCATATATCCCCAAACCGGAAAATTGCTCCCACATTGTTTCCACTAATTCAATATTTGTTTTTCTATCTAATTTTGAGCGTTCCACAGCTCGCTTCATAGTTTCTTTTTTACTCGCTCTTAATACAATATAGTGTACCTCGTAATCTTCTTGGGCAAGAGCTTTCCATGGCTCCAAAAACCATGGCCCGACAATCCCATCTACAATTACATCATATCCGCCACGAGCATATCGCTTTGCAGCTTCTAAAAAGGCTTCAATGACAACCAGATTTTGCTTGTTGGATTCTGGCAAATGTGGTGGTATTGCGCCTTTGCTTAAGTAATGAAAAAAGTCATCGGTGTGCATATGCACTGATTTATCCATATCTGATTCCTTTGCGACAATTGACGCAGTTGTTGTTTTTCCTGTCCCCGGTGAGCCTGTAATCACAATAATTCTTCCTTGATTCATCTGTATTTTCCCTCACAATTTGAATTTATCACTTTGTTCCTGCCTGCTCAATCATCTTCTTCGCAAACTGGTTTTCCCTGACCCTGATTGCCCACCAAGTAAAAAAGCGGTTGGCGATTCAACCGCTTTTTTACTTGAACCAATTCTTCTAAATTATCATTTAAGCGATTCTCAAACTGTTTGTCAGTAAAATTGACTATATTTGCCATATTAAGCCACTTTCTCTTTATTCAAAACTTGTTTTGAGTAACGATTCATTGACCGCCAATACTCATGAACGGCTTGTAATTCTTCTAAAGAATAATCAAAAAGATTTACACGTTTTGCAAGCTTTAATTGGTTTAATAAATTGACTTCCAATAATTGAGAGTCATTTTTATTTAATTCGACGCTGGATATAACGTTCTTCCGGCGGCAGATCCGCTAGTTCCTTTTCAATGGCGAAAAGAATATTACAGTATTGCAGTCCCTCCAACGCCGTGCAGCCAACCTGCTGCTCTTTTGGCAAGGCGTTCACCGCCTCGTCAAACTTTCGCCGCAGATGCGCCCAGCAGCCAACCACCCGGATGTTCTCCGGCAATCGGTGGTAGCCGGAATACCCATCCGCATGGAGCCAGCCCGTAAAGCCCTTGAGGAATGCTTCGGCATTCTCCGCCTTCCGGTTCTGCTGGTACTCATACAGAACTATGGGATGCTCGGCGTCTCCGCCAGTCCGGTACAGCCACATATAGCACTTGCTCCTGGCTGTCTGCCCTTCCAACTTCAGCACCTGCAAGGTTGTTTCATCCGCATGGAGAACCTCGCGCTGAAGCAACTGCCGGTGCAAGTGGTCATAGATGGGCCGCAGCCAGTCCTCCGCCACCCGCAGCACCCAGTTGCTCATCGTCTGCCGGGAGAGCATCACCCCAGCACGATTCCATTCCTGTTCCTGCCGGTACAGCGGAGCGTACATCACAAACTTCTGCACCATGATATGGGCCACAGCCTCCGGGGAGGCATAGCTGCCCGAAATCAGGGGAGGCTCTTTGGGGGCTTTCAGGATAGGTGTTTCCGTCCCTGTCTGCTTGCAGTTCTGGCAGGCGTATGTAAAATAAACATCTTCCCGGATCTTCACCTGGGCAGGGACCATTACCAGAGTACGGCGCACCTCGGTCCCAATCTCTGTCATGAGCGTACCGCATTCAGGACAGTTACGTTCAGACTCCGGGACGCGGTGCTCCACCACCTCAACAGGGATGTTCTCAGGCAGAACCTCCTCCACACGGGAGGATCGCTTCTGCCGGGTATGAGCGGCAACCCTGGTTTCCCTCGTGGCAGTCCTCCTGGTAGACAGCCATGCTTCCGTCTCATCAAACATGAAACTCAGCTGGCCAACCAACTCCTCCTTCGTCTGCTCGGAGGATGTCCCATAGACCTTCTTTTTGGCAAGACGCACCTGTTCCATCAGCCAGTCCAGCTTCTGGTTCAGTTCGTCTCGTTCCGCCTTTAGAGACTCATATTCCGCACGGGAAATGGTCATCATTTCTGTGCTGCTTGTGGTAATGTTCACTTCGTTTTTCATATCTTTATTATAACATAAAAACCCTTGAAATACCAGTTCTTTCAATGGTTTGCGAGAAAATAGCATCCAATTTTCAATGCTATACCATACTCAGGCCAGTCACTGCTTTGTGCGCTTTGGGCTGTTCGATCTTCAGCCCTTCCATCAGCCAGCGGTACTGCTGCGGCGTCAGCATCTTCACCTCAACTTCGGACCTCGGCCACTGGTACGCTCCCTGCTCCAGCCTCTTGTAGAGGAGGATGAAGCCATCCCGTTCCCAGTACAGCCCTTTTATTCGGTCCCGCTTTCGCCCGCAGAACAGAAACAGTGTGTTGGTGAATGGGTCCAGTTCAAACTGCTGCTGTACCATCGTGGCCAAACCATCGATCCCTTTGCGCAGATCTGTATATCCACAGGCGATGTAGACCTTGTCTGCTCCGGTAAAATCGTTCAGCATTGTCTCAGCAGCTCCACCAGAGTCCGCAGCAATTCCGGCCCCATTTCCTGATACAGATCAATGCTGCTACTCCCGATGTTGAGTGTAGCGGTACGTTCCGAATTATTTCGCAATGGTTGCGGTGCTGGCAGTTCTACAAATGTGCCCCCAGAACGTCCCTCGGCGTCTTTCCTACCTATACCGGACAGAACCTCTCTTTCCCATCGGTAATATGTTGTTGGCGTGATGCCCCGCTGGCGGCACCACTCCCGCACTGACAGCCCGCTGCTCCGGCAGTCCTGTATTGCCAATCCCCATTTCTGAACCTTTGCCTGGTGCTTCAGTTCATTGCTCGTCATCCGGATACACCGCCTAATAGTTAATAGTGCCGGAACGTCTCAAAACGTTCCACCACTATTCTCTCATGTCTGTCTACCCGTCACTTTACTTGACGCTTACTGCCGCATATTCACTCGTGGAAGCGGAACTTAAAGAACAATACAATGAAGTGTGGGGGAACTCAGCAAATCAAGTGGCAGACTTCCTTTTTAATGACATTGTAAAAATGATTTTTGAGGAGATGGAAACCACCTTTAAGGACGAAGTTTGGAAGCTCCTTGTCTGGCCGACAACCAACGCAAAAATTGCCTGTCCTGTCGATGTATTTGTTTACAATCAGAATGGTGATTTATGCGGTTCAATCGAAAATGATGTCGTCACTCAAAGTTCCAATGAGTTCGGCCTATCTGTAAAGGGTGAAACAAAGTATATTACGGATTTGGAAGACCTATACACGATCAAATACGTAGCAACAGACAATGGCACCATGGATATTACTCTCACTGAATTTTCCGGCTGCGAGACCCCGGCGAGGCAGATTGCATTTTACAATGTTCCCTTGGTGAAGGAACAATCATATACACAAAATATTCCCGAAGCTATTCAATCGGAAACAGAAGAATACAGTCTGATTACCTCTGGCAATAAGGAAGTGTCAGCGGACATAGACCAATCCCTGATAAATCTGAGGCCGATTGTCCCGTCCCCACCTGAAACCTACACAATTATTTTCAATGGAAATGGCGGTACAGCCTCCCAGACGTCCATGGAGACCGGGACGGACGGAACACTGGATACTTTGCCCACTGCCTCTCGAGACGGGAATTATCGGTTTGACGGCTGGTTTACTGAGCCTACCGGCGGTGTACAGATTACAACGAGTACCGTCTTTACCAAGGAAACCACAGTTTATGCTCACTGGGTCTACATTGACAGACCTACAGATGATGATCATCTCTCTGGTAGCGATTCTTCCAGCGATCCCAGCTATCGTATCGACGTGGACGTGATCACCCGAGGCGGTAATGTGTCCGTGCGGCCCACCAGTGCATCTGTTGGCACTCGTGTGGCCATCACAGTGGACTCGGATAGTGGTTATGAACTGGACCGGATTGTCGTGCTTAACGAGGGCGGAACTGAACTTGCTCTCACCCAGCGGAACGAGAATACCTACACCTTTATCATGCCTGACGGCCGCGTCAGCATTGACGCTCACTTTGTGCGAGTGGAGATGCCCAGTACCTCTAATGTGTTCTACGATGTGGCTCAGGGGGCGTGGTATTACGATGCAGTCCAGTATGTGACCCAGCGTGGTCTAATGACCGGGGTGTCCGACAGACAGTTTGCCCCAAATGCGATTCTATCCCGGGCCCAGGCGGTCCAGATCCTGTATGCCCTGGCGGGGGGGCCTACTGTATCTGCTTCCAATGACTTTGTCGATGTGAACCGCGGCGACTGGTACGCCGATGCGGTGTCTTGGGCAACTGCCAACGGTGTGGTTTCAGGTATGGGAAAGGAAATGTTCGGCCCCAACGCCCCTCTGACCCGAGAGCAGCTGGCTCTGATTCTCTATCACTATGCCCAGGTGGCAGGATATGCTCCCCACCAGGGTGGTATGGCCATTCAGGAATTCAGTGATTCCGCATCCATCTCCGGCTGGGCATTGGAGGCTGTACAGTGGGCAGTAAATGCTGGCCTGATTTCTGGTACTGGAGACGGGATGCTCGACCCAGACGGAGCTGCAACCCGCGCTCAGGTGGCGCAGATTTTTATGAATTTCTGCCAGGACAACGCAATCGAATAAGTTTTCACAAAGATGGCCCCATATCGTTTTGGACGGTGTGGGGCCATTTCCTAGGAATGCAGTTTAGAGTGGACATGAACGTCTATGCCCCCAGCACTCAAAGCGTTCTTACCCGACTGGACTACCGATATTCCAGCCCTTTTATTTCTTTTGCCTTGACAAGAGGTGATTCCAGTGTATGATAGCAATATAAAACAAGATACCGGAGGGGAGTTTGTGTCTGAGGGAATGTTCTTTCCGGAGCAACCGTGCTATCATATTGAAATATTGGAATGGATTGACAAAGAAGATATCACAGATGAGTGGCGCTATGTCTGGATGTACGATCCACCAGAGCCGGTCTATTCGGTCACACTGGGAGGCTTTGTTGAGCCTTTAAGCCTTGCCTTTGTGTACGAGTGCATATATACCAAATCTGAATATGAACAAATCAAACAAACTGGTTTTGACTATCAAACGCTTTCCTGGATGACCCATATCCTCACAGACTGCCCTGATGATTTCGACTACGAAAAAGACGAACCACGGAAAGCTGGAGGTGTGACCAAGCAGTTGCCCAGATTTCTGCGCTTTTTACGGCGCAAAACAAATTGAGCCGTATTTTCTCTCTACTGGAGACTCCAAAAGCCTTGCAGTTTTAGCGTCTGACTCTTTCAGTATCTCTCCTTCCACTTTGCCTGTGCAGATAAATAGTCGGGTTTGACTGGACAGCTTTTCCTATCTGTGCTATAATTTCGGCCACCAGCTGCAAATCAATTTATCTAAAAGAACAGGGAGCAACGTATGAAAAGAAAAATTTTATGGGGAGCTATGGCCTCGTTTATCTCGTTTATGATCATAGCAATAGCCTTGATGACAGCCATGTTTATCCGAATGGTCCAAATGACCGTTCCTGAATCTTCAAGTGTGTCCCCGTCGGGGCCATATTACGATGGCCTATATATTGATCTCGTACAGGAAGCGGATTATCAGAACTATTTGGACAATGGAGACAGCGCAGTGGACAGCCACATTATAAAGATTTCCAATGATACAGGATATCTGGCCTGTGCCTCGGCTTCCTCCGGCGATTTAGAGATCGTGTATCCGAAGTTTGTTCATGAGGGGGTTCCTGTTGAACTGCGTTTTGAGAACCGTGTGCTGACCGGTTACCGGCTGACTTATGAGGGAGAAATACAGAGCATGCTCGGAGCCCGTGAGCAGATAGCACTCACAGAAGATGATCAGACTACCATTGAAGATGTGGCGCTTGAGCTGGCTTGGAATGACGAAACTTGGGTGACTGATCAGCCATCACTGGAAGCGGTTCTGGTGGACTATATGGAACAGGTGGATGCTTTTGTGGCTGAAAATGGGCCGCACACTAATGTCACCTTATAAATTTGGTAAAGGGTGCAAGTCACCTAAAAGCGGCAAGAGTATAAGAAGAGCCGGCGTGTTATTTCTCCGCGAAATAACACGCCGGCTCTTCTATTCTTATTACTTCAGGGGTTGAAAGACTTTTGAAGTCACATTGCCAAGTCAGCTCCGACAAACAATTTCTGGTTGTGTTACGCCAGAGAGATCAACCCAAACATTAAGGAAAAATTACTACAATGTCAACCGTAGCAGCCATTGTGTGGATGCTGTGCATTATATGCCTGTGTAGTTTTATTTTGCAAAACTGTGTTGTGGCTGCCACCCCAGTGATATAATCAAAATGCTAGGATAGACTATCAGAAAAGGGGGACAGAATTATGGAAGCAAGAACATATCTCGCGGTGGATCTGAAGAGCTTCTACGCCTCGGTGGAGTGCGTGGAGCGGAGGCTGGACCCCATGACCACCAACCTTGTGGTGGCAGATCTGACCCGCACAGAGAAAACGATCTGTCTGGCTGTCACGCCGGCCTTAAAAGCGCATGGGATACCGGGACGGGCCCGGCTCTTTGAAGTAATCCAGAAGGTCCGGGAGATCAACGCTCAGCGTCGGCAGCAGGCTCCCGGCCACGTCTTTTCCGGTGCCTCCAGTAATGATCTGGAGCTGAGAGCCGACCCTGCGCTGGAGCTGGATTATATCGTGGCCCCGCCGCGCATGGCCCGTTACATGGAGTGGAGCGCCCGCATATATCAGGTGTACCTCCGCCATGTGGCGCCGGAAGACATCCACCCCTATTCCATCGACGAGGTGTTCATGGACATCGCGCCCTATCTTCAGCCCACCGGACTTGCACCGTGGGAGTTTGCAAAGCGTGTAGTCAAAGATGTGCTTGACACCACTGGGATCACTGCCACCGCAGGGATCGGTCCCAACCTCTACCTCTGCAAAGTTGCGCTGGACATCGTCTCCAAACATATCCGACCGGACAAGGACGGCGTCCGCATTGCGAGGCTGAATGAGCTGAGCTACCGGCAGCTCCTGTGGTCCCATCGCCCTATTACAGATTTTTGGCGGGTGGGGCCGGGGTATGCGAAAAGGCTGGCGGAGCACGGCATTTATACGATGGGGGACATCGCGCGCTGCTCTCTCGGCGGCCCGGGTGACCTGCACAATGAAGACCTGCTCTATAAGCTGTTCGGGATCAATGCAGAGCTGCTGATCGATCACGCCTGGGGGTGGGAGCCCTGCACGATATCAGACATCAAAGCCTATCGGCCGGAATCCAACAGCATTGGATCAGGTCAGGTCCTCCAATGCCCATACAGTGCTGAGAAAGCCCGCATCGTGATACGTGAGATGGCGGATGCGCTGGCCCTGGAGCTGGTGGAAAAGGGGCTTGCAACGGATCAGCTGACTCTGACCGTGGGATATGATATTGAGAACATCCAAGATCCGGAACGCCTCAGTCGGTATCAGGGCGAGATTAAGAAGGATCGATACGGCAGATTTGTGCCGAAGCACAGTCATGGGACAGAAAACATCGGAAAATACACATCATCCACGCGAAAGATCCAGGATGCCGCCGACGCGCTTTTTCACAGGATCGTGGACCCGGGACTGCTGATTCGCCGACTCAATATCACGGCCAACCATGTGATGTCGGAGCGGGAGGTGCCGGAAGCAGACGCCTGTGAGCAGATGGACCTGTTTGTGGACTATGAGATCATGCAGGAGGAGAAACGCCGGGAGGAGGCAGAGCAGGTGCGGGAGAAAAAGATTCAGAGCACCGTGCTGGATATCAAGAGGAAATTCGGTAAGAACGCCATTTTGAAGGGGACTGCGCTGGAGGACGGCGCCACCAGCCGCGAGCGGAATCAGAAAATCGGGGGGCACCAGGCATGAGCGGAAAATACGACGATATGCTCTTCTTGCCCCACCATGTCTCCGCGGGCCACCCTCAGATGTCCCGCCATGATCGGGCGGCGCAGTTTTCTCCCTTTGCAGCCTTGAGTGGCTACGATGCGGTCCTTCAGGAGGCGGGGCGGTTGACCCAGCCGCAAAAAGAGTTGGACGAGGGCGTCCAGGCAGAACTGAACGGGCAGCTCCGGGTGCTGGCCGGGCTGCTGGATCAGCATCCAGAGGTAACGGTGACCTGGTTCCAGCCAGACGGGAAAAAAGAGGGTGGAGATTACTTGGTTGCCACCGGGGCGGTCCGCAAAATTGATGCTTATAGGGAGGTCGTGATTCTGGAAGGCGGAGAGCAGATCCCTTTCCGTGATCTGCTGTCGTTGTCGGGAGAGTGTCTTTCCGATAATGAATGAGAGATGGAGGGAGGAGCAGAACAATCTCGGATAAAGAAACCAAAAGAGCCGATGCAGATGAACTGCACCAGTATGTCCTAAGTGTGGGAAGAAACTTTGACCATTGGGTCTTACAGAAAAAACGGCTGCCCGGGATTCCGGCCAGCCGTTTGTGTTTTCAAGGGGACCAGGGCATTATTCCTTAGTTACTCCGCCTGATTTTTGATGTCTTTAAATTTTTCTAAAAGATTTTTGAGCTGACCGGGCAAGGGAAGACCAATCTTGCAGACATTTTCAAAAATGCTGATGCCTTCATTTGACAGATAAAAAAGCGTTGTTTTTTATTTATCCTACTGTGGTGCCCCGCAGTATCCAGACACTTTCCCTGCCTGAGACAGCACATCTTCCTGCGTACCGTCATCATCATACCAAGTGCAGGAAGCCGCGAACTTGGGAAACCAATCTATCCGTCTGTCCGAAGCAATGCCATCAAAATGGCCCACATATTAGAGAAATCTTCTTCGCTGCCACAGCCTATAAAGGACACTTCTCGCCATTGGAAACGCAGGATAATCCTTTTGCCGCAAAGTTTTTCTGGATCGTCTGCCGCACAGTGTCCACAGTATATCCGTACTGCTGGATCTGCTCCTTACCAACTGATTGGGAGCCTTCCAGTCTTTATATTCCAACGCTTTCCGGCCCTTTTTCTCCAAAAGGATGAGGTCGGCGGCACTCTTTGCTCCTTGGCTCCGTACAGTCCTTTCTCCGTGTGGGTCGGCGTGTGGGTCAAACATAGGGAGCCTCTATTTCTGGAGAGCTTAAGATATTTTTATTGCTCCTCCTGTGCCCGTTCCCGGTTATAGGAAAACCAGTCCATAGAAAGGTTTTCCGAGGCTATTTCCCTTTAATTTTAAATACCCAAGAAAAATCCTTGACCCAGTAATTCCTCTGTATTCGCCAAAGTATCCATTGCATGATCATGATCCTGCAGTGCAACTGCCGCTAAAAGATAATTGCAGACACAAAACAAGGCCGTCAATGAGCTCTTATACGATACACCTGTTGTCTGACAAGGTAAAATGATATCTCCATACGGGTGAATCTCCTTGTTTCCCGCTTTGGTAAACAAAATGACTTTAATTCCTTTTCGTTTGATCCACGAAACCAAATTGGCCGTCATTTTTGAATAGCGGGGAGTCAAAAATGCAATGCAGATATCCTCAGGCTGGATTCCTATGACCTGCTCGGGATAGGCCATGGAAATCCCGTCCACCAAATGTACTCCCGGCTTGATCTGTCCCAAGCGGTACCCCAAATAGTGAGCCACAGAAAAGTTGCCGCGAATTCCGATGATATAGACATTTCTTGCCTGAACAATAGAGGATACCGCTTCCGACAAAACCGTTTCAGATAAGACAGACAAGGTCTCTTGAATATTATCGACATCCGTCTGAAATGTACGCAGGAGCAGGTGGTTATCCCCTTCCGCCTGTATGGAGCTTTTGAGCCGTTCCGGTAAGCTGGCTTTTCCCAAAATACTTTGCTGCAGTTCCTGTTGCATATCGCCGTAGCCCTGATAGCCGATGCTGCGGGTAAATCGAATCACGGAGGTGGTGCTGACCCCAATCAGATCTGCCAACTCCTCCAGCCTTTTAAACGGAATCGTATCCAGATGTTCCAGAAAGTAATCTGCGATGGTCCGCTGGATGTTGGTCAAATGCTCATACGCATTTCGGATCTGCTGTTGGAAATCTGTCATAGAACCCTATCCTTCCTGATGTAGCGTCACTTTCCTGATCAGCCGCAAACACCGTCTCTGCTAGAAATGATAGCTTAATTATAGCGTATTTTATCGTTTTTGACAAGAGAGTCCGAGGTTGCGGCGAACTTTTTAACAGTTCTGTGCATTTTAAGCGTGTTGGAGGCAGAGCGGATAGAATACCTCCGTCAGATTCCACAGATGGCTGGCAGGGTTGTCGCTACTGGCGCGGAGCAGGGAGTTGATTTTGTCCAGCCGCTCTCCGGACTTGGGTGCCCCATTTTTGGAAATGGGCGCCTCCAGGGCCAGCGCCAAGTCGGCCACAATATCGCCCACAGCCCCGCCGGAACGGCCGGAGGGGATGGTAAGCAGACCTTTGCTCTGGGCGTAGGCGTGAGTATCCAGGGCCTCAGTGATGGTGCCCACCTGGTTGGGTTTTAGGATAAATCCGTCCAGCGCATGGCGCTCATAGGCCTTCTGGAGCCGCCGGCGGTTGGTCACAATGAAATCGTCGCCAATCAGCTTGACCCCCTTCAGCTTCTGATGGGCCTGAACAAATCCATCCCAATCGTCCTCTGCCAGCAGATCCTCAATGAACAAGATGGGATACTTCCGAATCAGCTCGGCGGCGTGGTCGATCAGCTCCTCTCGAGAGACCCGGCGGGAGCCGTAGAGATAGGTGTCCGTGTGTCTGTCGTACATTTCGCTGGAGGCGCAATCCAAGCAGTAGGCCATTTTATCCGCGCAGCCGCACTCCTCCACTGCCTGAGCCATCAGTTGCAGGACAACATCGGGATCATCGCTGGGAGCTGCCCAGCCGTAGGACCCGCCCAGGAAGGGCTTTTTGCCTCCCAAATACCGGCTAATCACCTGTTCCAGGCGTTGATAGACCTTCACCGCCAGTTCCACGGCCTCCTCCACCGAGTCGGCCTTCCAGGGGGCCAGCATGAATTCGTTAAAGGGCTGAGTCAGCTGGGGATAACGTCCGCCGTTAATTACATTGAAGGTAGGCAGGGGGATGTTGGTCAGCACTCCGCCCCGAAGATAGCGGTACACCGGCATCTTGTGGGCAGCAGCCGCAGCGCGCAGGCAGGCAATGGAGACGCTGTAAATGGAGTTGCCGCCCAGTCGCTCTTTGTTCTCCGTTCCGTCCAGTTCCAGCATACGCTGGTCAATTGCCCGCTGATCGGCTGCATCCATTCCAAGCAGTGCCGGAGCAATGACCGTTTCCACTGTATTTACGGCCTTGTGGACACTCAAGCCGTTAAACTCGTTTACATCATAGTCCCGGAGGACAAATGCCTCGTGGGCTCCTACCGAGGTTCCGGTGGGCGCGGCGCCCCGGCCCATGCTGCCGTCCTGCGTAAACACGTCCACCTCCAGCATGGGTCTCGCTTTGCAGTCCAGTACCTGACGGGCGGAAATTTTCTGAATTACAGTATTCATCATCATTTCTCCTCTTCCTTCTCTGGAACGGGTACATACATAATATTCAGATCACACAGGTTGGTGCCGGTATTACCGGTCATGACTACGCAGCCCGCAGCGGAGAGCGCCTCAAAGCTGGCATGCCCCCGCAGAGCGCCGTAGATGTCCACGCCGGCTCTCTCCATATCCGCTAGGCTGTCGGAATCGGTGATGCCGCCCGCGCATACGGTGGTGCCGTCCGTCCCCTCGGTATCAATGGAGAGCAGACAGGCACCCCTGGTTTTTGTGGCGGACACCGCAAAGCTGAGCGCCATCTCCTGGGACGGTCCGCCGTGCCCGGTAATAACACAGTCCTCCGAAATGGTGGTGACCGACTCCCCTACGGATATGAGGGCGCAGGGGGGCGGCACCGGGCGGTGATAGGCCTGTATTTCTCTGGCGATGGAGGCCATGAGCGTCCCCATATCCTTGGCCTCTCCCTCGATGAAGGTAGAGAGCACCACCGCGCGCAGGCCCAGCTGTTCCGCTGCGCGCTGTGCGGCCGCAGCGCTGTCCGGCAAGGTGTTGATTTGATAGTATGTATTTTGGGGAAAGGCCTTGGGTGTCTCGCCGGCAGGGCCACAGGAGGCGAGATACCGGGTTACGGACGCCGGCAGGCGGCTGTGGAGATTGTACTTTTCGATGCAGGCCAGAGCGTCCTGAAGGGTGGTCTGGTCCGGGCCCATGGGCGTGCCGTAGTAGTGCTCCCAAGGTATGGAAATGTCCCTGGTGGGCGGATTGGACACGGAATCGCTGATGTTGAAGCCGATGAGTTCCGCTCCCCGGTCCGCAATCCGCTGGGCCATCCTGCCTCCGTTCATGCGGGAGATGTGGCGGCGCACCGCGTTGATCTCCAGGATTCCAGCGCCGGATTTCAGCAGAATATCCGTGGTCTTTTGCTCATCCTCTAGGGAAATTCCGTCCACCGGACAGCTCATCAGTGCCGATGAGCCTCCACTCATCACGCACAGGAATAGATCCTCCGGTCCAGCCCGGTCAATGAGGTCCAAAATCTCCAGGCAGGCCTCGTAGCCGGCCTGGTTGGGAATCGGATGTCCGCCAATCCGAACCCTGGTACGCACAAACCGGTCCCCGGGCTCCAGAATTTTGACCACCGCGATCCCATCGGTCAGGCGCTCGCCCAGCGCATCCTCCACCGCCATGGCCATGGCGTTGCACGCCTTTCCCGCACCGATGAGATAGACGTTTCGCTTGCGGTCCAGATCCCAACAGCGATCTCCAATCCTCAGCAGATTTCCCTCACATTTTAAAAAGGAGCGAATCCGCCCGTAGGCATCCAGTTCTTCCAGCGCGGCGTCAGTAATATCAAGAACTGTCTGCCGGGAATGCCGGTGTCCGTGTGAAAGAAGCTCGCTGCGATTTTTTATTTTTTTGCCCATAAAGAAACCCCCATACAGCAGTATTCGCTAGGTAAAAAAATATTTCATCTCATACATTTTGCAGATCAGGCACCCTGGCGCAGCGTATTCCCCCCTGTTTTTTCCTTTAAGAGGTTCTGCGTTATAGGATATTGCTCAGCGAAAAAAGTATATCATAGTACATTTTCGCATTCAATACAGCAATATAACCAGTTTTGTTTTGGTTATTTTGTTTAATTTATTGTTTGATATCCAAATCAAATATATTGACATGTGCAAAACTCGTGGTGTATACTGTAAGCATAGATCGGTATTGTATGTATATATTCAGACGAATCATATAATTTTAAACGGTCAAAGGAGTGTGAGCCAATGTATCGAATCGGTATTGACGTAGGTGGTACCTTTACCGATGTCACGTTGCTGAACTCAGAAACAGGAGCCTACTACACCTATAAGCTTTCCTCCACTTTGCATGACCAGTCAGAAGCAATTGCAAACGGGACAAAAGAAACTCTGGCGCTCTACGGGGTCCCGGTGGAGCAGCTGGAGTATTTTGGCCACGGCACCACGGTTGCAACCAACATGATTATTGAGCGCAAGGGCGCGAAGACCGCTCTGATCACTACAAAGGGCTTCCGGGACCTGCTGGAAATCGGCCGTCAGACACGCCCCTCCCTGTATGATATTATGGAGGACAAACCGGAGACCCTGGTGCGCCGCGCGCTTCGCCGGGAGGTGGACGAACGTACCATGGCCGACGGCACCATCCTCCGGAAGGTAAATCGGGACGAGGTGCTGCGGGTACTCAGCCAGCTGAAGGAAAAGGGTGTGGAGTCGCTGGCGGTATGCTTCCTGTTCTCCTTCCTGAACCCGGAAAACGAGCGAATTGTAGAGCAGTGCATCAAGGAGACCTGGCCCGAGGTCTATTGCTCCGTCTCCTCCACCATTCTTCCGGAGTTTCGGGAGTTTGAACGTCTCAGCACCACGGTGATCAACTCCTATCTGGGCCCCCGGATGAAAATGTACATCCACCACCTGCAGGATCGCATCCGCCAGGTGGGTGTCAGGGTGGAGCCCTACATCACCCAGTCCAACGGCGGCGTCATGTCCATCTCCTCCACCATTCAGACCCCTGTCCAGACGGCCCTGTCCGGCCCCAGCGCGGGGGTTATGGGCGCCGTTTACGTTGCCAAGGCGGCTGGTTTCCTGGACATCATCACCTATGATATGGGGGGAACCAGTACCGATGTCTCGCTGGTAAAGGATGGAATTGCGGAATACACTACCAAGCGCAAGGTGTGTGGCCTGCCCTCCGGTGTGCCCATGATCGATGTCCACGCGGTAGGCGCCGGCGGCGGCTCCATCGCCCACATCGACAACGCGGGCGCACTGAAGGTGGGGCCAGAGAGCGCGGGCGCCAATCCCGGGCCGGTAGCCTATAACTTGGGCAATGAACAACCCGTGGTCACCGACGCCAATCTGGTGCTGGGGCGGATCAATCCCCACTACGTACTGGGCGGCCGGCTGAAAATCGACGCCCAACTGTCCCGGGCGGCCATGAAAAAGCAGATTGCAGACCCTATGGGACTCTCCGTGGAGGCAGCGGCCCAGGGCGTCATCAGCGTCGTCAACTCCAACATGGCCCGGGCCATCCGTGTGATTACCGTGGAAAAAGGCCACAACCCCTCCGATTTCACCCTGGTGGCCTACGGCGGCGCCGGTCCCCTCCACGCCGTCCACCTGGCCCAGGAGATGGGCATCCACACGGTGCTCATCCCACCCGCCCCCGGCGCTCTGTGCGCCCTGGGTCTGCTGACGGCAGACATCAAAAAGAGCTATGTGAAAACCGCCCTCATCCCCTACGACCAGGCGACGCCCGAGCAGATTAACCAGGCGGTTCTGCCGCTGATGGAGGAGGGCAGCCGGTGGCTGGCCTCGGAAAACGTCCCGGAGCAGCGGCGCCAATTCCACAACGTGGCCGAGATGCGGTACGTGGGACAGAACTACGAGCTCCAGGTGGAAATTCCCGCCGGTCTGGTGGATCAGGCGGACCTGGACCGAATGAAGGAAGATTTCTTCCGGGCCCACGAGATGAACTACGGCTATTACAATCCCAACGCCCCCGTTCAGTTTGTCAACTTCCGCAGCGAGGCCATCGGTCAGGTGCAAAAGCCCCGACTGGCCGAGCTGACTGGGCACATGGAGACCCCCTCCGGAGCGGTGATAGACCATCGGGATGTCTACTTCGAGGAGTCGGGTCTGGTTCGCTGCCCTGTCTATGACAGAAGCAAATTCGGCCGCTGTCCCCGTGTGGACGGCCCGTGCATTGTGGAGCAGATGGACTCCACCACAGTCATTCCGCCCAACACCTGGTTTGAGGTGGATATCCACGGCAATCTGATTGTAAATGCCTTTGGCGACGGGAAAGGAGGCGACGAGGCGTGAAAATTGATGGTATCCTGCTGGAGGTTATTGGAAACACCTTC
The DNA here is from genome assembly GCA_003112755.1 of Lawsonibacter asaccharolyticus. Classification (NCBI taxonomy): domain Bacteria; kingdom Bacillati; phylum Bacillota; class Clostridia; order Eubacteriales; family Oscillospiraceae; genus Lawsonibacter; species Lawsonibacter asaccharolyticus. The sequence continues at coordinate 1,206,263 of BFBT01000001.1, read as the reverse complement.
ATGTCCATCGCTGAGGAGATGGGCGCAGTCCTGGTCAAGTCCGCATATTCCACCAACATCAAGGAGCGCAAGGACTGCTCCTGCGCGCTGTTCGACGCGGAAGGCCACACCATCGCTCAAGCCGAACATATTCCCATGCACCTGGGCTCCCTGCTGGGCCTGATTGGAGAGATCAAAAAGAATTTTACTCCCGACCAAATCCATCCCGGAGACATGTTTATCGCCAACGACCCCTATAACGGCGGCGGCACCCACCTGCCCGACATCGCCGTGGCCTCCCCCGTCTTTTACGAGGACAAGGTAGTGGCCTATGTTGCCAACATCGCCCACCACAACGACGTGGGTGGCCGAGTCCCCGGCTCCAATGCCGCCGACTCCGACTCCATCTACGCCGAGGGCATCCGGATTCCCCCGGTGAAGATTTTCCAGAAGGGGGAGCTGGTGGAGGACATCCTCAACCTCATCCTCCTCAACTGCCGGGTCAACCACATCCGCCGGGGAGACTTGAACGCCCAGTTTGCCTGCAACCGCAAGGGCGTGCAGCGGGTGGAGGATGTGTGCACCCGCTACGGCACCGCTACTGTCACCGCCTGCATGGAGGAGCTGCTGGACTACTCCGAGCGGAAGATCCGCATGGCTCTGGCGGAGATTCCCAACGGCGTGCACACCTTCTCCGACTATCTGGACTCCGACGGCGTGGGTAGCGGTCCCATCAAGCTGTCTGTCACCGTGGAGATTCAGGATCAGGACATCACCCTGGACTTCACTGACAATCCGGACCAGGTAAAGGGGGCCATCAATCTCCCCCTGTCCGCCTTGCGGGCCGCCGTTTACTATGGCGTGCGTAGCATTGTGGACCCCACCCTGCCGGCCAACGGAGGCTATTATCGGGCCATCCAGATTAAGACACGGCCGGGCTGTATCCTGGGCTGCACCGAGCCGGCGGCCTGCGCTGGCCGTAGCGACACAGCCCAGCGGGTGGCCGACATGGTGTTCGGCGCCATGTCTCAAGTGGTGCCCCACAAGGTACTGGCGGGGAGCAACAGCTCCATCACCGGTGTCTACTTCGGCGGCGTGGACCCCAAGACCCACGAGTACTACGTCTATATGGAGACCTTCGGCGGCGGCTCCGGCGCCCGGTTCAACAAGGACGGCTTGAGCTGTGTCCAGGTCCACATGACCAACACCTCCAACCTCCCCATCGAGAGCATGGAGATTGAGTTCCCTTACATGGTAGAGCAGTACACCCTGGTGCCGGATTCCGGCGGGCCCGGCAAGTTCCGGGGTGGCCTGTCCATGAGTAAGGACATCCGGGTCCTGGGCCATGACAGCCAGTTTACCATCAAGGCCGACCGGCAAAAAACGCCGCCCTGGGGGTTGTTCGGCGGCCAGCCCGGTCTACCTGGTGTCATCACCATCTATCCCGGAACGGATCAGGAGGCGGTGATTGACTCCAAGAAATCCGGTACCACCTTGAAATCCGGCGGTGTGCTCCGCTGTCAGATGCCTGGGGCCGGCGGCTACGGCAATCCCCTGGAGCGGGATCGTGCTCTGATTGTCCATGACCTGGAGGAGGGATATATCACCCCGGAGAGCGCTCTGCGGGACTATGGGCTGACCGAGGAGGATCTGGCCCAGATTGAAGTGTTCGGAAAAACGTGACGAAAAGTCCATGCAACGATTTAATGAATAAAGAAAGGAAGCGTTTTGGATGCGTTACAAGAAATTCGGCAGCACCGGCAAGGATATCTCCGTTTTATGTCTGGGCACCTGGGCGCTGGGTGGAAAGCAGTTCGGTGCCGTCACCCAGGAAGACGCCGTGGCAGCGGTGCACGCCATGATTGACTGCGGCGTAAACATTGTGGACACCGCCCCTATCTATGCTTCCGGTGGTTCGGAAGAGGTCCTGGGCAAGGCCCTTCAGGGCGGATATCGGGACAAGGTATTTCTGATCACCAAATTTGGCAGCGAATTTGTGGACCCCAACGACAGCGACAAGGGCACTATCAAGGACTCTAGCCGGAAAAATATGCTCAAGTCCATTGATGCCAGCCTGAAGCGGCTCCAGACCGACTACATCGACGGCTATCTCATGCACTGGGACGATCGGGTGGGGACCCCCATCGAGGAGACCATCGCCTGCATGAAGGAGCTGAAGAACGCGGGGAAGGTGCGCTTCCTGGGCATGTCCAATTTGGAGCGCGACCTGGCAGACCGCCTGCTGGCGGACGGCGTTCTGGATATTGTTCAGTATCCTTACAATATGATCAACCGCACCAAGGAGGATGTTCTGAAGTACTATGCCGGCCAGGGATGCGGCACAATGGGTTATGGCTCTCTGGGCGGCGGCATCCTCACCGGCCAGTTCCGGGAGGTACCCACCTTTGGCCACGGGGATATGCGCGCCTCTTTCTACGGCCCCATGTTCACCGAGCCCGGCTTCTCCCAGATTCAGACTCTGCTTAAGGTCATGGACGGCATCGCTGAGACCCACAAGGCCACGGTGGCCCAGGTGGCCATTAACTGGGCCCTTGCCCATGACTACATGCACACCGTCCTCACCGGCGTAGGCAATGCGGCCGAGGCGGAGGAGAACTGTGCCGCCGCCGCCTGGGAGCTAACCGTTCAGGAGAAGCAAGAGCTGGACGAGGCCATTTCCAAGATCCACATTTACAGCTAAGAAAAGGGGGACAAATTTATGTATTCCCTTCCAACCGATGACTTTCGTCAGTATATCAACGGCGAGCTGGTATCCGGCCGGGGCCGTACCACACAAATTCGCTGCCCCGGCAATGGCGAACCGGTGGCTCAGATAGCCTTGGCCACCAAGGAACAGGCCCAGCAGGCGCTGGAGGCCGCCCGCGACGCCTTCCCCGGCTGGAGCGCACTGACGCTGGAGGAACGGGGCGCCTGGATGATGAAGTTGCGGGACGCCATCCAGCGTGAGAGCGAAAACCTGCTCAACCTGCTCATGCTAGAGAGCGGCAAGCTGCGCTCCCACGCGGCCTTTGAAACAGGCAGTCTAACTGGCTACCTCAGTTTCTTCCTGGAGCAGGCCAAGAGTGAGCACACCCAGGGCATCAGGGACGCCGCCGGGGGAAAAAACATGTTCCTAGCCGTGCGGGAGCCGGTGGGGGTGGTGGTGGCCGCACTGGCCTGGAATTTCCCCATGCACAACCTGGCCACCAAGCTTGGTCCCATTCTGGCGTCGGGATGTACCGCAGTCATTAAGCCGGCCACCAAGACCCCTCTCTCCACCCTCTATTTCGGTGAGATCCTCCACCGCATCGGGTTCCCTAAGGGGGTCATCAACTTTGTAGCTGGAGATGCCCGGGAGATCGGAACCACCCTGTGTGAGAGCCCCATCCCCGCCATGATCACCATGATCGGCTCCACCGCCGGCGGTCTACGCATGGTACGGGATTCTACCACCAGCGTAAAGCGTTTCTCCATGGAACTAGGGGGAAACGCCCCTGTCATTGTGACTCCCTCCGCAGACCTGAGCGCCGCCGCGGCCCATGTGATCGGGAACAAAATGCGCTGCGCGGGCCAGACCTGCGTGGCGCCCCAGCGGGCCTTCGTTCACCGGAGCGTGTACCGGGAATTTCTGGCGATGTGCACGGAAATTGCCTCCGGGGCCCAGTGCGGCACGCTGGATGAGCAGGCCAACACCGGTCCCCTTATTGACGAGGCGGCGGTTGCCCGAATGGAGCAGCTGGTGGAGGACGCGGTAGAGAAGGGGGCCCGTGTGGCGTGCGGCGGAACCCGGCCTGCGGACAAAACATCCGGATTCTATTTCCTGCCCACCATTCTTACCGGGGTGATGCCGGAGATGCGGGTGTTCCGGGAGGAGGTCTTCGGCCCCGTGCTGGCCCTTATGTCCTATGAAACGGAGGAGGAGGCCATCCGCATGGCCAACGACACGGAATACGGCCTCTCCTCCTACATCTGGTCCACCGACCTGAGCCAAGTCTACCGGCTGACCCGCGGTCTCCAGTTCGGCATCGTCAATGTAAACGGCCCCGGAACCGGACCGGCGGTTCCCCACGGCGGCTGTAAAAACAGCGGAATAGGGAAGGATGGAAGCCGGTATTCCCTGGAGGAATACACTTATATCAAGGGCATAAGGATGGCAATTTCCTGAGCTTCGTCACAAAAAACTGCAAACTTACCGGGAACCGGCACTGTTGCTGAGCCTATAGCCCATCGGTGCCGGCTCCGTATTTTGTGTAGGAGGGAAGAATATGACTTTAATGGATGTCGCCCATGACTTTGCAGTCGTCAGCATCCTACTGGCCATCGGATATTTTCTTCGCATGAAAGTCAAATTGTTTCAGCGTCTCTTCCTCCCCGCATCCATTATCGGGGGCCTGATAGGCCTCATAATCGGGCCTCAGATTCTGGGGCTGTACTCTCCTGTACATGTCACCTATACCGCCAGCATCAGTGAGTGGTCCGGCGTGCTGCTGGCCGTCACCTTTGCCTGCTCGTTTTTGGGCGAGTCCATGGAAAAAATTACAAAACAAGCGGTGGCGGCAACCTTGGTGGGCGGCGTCGCCCATCAGGCTCAGGCAGTTCTGGGTATGATTGTCGCCTTCCTATTTCAGTCTGTTGTTCCCATTGGCTTCGGACTGATTCCGCTTTTTGCCCTTTATGGTGGTATTGGCTGGTCTGTTCCTGTCGCAACTATTTTTGAGGAGGAGGGCTATTGGACCAATGCTGTGCCGGTCGCTATCACCATCGCTACCATAGGGGTGGTTTGCGGCATTGTATTTGGCATTGTAATGGTCAATATTGGCATTCGGAAGGGGCTTATTAAGCACACCACTGCTTCGTTGGACGATTTACCCGAGGAGTTCCGTACCGGATACATTGCCCTTGGAAAGCGGCCCTCCATTGGAAGCGCAGTGTCCAAATCCTCATCGGTGGACCCGTTTACCCTTCAGCTGGCCTTTGTGGGTCTTGTTGTCGCCTGTGCCCTTTGGCTCCGAAATTTTTTAATCAGCATTGATCCGTTTTGGGAAAATCTTCCTCTTTTGTCCACTTCCCTGTTCTGCAGCGGCGTATTTGGAATCATTATCGGCCGAATTCCGGCACTTCAACAGTTTATTGACCGCGACACCATTGAGCGTATTTCCAACGTTTCTCTGGAGTATCTTATCACTTCTGCTGTGGCAACCACCTCAATCGAAACCTTTGTCTCCTATTTACTTCCTATTGTGGTTATTTCCGTAGTGGTCATCGCCGCGACGACCTGGGTCTCCATTTTCTTTTCCAAGCGCTGGTGTCCCCAAGATTGGTTTGCTTCCGCTGTGGCGCAGTACGGTGCCTACATGGGGTTGCTCTCGACCGGCCTGCTACTGGCAAAGGTAGTAGATCCGGATCATAAAACAGTGGCCGCTGAAACGGTTGCAGCGTCCTGCACACTGGGCTACAGCTATTCTCTTCCCTACCTCCTTATTATGCCTATGCTGGTTATCAGTAGTCCCAAGCTGGTCTTCGGCATCAGCGTTGTTCTGTTAATTGTCTTCCTGATTGCCGGAGAAGTATTTCGAAAGAGGGCAAGAGTGTCTAATTAGTTGCGGCCATAAGCACTAATGCTGATTTGATCAAGCGTACCGTGTTGTTGCAAATCAGCGATAAGGAGGAGCATTTACATTGAGCCGATTAGCCATTGAGACCCCCGGCCAGGCCCAGACTGTTTTGAGCTGCCTGTACCGGGACATGGGCCGGCGCATCATTGCCAGCCAGCCCGGGCTGTGCCCGGTGGACATGTCGCTGAACTTTCTGCGGCTATGCCATGCCCAGACCTGCGGCAAGTGCGTGCCCTGCCGCATCGGGCTGGGTCAGCTGGCAGTGCTCATTGAGCAGGTGCTGGACCGCACTGCCACCCTGGAGACCGTGGACCTTATCGAACGCACCGCCAAGGTCATTGCCGACTCGGCGGACTGCGCCATCGGCTTCGAAGCAGCCAATATGGTGCTGCTGGGCATTCGGGGCTTCCGCGAGGACTATGAGGAGCACATCCTCCACGGCCGGTGCTTCTGCGGGCTAAGCCACCCGGTGCCCTGCGTGTCCACCTGCCCCGCCCACGTGGACATTCCAGGCTATGTGGCCCTGGTCCGGGAGGGGCGGTACGAGGACGCGGTGCGCCTCATCCGTAAAGATAACCCCTTCCCCGCCGTGTGCGCCTATGTGTGCGAGCACCCCTGCGAGGCCCAGTGTCGGCGGCGGATGGTGGATGACAGCGTGAACATCTGCGGACTCAAGCGCTACGCCGTGGACCACTCCCCCGATCTGTCCGCGCCCTCCAGGGCGGCTGACACTGGGAAGAGGGTGGCCGTCATCGGCGGCGGCCCCGGCGGTCTGACCGCGGCCTACTACCTGTCCCTCATGGGCCACAAGGTCACCGTGTATGAGCAGCGCCCCAAGCTGGGCGGCATGCTGCGCTACGGCATTCCCGACTACCGCCTGCCCCAGGATGTGCTGGACCGGGATATCACCCACATTCTCTCCACCGGCATCACCGTCCGCACCGCCGTGTCCATCGGCCAGGACGTGGCCATAGAAGAAATCCAAAAGGACTATGACGCGGTGTACATCGCCATCGGTGCCCACGTTGACAAGAAGCTGGGCCTGGAGGGGGAGGAGTCCTCCAATGTGATCAGTGCGGTAGAGCTACTCCGCGGTGTCGGGGATGGAAACGTCCCCGACTTCACCGGCAAGAAGATTTGCGTCATCGGTGGCGGCAACGTCTCTATGGACGCTACCCGTACCGCCCTGCGGCTGGGCGCTGAGAGCGTCACCTGTGTCTATCGCCGCCGAGTAGAGGACATGACCGCCTTGGCAGAGGAAATCGAGGAGGCTATGGCCGAGGGGTGCCAAATCCTGCCCCTGCAGGCGCCAGTCCGCATTGAGGCCGATGAGGAGGGCAAGGTGGCCGCCCTGTGGACCCAGCCTCAAATCATCAGCCTCTATGGTCGGGATGGTCGCCCCGCGCCCGCCAAGGCCCAGGAGAAGGAGTTCCGCATTCCCTGCGACTATGTAATCGTGGCCATCGGTCAGGCCATTGCAGCCAAGCCCTTTGAGGCAGTGGGCGTCACCACCTGCCGCGGGGCCATCCAGGTCGACCTCACCAGCTCGGTGCCCGGGGCGGATAATATCTTTGCCGGCGGAGACGCGGTTTCCGGGCCGGCCACCGTCATCCGCGCTGTGGCCGCCGGTAAGGTGGCCGCCGCCAACATCGACAATTTCCTGGGCTTTGACCACAAGATGCACTGTGAAGTGGATATTCCCCCCGCTCACCTGACCAACACGCCCCCCTGCGGCCGGGTTAATTTGAAAAACCGGCAGCTGACCGACTACCACGGTAATTTTGACCTGCTCAAGGAGGGCATGAGCGAACAGGAGGCCACCCAGGAGGCCAGCCGCTGCCTGCGCTGCGACCACTTCGGCTACGGAATCTTCAAGGGAGGAAGGAGCAAGGAATGGTAAACCTCACCATTGACGGACGCCCCGCCCAGGTGCCCGAAGGCACCACCATTCTGGAGGCTGCCCGGCAGGCCGACATCCACATTCCCCACCTGTGCTACCTGAAGGGCATCAATGAAATTGCCGCCTGCCGGGTGTGCTGTGTGGAGGTGGAGGGGGAACGGGCCATGGTCACCGCCTGCAACAACCCCGTCCAGGAGGGCATGGCCGTCCACACCAACTCCCCCCGGGCCCGCAGCACCCGACGCATCAACGTGGAGCTCATTCTGTCCCAGCACGACTGCAAGTGCGCCACCTGTGTGCGCAGCGGCAACTGCCAGCTCCAGGAGATTGCCAACGACCTGGGCATTCTGGAGCTGCCCTTTGAGATCCAGCTGCCCCAGGGCTTGCGGAAGGCCTGGACCACCACCTTCCCCCTCTTCCACGACTACAACAAGTGCATCAAGTGCATGCGCTGCATCCAGGTGTGCGACAAAATCCAGTCCCTGAGCATCTGGGACGTGGCCGGAACCGGCAGCCGCACCACCATCGACGTATCCAATAACCGGGTCATAAAGGACTCGGACTGCGCCCTGTGCGGCCAGTGCATCACCCACTGCCCCACCGGCGGCCTGCGGGAGCGGGACGACACCCAGCGCGCCTTTGCCGCCCTAGCCGACCCGGACAAAATTACCGTGGTCCAAGTGGCTCCCGCGGTGCGCACCGCCTGGGGCGAGGCCTTCGGACTGCCCCGGGAGCAGGCTACCATGGGCCGTATGGCCGCCGCCCTGCGCCGGCTGGGCTTCCGCTACATCTTCGACACCAACTTCACCGCCGACCTCACCATCATGGAGGAGGGCAGCGAGTTCTTCCGCCGCCTCCAGCGGGGCGACATGGCCCAGTACCCCATGTTCACCAGTTGCTGCCCCGGCTGGGTGCGCTTCCTCAAGGGCCAGTATCCTCAGCTTACCGGGCAGCTGTCCACCGCCAAGAGCCCGCAGCAGATGTTTGGTAGCCTGACCAAGAGCTGGCTCGCCCAGAAGCTGGGAGTGGAGCCGGAGAAGATTTTCTGCGTGTCCATCATGCCCTGCGTGGCCAAAAAGGCAGAGAGCGAGCTGCCCACCATGGCCACCGAGCACGGTCCTGACGTGGACCTGGTGCTCACCACCCGGGAGTTTGTGCGCATGCTGCGCGCCGACAAGATTATCCCCTCCCTCCTTCCGGAGGAGGGCCTGGACGACCCCATGGGTGTATCCACCGGCGCCGGTGTCATCTTCGGCACCACCGGCGGCGTGATGGAGGCCGCCCTGCGTTCCGCTTCCTTCCTGCTCACCGGGCAGAACCCCGACCCAGAGGCATTCTCCCAGCTGCGTGAGGGGCCCGACCTGCGGGAGGCCACCTACGACCTGGCGGGCACCTCGGTGCGCTGCGCCGTGGTCAGCGGCCTGGGCAACACCCGGAAGCTGCTGGATCGCATTCTGGCGGGCAAGATCCATTACGACTTCGTGGAGGTTATGGCCTGTCCCGGCGGCTGCGTGGGCGGCGGCGGCCAGCCCATTGACAAGGAGGACCGGGAGCTAGGCGGCATCCGCGGCGACCGGCTCCACCAGCTGGACGGTCAGGCCCCCCTGCGCTTCTCCCACGAGAATCCCCAGGTCCAGGCCCTGTACCGGGAGTTTTTGGGCAAACCCCTCAGCGAGATCTCCGAGTACCTGCTCCACAGTGACCATACTGCTTGGGCCATGCCCAACCAGCGGGAAACCGAATAATTTCCTTCTCAAAAATTCAGCAAGCTAAACCGATATGGTGTTGCTTTAATTTGTTTGATGTTATATTCCACAGCAGTAACCATGCTGTGCATTATATGCCTGTGTAGTTTTATTTTGCAAAACTGTGTTGTGGCTGTCACCCCGGTGATATAATCAAAATGCTAGGATAGACTATCAGAAAAGGGGGACGGGATTATGGAAGCAAGAACATATCTCGCGGTGGATCTGAAGAGCTTCTACGCCTCGGTGGAGTGCGTGGAGCGGGGGGCTGGACCCCATGACCACCAACCTTGTGGTAGCAGATCTGACCCGCACGGAGAAAACCATCTGTCTGGCCGTCACGCCTGCGCTGAAAGCGTATGGAATCCTGGGGCGGGCCCGGCTCTTTGAAGTGATCCAGAAGGTCCGGGAGATCAACGCTCAGCGACGGCAGCGGGTTCCCAGCCACGTCTTTTCCGGCTCTTCCAGTAATGATCTGGAGCTGAGAGCCAATCCTGCGCTGGAGCTGGATTATATCGTGGCCCCGCCGCGCATGGCCCGCTACATGGAGTGGAGCGCCCGCATATATCAGGTGTACCTCCGCCATGTGGCGCCGGAAGATATCCACCCCTATTCCATCGGCGAGGTGTTCATGGACATCACGCCCTATCTTCAAACTACCGGCCTGGCCCCGTGGGAATTCGCAAAGCGGGTGGTCAAAGATGTACTTGACACCACTGGAATTACCGCCACCGCGGGGATCGGTCCCAACCTCTACCTCTGCAAAGCTGCGCTGGACATCGTCTCCAAACATATCCGACCGGATAAAGACGGTGTCCGCATCGCGAGGCTGAATGAGCTGAGCTACCGGCAGCTCCTGTGGTCCCATCGCCCTATTACAGATTTTTGGCGGGTGGGGCCGGGGTATGCGAAAAGGCTGGCGGAGCACGGCATTTATACGATGGGGGACATCGCGCGCTGCTCTCTCGGCGGCCCGGGTGACCTGCACAATGAGGACCTGCTCTATAAGCTGTTCGGGATCAATGCGGAGCTGCTGATCGATCACGCCTGGGGGTGGGAGCCCTGCACGATATCAGACATCAAAGCCTATCGGCCGGAATCCAACAGCATTGGATCAGGTCAGGTCCTCCAATGCCCATACAGTGCTGAGAAAGCCCGCATTGTGATACGTGAGATGGCGGATACGCTGGCCCTGGAGCTGGTGGAAAGGGACTTGCAACAGATCAGCTGACCCTGACCGCGGGATATGATATTGAGAATATCCGAGATCCGGTACGCCTCAGTCGGTATCGGGGCAAGATCAAGAGGGACCGATACGGCAGATTTGTGCCGAAGCACAGCCATGGAAAAAATATCGAGAAATACACTTCATCCACACGAAAGATTCAGAATGCCGCCGATCCGCTTTTTCACAGGATTGTGGACACGGGACTACTGTTCCGCCGACTCAATATCACGGCCAACCATGTGATGTCGGAGCGGAAAGTGCCAGAAGTAGATGCCAGTGAGCAGATGGACCTGTTTTCTCCCTTTACCGCCTTGACTGGTTACGATGCGGTCCTGCAGGAGGCGGGGCGGTTAACCACGCTGCAAAAAGAGCTGGATGAAGGTGTCCAGGAGGAACTGGACAAGCAGCTCCGTGTGCTGGCCGGATTGCTGGATCAGCATCCAGCGGTGACGGTGACCTGGTTTCGGCCAGACGGAAAAAAAGAGGGCGGAAATTACTTGATTGCCACCGGGGCGGTCCGCAAAATTGACGCTTATAGAGAGGTCATGATTCTGGAAGGCGGAGAGCAGATTCCCTTCCGTGATCTGTTGTCGTTGTCGGGAGAGTGTCTTCCCGATAATGAATGAGAGATGGTGGGAGAAGCGAAACAATCTCGGATGGAGAAACCAAAAGAGCCGATGCAGATGAACTGCACCAGTATGTCCTAAGTGTGGGAAGAAACTTTGACCATTGGGTCTTACAGAAAAAACGGCTGCCCGGGATTCCGGCCAGCCGTTTGTGTTTTCAAAGGGGCCAGAGCATTATTCCTTAGTTACTCCGCCTGATTTTTGATGTCTTTAAATTTTTCTAAAAGATTTTTGAGCCGACCGGGCAAGGGAAGACCAATCTTGCAGACATTTTCAAAAATGCTGATGCCTTCATTTGACAGATAAAAAAGCGTTGTTACAGATCGAAGAACATCCGTGGATTCTACAAGATACTGATCCGCCACATGTGCGACTGAGATCATCAAGAAAATTGCCACTTTTTTCGCAATTCCTTTCGCACCAATATTGCTGGACAGCTTTTTGGTTTGAATTGCAACACAGACACCTGTAATATAATCTAAAATAACGAAGATTACCAAAGCGTATAAGAGCCCGTCCAGTTCCCCCAGGAAAAATGAAATGATTTTCCCGAGAGAGTTTAAAATAATGTTTAACATACAAAAGATCCTTTCATTTATTTGCTTGCCCATATTTTTTTCTGGCAAACTATAAGGAGATACCTCCGAGTAAAATGTAAATCCGAATTTTTAACAAAACCGTTGCATTTTGGTGTGGTGTATCGTATTACTATATAGAAAACTATTTGGCCTGTCTGATATTTTTGAAAGGAGCCGTCTATGAAACAAAAACTTGGATTTCTGTGTGCTGTGCTGCTCTTGTCCTGCCTCTTGGCAGCCCCCTCCTTTGCGGAGGATGCGGAAGAGGAGGTCCCTGTGGGGACCCGGCTGGGCAGCGTCTATACCACCGACATCGTTACCTATATAGACGGGGCCCCCATTGCCTCCTACAACATCGGCGGGACCACCGTTGTCTCGGTGAGCGATCTGGCCGGATACGGCTTTCAGGTGGAGTGGGACCCGGAGACCCGGTGGGTAACGGTCACGTCGGCCCAGCGGCCGGAGCGCATGCCGGAGCCTGACATCACCCGGGAGGTTCCCGGAACGGTCCGGGGCAGCTACTATGCCACTGACATCAGGGTGCTCTTCAATGGCAATGAGCTGGAGCATGTCTATAACATTGGCGGGTGGATGATGATCCCTCTGTCCGAGGTGGGGAAGGTCGAAATGCATGGATTCATCTTGGGTAATCCCAACTTTCTAATCGGATATTCTCGCTCCCTCTGCCGCACAGAGTGGGACGGGGAGACCAGGACGGTCCGTTTCTCCAGCCTGCATCCCGGCGATCCCCTGGAGGTGAACGGGCTCTCCTGCACAGTCAAGACGATCCTCCCTGCCTTCGGGACATGGTCTGCCGGAATTGTCCAATATCAACTCCCCTCCCAGGTCCCGGGGGAAGACCCGGTGGCCCACTGGGACGCATCGGCGTGCTCCTGCGATTTCGGGGAACTCACCTCTATGAGTGCGGTCCAGGACATAGTTCTGGACTATCGGCTTTCTGTGGAAGCGGGAGGGCTCGTCTTGCGGGAACCTGCTTTGGATGTGTATTTCCTCAGTCAAATCGTGCAGGGGGGGGGACGGGTATTTCAGCGAGAAGGGGACCACCTGACCCTGAGAAAGCACATCATGCCGCAGAAGGATATGTATCCCGGCTGTGCGCTGGCCTATCTCTCTGTCCCTCTGCGCCTGGTGCGGAATGGACAGGTATTCCAGACGGAACTGGGCGGAGTGCCCCTGTTTGACTTGGAGAGGCCGGACCTCTGCCTGAATGTGAGTGAGCTGCTGGAGATGATCCAATGATCTCGAAGGGGTCTGTTGCAAGATGCAATTTTTAGACCCACGCAGAAAATTGATGCATAAAAAAGTTGCTGAGAACCGCCTGAATGACGGTTCTCAGCAACTTTTCCTTTGGACCAATTTTTCGAAATTCCATTTTGCAACAGGCACTTTTTACTTGAGTTTACAATTCAGATTTTCAATTCTCTTTCTGTATGTGTAGCCCGGTAGCCGGAGGATTCACGGGTGGACACCGTAATCCTTCGTTAAGTCCAAGGTGCTGCTAGGCCACAAATAACATACAGAAAGGAATTTTAAAAATGGCAACTGTAAGCGCAAAAATGCTATCTCCGTCAGGGAGCAATCTTTCTACCTCTAAAACGATTGACACTGAGAAACGGACACGCCTTACTGTTACGAGAAATAGCAACCCCTGGATTTATTCCAATTATCCAGAAGCCATCGGAAAAAATGGGAAGGGCCTTGCTCTGGCTGAAAATGGATATTTTTTAAACCAACAGACTATCTCTGGCACGGCGGAAGTCTTTTACTCCCACACAAATTACACTGGAAAGAGACTTTATGTGGGCATACAGGCGTATAATAGCTCTTCTAAGTCCGTTACCGTGACATGCCAAAATTATGGTGACAGCAGTGGATGGTACAAATCAATTAATGCGGTCAAAAACTTTTTCTCTTCGAAAAAGACCTCCGTTACCATTGCTTCAGGCAAGGCGGCATGGATCGCGACTTCTCAGGCGATACCCGCAGATTCTTCGACCCCGTTTACCGGGATGTGTCGGTTTGAAACCAGCGGAAGTGTCGTAGTAACCGTATATGCATACCAATCTACTAGCGCTGTGGATGGTAATGCAGTGGCGTTCCCCTATGGCTTGTCGTACAGTGCCGATAAATCCATCAATCATACCTATCCCGCCGTTTATAGTGGGAAAGGAACAGGCTATTATCTGACATTTACTCATGGGACAAAATATGTATCTGATTTGCTGTCTCGGCCGTATATCTATACCTCTAATGCTCAGGGTGGATATGGAAACAGCAATGAGATGATTCCTATCAAGATGATTCAGGGTGGGTTAACGGCTGACCCCAATTCCTCCAATGACGATTTAAACAATCTGGGGAACTGGTGTGCGCACAACTATAATACGATCACATTCAAAAATAATACCAGTAAGACATATACCATCCACGGGTATGTAGGATCTGCTGGTACTTGTCAGGTAATGAATCTTGGCGGGAATGTACAGGCAGCTAATTTACTTGATGGCTTAAAGACCTGGCGGTGGTGTGAGATTACACTTGCGCCAAATGACACTTGTTCCTTTGACTGGCAGCACATTGTTGCCTCCTATGGCGTTGGTGCCTCTAGTCATGAGTGGAGTGTGGATTAAGCATACTAAAATTAGAGAGCAGTCATTCCGAAGGGTGATCACATATGTGGTCACCCTTTTTATAGGTCATTATCCCCTCACGTTTTATTATATTCTGCAAAGCACCTGGAAAAAGGTTTACTTTCTTTCTGTTCAAATGGTCTTTTATATTTGTAACCGGATTATTCGGGACAACGTGTTTGGACACCGCGTTGTCTCGTTACGTCCAATTTAGTGATCCGGCTCACAAATTTTGTAAGGAGGAACTAATATGGCATCCATTGATACTCTCATTAGTGTTGCGGAAGAATGTGTGGGCATGAATCTGAAAGAATGTGTCAAGCATTTTGACACGAGCGATCCCGGTGTAGATTGGTGTGCATGGTTTGTGCGCCAGTGTGGAGCCAAGGCTGATATGAATTTTGGTAGCTCCAATACTGCCTCTAAACTTTGGGGCCTCAACGGAAACTTTGCGTTTGTTGGGAGCAACTTCCCAAAGGAGGGGGATTTGGCTTTTATTGATCCGAAAGGAAATGATAATATCACACACATTGGGATCATCTCCGAAATCACGGATGATCAGATTATTACTGTTGAAGGGAATATGAGCGGAGATACTATCTACGACAGTATTGTCAAGAATGGAAAGTATGATTTGAAAGGATACAGCAGTGCCTTCGGCCACATCGTCTGGTACGGAAGCAACAGCTGACGCAGTCGGAGGATGTTGTGGTAAGGACCAATACCTGGACAACACAAACTTTTTCGCAGTGTTCACTATATAGACAGTCTGTAGACGGATAAATTCTTAGTAAACAACTGCAAAATGAGGGCAGCACCTCTCTATTCAGAGATGCCGCCCTTTATTTTCCTAGTTTTTCGTATAACAAGACTGGCGGCTTGAGGATAGGTCAGTTGTTTTGTTGACCCCATAAAATAAAGGCATACGGAAGGAGTATGAGTCTGAAAAGAACGAATAAGAGATCTGGCCCGCGCGGCAAGTGATATGCTTATAAAAATAGGGGCTGGTAATGAAACTCTGATCCATTACCAGTCCCGTGCCTTTTTGCTTTTTAAAGATATGTGTTCATAAATATGGAGTGTCAGTTCAGAAGAAGGTGAATGTGCTCAGAGATCTTGGACCATAAACAGCGTTATAGAAATGAGCTCCGAAGGCTCCGTCGCTGATTTCGTAAAACAGCACGGGCAGAGTCATTTCTGTGTCTCGATAGATCGCTGCTGTTTGGTCCTCAACACGAATCGCAATGATTTGATACTTCCCGTTGATTCCCAGGGCACAGTCCTGTCCATCGGAAACCATTCGGTAAACCGATGGATATTTCATAGATTTTATGGTACTGCCAGTAAAATCCCGTTCTTCTAAATACTCGATAGAGTTGATATCTGTACGTCTCAGAGAACACAAAAAGGTGGATTCTAGCAGGCAATAGTCAAAAATCTGTTCGCCCTCAGCACTGGGAAGGAAGCTGCAATCGGACTGCGTATCACCGAGCAGAAGACCTCTGACCCCATCCAGTTCAAGAAATATCATAAACTGGTTGCCGTTGGTTTTCAAATTTCCCAGGAATCCAAGGCCATCATCTGTAAAAGCGTATTCAAAGTTGGATCTCAATTTTCCACCAGGCAAAATTGTGCTGATTCCCAGTGTGCCGTTCTCCAAATTGGTATAGCTGTACACGATTTTGCCCGAGTCCATCGTAAGCAGAGAAGGAATGTTAAAATCAACTGCATAGCATTTACCATGATCAATCAGCGCGTCAGGAGCTTCCGATTGATTTGAATGATAATAGATAGAATAATCAGATTCGATGGAATCAGATATTGTGATAGTGGAGTATGAATAGCCATCATCAAAAAGAGCCCCGCTTGTACAGTAGACCGCAGATGGGAGTAGGATTTCTGAAACAAGAGTCATATTCGGATATTCCAGGAGAACTAATTTCTCGCTCATGTATGTAAATCCGACCTCGCGGGTGAGCTCAATTTCAAAAGCGTCATAATTTACACTGAGAAATATGTAGTCCTCGTTCATGTCCAGTATCTCGACCCTCTGGTCCTCTGATACATCTAAGCTCTCATACAGGCCCAGTGCAGACGCATGAGTCAGAGGTTCGTTCTGATTTGTCAGGAATCCCTCCTGGTCCGGCTGCGTGCTCCCCGCGGAACCTGAGCTTTCAGTCGGAGCAGAGGTGCTGGCGGAGCTGTTAGGGGCTTGGCTGTTGGTCCCGCATCCACTCATTATCAACAAGAGCGCAAGGAGTATAAAGAATATGGACTTTTTAATCATAACATCACCTCTCTAAATGCCAAAGACCTTTCAATGACAAATAGGTATAATTCTCAAATAAAAGCTATTCCAATATTTTTACAGATTTATGTGAGGGGTTAACCAGACTTATCTGGCAGAGGGAGTAGCAACAGGAGAAATTCCTGTTGCTACTCCCAAAAGCAATTTACACTGTGCTGGCATCCAGACGGTTGTAATAGCCGTTGCTCGATTCGACTGCGGTCTCCATTTCTTCGAGGGTATAGGTGTACGTGCCGGAATAAGTGGGATGAGGATCGCAAATTGTGATGGTCTTAAAATCGGTCGATGTGTTGAAGTAATAACCCTTCACAGCAATAAAGTGCCCGCTGCCAGATGTGTAGTTGGGCATTTCTTTCACGTTGAGTGTAAGCGGAAAATCATTTCTGAGGCTCGACCGAACACTAGTTTCCAGGGCAGCGGTGGAAATTGTGACACGCTGGAAACGCCGTGTATCCGAAGTTTTAGAGAGCAGGCTGTTTAACGTATTGCAGATCTGTGCACCGCTAGTTCCGCTGGTCGTGGTCCCAAGCAGGGAAGCCATCTCTTTCTGGGTATAGGTGCCCAGGCCCAGTGTCTTTGCAACCATACAAGCAGTCGCTGGTCCACAGTAATACCCATTTTCCTGGGTGATCACGCTCATAGAAAGATAGTTATTATAGATCGCCCTGGTGAGGTTATCGCGGGCAAGTTGCTGTTCAATCAGCGCGTTACATTCACTGATATGCTCCAGTTCCTCTTGGGTGAGAGGCGGTTCAGTAACTGTATTGCCAATCATACTGATGTTCGTTGCGGATACAGTTCCAAACAAAAAAGTGGCGACCAAAAGTGTGCATAAAACGGGAATGATGCGAGATCTTTTTTTCATGGAAATTTTGCCCCTTTCTAATTTGCGCCGTCAAAGTCTGTGCCTGTTGCCTGTCATTGATTCAGCTTCTTGCTTTAGATACGCTTAGACTTATTGGGATAGATGAGAATGCATGGGTGCCTATTCGGGGCATGGAAAGTACTACGTCATGGGAATCACCCCCAAAAGTATAACAAGTTATTCTTTGGGTTTCCTCTGTCTTATAAGACGGAATTTAATTGAAAAATGCAACGTGATTTTACGGTGTAACAGCAAAAAATGAAAAAATAGTTAACTATGTTGCACCTAATAAAAATTGACGTTTATCTATAAAGAAGGCTTCCGAAAGATTTTCGGAAGCCTTCTTAAAAATGTTGGGAGGGCAGAATTATAACCATTTCAAGTCTGCGATGTTGCAAATTTTAAAAAAAGCGTCTTTTAGTATGGGAAGGATAAAGCAGCACCATAAAAGATTTTTAAACTGAGGTTTACTTTCTAAGCGGCATTCTCTCTTTCATTTCCAGATTCGTTCTGGGAGTGGGGGATATGCTGATTGAAAGCATTACACTAGCGCAGAGAGATAATAAGGAATTAGAGGCATTGATTTATCGTTTTAGACCACTGATTCGAAAGTGTGGCCGTCAGCTTCATATAGAAGATGGAGAACAGGAGATGGTGGTTGCTTTCATTGAACTGATCAAACGGTTCCGTCCTGAAAGGTTGAGAAGTCAAGATGACGGTAAAGTGGTCCAGTATATCAAAAATGCCATGAATTATAGTTGCTTTAAGATATACAAGAAGCACCACAATCCAATTGCCACTATCATTAGCTTGGAAGAAATAACAGTTAAAGAGGAAGCTGCGTATTTAACAGGCAGCGACCAGAGCCAGGATATGCAATTGGACCAGACATTTCAGCTGGATTTACTTACGGAGAAGTCTGCAAATAAAAAGTCAATAGGGAAATAAAGCAAAATTGAGGAGAGAAAAAGGCCATGCCAAAAGCGGCCAGCAGGTAAAGGACGCTGGCCGGATGGTCAGGTATGTAACAGTGCACATTACTTCTGAGGCAGAATAATCGTTGCTTTAGAGAAGTTGTTCCAGTCAAGGCACTGCCCACAGCGGTCACAATAGGACTGGTATTCCCGTTCCATAGTCCTTCTACATTGCGGGCAAACAGGAAAACCCGTCACGCCAGAGAGGTATCGAAAGCAGCGGATGTGTGTAACTGGCATCGGTTCGCGGAAGGCCATCTCTCTCCAGAACTCTGAGGGGATCAACAGGTCATTTGGCGTCAGTTCAAAGCCAACGCAGAGTTTTTCCAGCGTCAGGATCGTGGGCGCAGTCTTGCCTCTGGCAATGTCGCCAAAGTACCTGGAACTGAGGTCACATCGTTCCGAGGCAGCTTCATAGCTGAGCTTTTGAGTATCACATAATTTGAGGACGGAGGTGGATAAATTGTCTAAAAACATCTTAATCGCTCTCTTTCTGTCATAAGATGCTTTTAGCGTATGGGCAATATGGTTCTGCTACAAGGAAGGATACTTCCTTAATTTTCCTCCAGAGATGCCAGATATTCTTTTACTCTGCCATAATAGATGCGCAGGAACTTGTTGGCGCCGGCTGTCATGTAAACCAGATAGGGTTTGCCCTCGGCTCGTTTCTTGTCCATGAAACGGTATACCGGGTCATCCTGGGGCTGTGTTTTCAGTAGGCAGTCCATAACCAGGAATAAGGCGCGGCGCAGCTCCGGCGGCCCGCTTTTGGAAACCCTTGTGCTCTTAGCCTCGTGAGTGCCGGACTGGTCAGCGCCAGGGTCAACGCCCGCAAAAGCGGTAATGGCGTTTCGGTGGGTAAACCGGGCCACATCCCCAAGCTCCGCCATAAGCTGAGGGCCGAGAGAATCGCCTACACCGTGCATGGCCATGACCACAGGGTATTCCGGGAGCTGGGCTGCCAGGGCCTGCATTTCAGCCTTGAGCCGTTCCAGAGAGGCAGAGACGGCGTTCAGCGCATCAATGGCCTGCCGGACCATGGTTTTGGTCAGAGCGTCCTTGGGGAGCATGGCAATCAGGTCCTGTGCTCCGGTGTGGACCTCAACGGCTTTGCTCTGGCTGAAGTTGTAGCCATGCCGTTTACACCACTTACGGTAACGCTCGGCAAAGGCAGTGAGGCTCATGTTTCGCACACAGTCCACATGCCAAAAGGCCGTGGCAAAGTCCACCCACTTCTGGCTGCCGTCCTCACGGACAGGGCTGTCAAATAGGGCGTTGACGCCGGGATAGGTCTGGTCAAGAAGGGCGATGAGGTTGTTTTTCATCATCGTCTTAGTCTTAGCGTATAGACTCTGCTGCCGGTTCAGCGTTTTCAGTTGCATTCGAATCGTATCCATGGGTGTATGTTGGCGCAATTCTGCCCAGTTGTCAAGCCCATAGCGGGCAATCTTCCGGGCATCTGCCTTGTCTGTTTTCACTTTTCGCAGGGTGTTGTTCCCGTAGTCTTTGATAAGCTTCGGATTGACTGCGCTGACAAAGACGCCCTCCTCATGAAGAAAACGGGCTACCGGCTCATAGTACCGTCCGGTATGCTCCATGACTACTCGTGTCTCACCGTCCAGGCTTTTCAAGTAGTCTGCCAGCTCCTTGAGTTCACTGCCGGTGTGACCAATAGAAAATGGTTTTGCTACCACTTCTCCAAAAGGGCGGAGAACGGATACCATGCTCTTTCCTTTGGAAACATCGATCCCTGCCACATTGTTCATATTGATCGCTCCTCATCATGGATTTGTTTTGGCGACCAGCCATTCCACCATTGCCGATCCAATCTATTTGATGACACGGGCGCACCAAGGAGGTGGCTCAACCTGCATAAATCGAACGCTGCGAATGAGAGGCCGGCTGACGGACTTCGTCACGGACGCGCTGGTCCTTGGAGGTATACATCAGGCCAAGACTCTCTCATTCTAACAGCTTAGGCAACGATGCGGAAAAAGACACGGCTGGCTGCCGTGCCTTCAACCGTAAATACATTGTAATAGGAGCGTATTGTTATTTTTCTAATGTTCGAGAAAAGCATAAGTGCAGCGGCTATCGCACGGCGCTGGGGATGTAGCCGGCAATCTGTCAATCAGATTAAATTAAAAGCCCTCAATAAGCTGAAAAGCCAAATTTCTGCTCATAGCTCATCTGGTGGGGGGGATTCAAAGTGAGAGTGGAAGGAGTTAAGCACTCATTTTTCATCAGGGTATCTCTGTTTAAGTAATTCAAAGGTTCTGCGCTTTGCACGAGTAACAGCCATGCGCACGCTGTTGGGCTGTATCCCCAAATCACTGGCCATACTGGAATAAGATTTTCCTTCCACAAAACGGCTTGTCAAAAGATACTGATCTTTTGCATCCAACTCATGAAAGACCACCATAAACTTTTGTGCATCCTCTTTTTGAAGGTAAAGCAGTTCGGGGCCCTTCTCTTCACTGTCAAGGATTTCTGCGATATAGTTAAGATCTGTGAAAGTTGAGACCGCCAGTTTGCGATTTTTCCGCAAATAGTTATAAGAAGTGTTGATTGATGCCGTTTTAATGTAATTTACTAGCCTTGCTGTGGACAGCTTTTTAATAGTAGATAAATTCCGAATGAGACTAATGACGACATTTTGAAGGATATCTTCGGCCAGCCAGGGGTCACTGGTGACTGTAAAGATTTCGTGATACATAAGACGATAGTAGGACCGATAAAGATTTTCCATAAAACTTCTGTCATCTTCATCTTCGATTGCTAGGATGGCTGGGGGAATAAAAAACATCATTGATCCCTCCGGCCGCATTGATTGATTACAGAATGGAGAAGATCCATATCCGAAAGGATGAGCAGCAGCGCATGTTGACGGTCTGGAGAGAGCCGGAGAAAGATGCTGATGAGATCAGAGACTGTTTTCCCATCGGCGAGCCTCTTTTGAAGAAGGTCGATTGGGATGCTGGAGGAGGTGCGTCCCAGCAGGTAATCAGTCGTGACATGGAAATAGTCTGCAATCATTTTCAGTTTGTCCAAATCAGGAAGATGTCGACCGTCTTCGTAATTGGATATTGTACCAGGTGACACTGAAATGATTTCTGCAAGTTGGTCCTGTGTCAGCCCACGATCCTGGCGCAGCTCGGCCAGAAGTTCACCCAAATGCGCCATCGACTGCCCCCTCCTTGATGAATTATGTTTTTATTATATAATTTCTAAAATATAGAGGGGCCTTATTTTAGAAATCTAATTGAAACTGAAATATTTAATGATATAATTTTAGAATAACCAATATTTTGATTAAGAAAACTAATTGCAAGCAAAAAAACCGTGTTGCATTATTGGAAAAAAGAGGTCTTATATGCTGAAAGGAAAAGACCTCATACAAAACAGGAGTTATTCTAAATGGAAATAGAGAGAGAAGAAAGAAATGGGAGCGGCTACCAGGAAAAACAGGAATTTATTACCGGGATTTACTATGAGTATGAACGTCTGATGTTTGCCACGGCAAGGCGGTATATCGACGACCGGACAGAGCAGGAGGACGTGGTACAGGAAAGCCTGAAAAAGCTGATTGAAAAGCAGGAGAGACTAGCTGGGCTTGCCCAGGCTGCTCAGGCCGGGTATGTTGCAACTACGGTAAGAAACACAGCGATCTCGATCCTCCGGGAGAAAACAAAGGGGAAAGATAAAATCCTGAGCCTGGATGCCTTGGGGGAAGATGCCCTGCGCCGGTATATGATCCCCATCAGAGAGGAGGAGATGATCAGGCAGGAGATGGCTCGGCAACTGAGAGAGGGACTGGAGCACATGGAGCCTCAGGAGCGTGCCCTTTTGGAGGGGAAATACATCCTGGCTCAGAGTGACAAGGAATTGGCGGCGGACTTTAAATGCAAGCCTGACAGCATTCGGATGAAATTGACCCGAGCGAGAAGAAAATTGTTGGACATCATGAAGAGGAGCGAAGAGGATGACTAACCACGAGCGGCTGACGGAGCAGTATGAAGATGCTCTGTTTGCCCTGTTGATGGATTCAGTGGCCGAGGAGGAGGGCAAGCAGGCCCTGGAGCTGAATGAGCGGTTGAAGGCAGATCCGGCAGCAGAGGTGCCGGAGTCCGCACGGCGGCGCTGTGAGGCAACCATTCGCCGGGAATTTAATCGAAAAAGGGCGAAAAAACTTGGAAAGGTGACATGGAAGATCGTGCGTCGGGTCTCTGTTGCCGTTATGCTGATGGTGGTGCTGCTGACGACCGCAATGGCGGCATCGGAACAGTTTCGGCTGGGTGTGCTTAACGCCGTGATCAATACTTATGACCGGTACACCGAACTCACGTTCAAAGGGGAAGACGAAGTCGCTCCACGAGATCCGACCCCCGAAGAGGCGGAACAGAACGAAGATTGGACCTATTACTATGGAGTAGGCTTTGAGTGGATTCCGGAAGGCTATGAAGTTGGCGATGATGGTTGGTCCAGAACAAATGGAACACGTGGACTTTCACTGTATGATGGAGCAAGACATGCCATTGATGTGGATGTAATCAGATATTCTGGGGGGTTTTCCCGACAAATCGATTCCGAGGATTCATCCGTGATTAGTTTGGAAATTCAGGGATTTCCAGCGACATTATATATAAAAAATCCCGATCTTTTTTACAGCCAAATCTTGTTTTGGATCGATGAGGAAAATCAATTCATTATCCAGATCACAGCAACTGGTCCAGCGGATGGTGCCCCTACAACAGAGGAGATAATTGCCTTGGCTGAGGGGGTGCATTGGGAAACATAAATTTAAAGTTATACTCTATTTCAAACCTTATTACTGTAAACATAGCTCAAAAAATAAAGGGAGTGTCAAATAATGAAAAAACAAAAAAATACAAAAAGATTCTGCACTGTATTGTTGGTGCTATGTGTGCTTCTGTCAATGACTACTGTGATATCGGCTAGATACACGGCCATAAGGTCATTAACAGCGGACTTGACAATCAGCAGCGGCGGTTACGCTTCTTGCCTAGGGGATTGTACGGTGCGGTCAGAATATGACGCAGAGGTGATATTGGAACTCCAGCAGAAGAAGGGGTCTTCCTGGACGACCATCATGGATTGGAGCGACAGCGGAAGAAGAGTTTCTTTTGATAAAGGGCAGTTCGTTTCCCGCGGCTATGACTACCGGCTAAAAATTTCCGCAGATATCTATGATTCCGATGGAGATCTTGTTGAAGACGCTACCTCGTATTCCACGATTGAAAGCTTCTAAACACAAAAGAGATGGGCCTGGATGCACATACTGGCATCCAGGCCCGCTTTGTAAAACGGCAACCACGGGCTATGCCCGTGGCTCCAAAAAGGCTATGCCTATACGTAGAAAAGATAAACCTCCTTCGGTAGAATGAGAGTGGTTGGCCGACCGCATCTCAAAAACGAAGTCTGCAAATAAAAAGTCAATAGGGAAATAAAGCAAAATTGAGGAGAGAAAAAGGCCATGCCAAAAGCGGCCAGCAGGTAAAGGACGCTGGCCGGATGGTCAGGTATGTAACAGTGCACATTACTTCTGAGGCAGAATAATCGTTGCTTTAGAGAAGTTGTTCCAGTCAAGGCACTGCCCACAGCGGTCACAATAGGACTGGTATTCCCGTTCCATAGTCCTTCTACATTGCGGGCAAACAGGAAAACCCGTCACGCCAGAGAGGTATCGAAAGCAGCGGATGTGTGTAACTGGCATCGGTTCGCGGAAGGCCATCTCTCTCCAGAACTCTGAGGGGATCAACAGGTCATTTGGCGTCAGTTCAAAGCCAACGCAGAGTTTTTCCAGCGTCAGGATCGTGGGCGCAGTCTTGCCTCTGGCAATGTCGCCAAAGTACCTGGAACTGAGGTCACATCGTTCCGAGGCAGCTTCATAGCTGAGCTTTTGAGTATCACATAATTTGAGGACGGAGGTGGATAAATTGTCTAAAAACATCTTAATCGCTCTCTTTCTGTCATAAGATGCTTTTAGCGTATGGGCAATATGGTTCTGCTACAAGGAAGGATACTTCCTTAATTTTCCTCCAGAGATGCCAGATATTCTTTTACTCTGCCATAATAGATGCGCAGGAACTTGTTGGCGCCGGCTGTCATGTAAACCAGATAGGGTTTGCCCTCGGCTCGTTTCTTGTCCATGAAACGGTATACCGGGTCATCCTGGGGCTGTGTTTTCAGTAGGCAGTCCATAACCAGGAATAAGGCGCGGCGCAGCTCCGGCGGCCCGCTTTTGGAAACCCTTGTGCTCTTAGCCTCGTGAGTGCCGGACTGGTCAGCGCCAGGGTCAACGCCCGCAAAAGCGGTAATGGCGTTTCGGTGGGTAAACCGGGCCACATCCCCAAGCTCCGCCATAAGCTGAGGGCCGAGAGAATCGCCTACACCGTGCATGGCCATGACCACAGGGTATTCCGGGAGCTGGGCTGCCAGGGCCTGCATTTCAGCCTTGAGCCGTTCCAGAGAGGCAGAGACGGCGTTCAGCGCATCAATGGCCTGCCGGACCATGGTTTTGGTCAGAGCGTCCTTGGGGAGCATGGCAATCAGGTCCTGTGCTCCGGTGTGGACCTCAACGGCTTTGCTCTGGCTGAAGTTGTAGCCATGCCGTTTACACCACTTACGGTAACGCTCGGCAAAGGCAGTGAGGCTCATGTTTCGCACACAGTCCACATGCCAAAAGGCCGTGGCAAAGTCCACCCACTTCTGGCTGCCGTCCTCACGGACAGGGCTGTCAAATAGGGCGTTGACGCCGGGATAGGTCTGGTCAAGAAGGGCGATGAGGTTGTTTTTCATCATCGTCTTAGTCTTAGCGTATAGACTCTGCTGCCGGTTCAGCGTTTTCAGTTGCATTCGAATCGTATCCATGGGTGTATGTTGGCGCAATTCTGCCCAGTTGTCAAGCCCATAGCGGGCAATCTTCCGGGCATCTGCCTTGTCTGTTTTCACTTTTCGCAGGGTGTTGTTCCCGTAGTCTTTGATAAGCTTCGGATTGACTGCGCTGACAAAGACGCCCTCCTCATGAAGAAAACGGGCTACCGGCTCATAGTACCGTCCGGTATGCTCCATGACTACTCGTGTCTCACCGTCCAGGCTTTTCAAGTAGTCTGCCAGCTCCTTGAGTTCACTGCCGGTGTGACCAATAGAAAATGGTTTTGCTACCACTTCTCCAAAAGGGCGGAGAACGGATACCATGCTCTTTCCTTTGGAAACATCGATCCCTGCCACATTGTTCATATTGATCGCTCCTCATCATGGATTTGTTTTGGCGACCAGCCATTCCACCATTGCCGATCCAATCTATTTGATGACACGGGCGCACCAAGGAGGTGGCTCAACCTGCATAAATCGAACGCTGCGAATGAGAGGCCGGCTGACGGACTTCGTCACGGACGCGCTGGTCCTTGGAGGTATACATCAGGCCAAGACTCTCTCATTCTAACAGCTTAGGCAACGATGCGGAAAAAGACACGGCTGGCTGCCGTGCCTTCAACCGTAAATACATTGTAATAGGAGGAATATCAGTGATAAAGAAAAAAGAAGAAACAGACAGCTTGGCCCACACAAAATGGAACTGTAAGTATCATATAGTCTTCGCCCCAAAATATCGAAGACAAGTGATATATGGGCAGATTCGATCGGATATCGGGGTGATTATTCGGAAACTGTGCGAGTATAAAGGTGTGGAAATCATAGAGGCAGAGGCTTGTCCGGATCATATCCATATGCTCGTAAGTATACCACCGAAGTATAGTGTATCACAGTTTATGGGATATCTCAAAGGAAAAAGTTCACTGATGATATTCGATCGACATGCGAATTTGAAGTATAAGTATGGAAATCGACAGTTCTGGTGTAAGGGATATTACGTGGATACGGTGGGAAGAAACAAAAAAGCCATTGCGGAGTATATCCGAAATCAGCTCCAGGAAGACAAAATAAGCGACCAGCTCACAATCAAAGAATACTATGACCCGTTTACGGGTGAGCCGGTTAATAAGAGCAAGTAAGAGCAGCCCCACTTGGTGGGGCCGCTCGTAAGAGAATGCGGTCGGCAGACCGTTTCACCGCGCCTTGAGGCGCGGCCAATACTAGACCCTTATAGGGTCAGTGCAGGCCACCCGTTTTACGGGTGGTCCTGACTGCTGCTGCGAATCGTACGCCGGTCCCTACTCTGGGGCAAAGGCAGTCTTTGAGAGCGCTGCAGCACGATATGCGGTCAAAAAAACAGAAAAATATCGTGGATATGTTGCACTTGGGAAAACTGACCGTCTATAATAATAGAAAGGCTCGATCATTTTTCGTTAAAGGGGTGGGCGGTTGTGAAAAGAATGAAGCAGAAGGGCGGAATATCGGCTGGGACATGGAGGGAATACCTGATACTGGCTGCTGTCATGTTGCCGCTGACATTTTGTGTATCATGCGGCCAGACGGAGTTGCCCCCTGTGAACGACGAGGATAGCAGCGACATCAGCATCGCCCATATCATCGAAGAGGAGCCGGAGGAGAACAGCAGCGAGGTGACAGGGATCGCACTCCCGGTGGAGTCAAGTGCTCTTTTGTATGTGAACCAGCGGCTTGGGTTCACCATCGAGTTCCCGGTGGAATGGGCTGGCCTGATCCAGCTGGAGGAGGAGTACGATCTGCCGCACCAAAATGGAGGGAACTGCATCACGATCTATCACCGGGAGACGCTGGAGAAGGAGGGCCACGGGGCCCTGTTTTACATCGACTGCTATCCCGGTGTGTGGGCGGAGGACGACCGGCCAGTGATGGCCGGGGCGAGCCGGCGGGCACTCCAGACAGAGGACTTCGCGGTCTTTGTCCGTGCCCCCAGCGGGGTAGAGTTCAGTGAGAGCGATGAGGCACTGGCGGCCCGCTACCAAGCACTGTCCAGTCAAATGGAGTACCTGGCCACCCATATCAAGGAGATCGAATAAGGGGGTGAAGTGCCTGGAAAATGGGTGGGTCTAAAAATGCAGGATAAAGCACGGGTCCAGAACTTAGGTTCTGGGCCCGTGCTTATATCGAAACATTATAGCAGTCATAATCGGTGGTGCTTCAAACTTCCGAGGTACCATTTCTGATAGTGAAAGGGAATATATGAATTAATCAATATTGTACTGTTGCATTTGGATTTAATTCTGCGTTTTATATAATAAAAACACATAGAGAGAGGGTGTCTGTATTCATGCTCTGCAAAAGAAAAAAATATTTCCTCATCCGGCGATGCTTCTACCTGGCGCTCTGCATCACATTCGTGATTCTCAATTTTTTCCCCGCGAAATTTGATTCTTTTGCCGCAAACCAGGCGATCACTACTTTTTACGACTCCTATTGTTTGATTGCGCCAAACGGCGACCTCATCACCTGGGGCTGGAATACGAATGGTCTGGTGGGGAATGGAGCCTTGCCTGTCTACCCCTATTGGGCGCGTAAAACACTTTTATCCCATGTAAGCGAGGTATATTCCAATCGAAGGCACTGTTCCCTGGCCCTTGACGATTCTCATACCTTGTGGGGATGGGGCGGATATTTCAGTCTCCTTTTACAAGAGAGACGTGTTCCCTTTGATCGTCCAGTCAGAATTATGGATGGCGTTGAAAACGCCGCTGTCGGCTCCTCTCATATTTCGGTCGTAAAAACCGACGGAACACTCTGGGTATGGGGAGATAATAGCGGAGGCCAGATGGGGGTAGGAAATTGTAGGATCGAGGACAGCGCTTCGTATCCACAGAAATTGATGAAAAATGTACGTGCAACATTTTCCTGGTTTGATACGACATTTGCCATCGATAATAATTATGATCTCTATGTTTGGGGAAACGAGGCTTCGGTCGCCCCCAGCGATGGAGCACTCTATCGCCCCGACTGCATCGCATCACAGATTCAGGACGTTTCCTATGTGGGAGGACTGAAATATCTGCTTCTGACCACCCGTGGGGAGGTCCTTGTACTCGATGCTTTTAAGGCCGCGCAGGAACAGGCATACCAAAATGCGATATTGCCGGATGTCTTGGCACAAGATGTCACACAATTTTGTTATCAGGGGTTCTTGACTTCGGATGGGGACCGGTGGATATGTGAGGTCGAGCGCGAAACGATAAAAGTGACATGTGCCGATGACCGAGAAGCCGTACCTTTAGACAGCAATCTCTGGGTCACTCGGTCGGGGCACCTAAGATTCCAGGGGATATGCAGCACTTTTCCCCTTGAAGATGTGTCTCTGAATACCATCGTTCCGATCCTTCGAAATCTATTTTTTATTGCAATATTTTTCGAAATTTGGATGAAAATATTTGTAGGGCGGGGCTAAATTTGCCCCGCCCCATGTGCTGTATTAAGCCTGCCCCACAGAAATCATCTGAGGAATCTTATGCTGAATCGTTGTATGAGCATAAAAATCATTGCCATACAGTTCAGTAGAAGCGCCACCATCCAGAAGAATGGCTCTTATATAAGAGTTAGATGCGCCGTCCTTCAAACCGAAATAGTCCATAATGATTTGGCGG
This sequence comes from Lawsonibacter asaccharolyticus, assembly GCA_003112755.1. NCBI lineage: Bacteria > Bacillati > Bacillota > Clostridia > Eubacteriales > Oscillospiraceae > Lawsonibacter > Lawsonibacter asaccharolyticus. Next base: position 1,177,259 of record BFBT01000001.1, on the reverse strand, counting down.
AAAGAGATCAAATCTGTAGAAGCAACTGGAACCGCAAACAGATATACGTCTTTAGTGTTCGTATTTACTACCATGCCAGATCTGGGAGCGGTCCCCTTGGAATAATCCTCGGTGGTCATCGGTTGATTTCTAAAAAGAGAGAGCCAGTTAGAATTACCCAGGAAAAGGCCCATGCCGCCCTGAGCCCAAGACCCAGATGTCTTCGGCACACGGCTGTCACTGGAGTCCTTAACCCCCTCCGCATAATATACAGACCCATTCTTATAGTAAATCAGACAATCGCCAACCCGATTTTTCTGACCGTATTTATACTGCGACAGGGCACCCAGAGGCTTTCCATCCTGATATGCAATATTGAGAATACAGGAGTAAATATCGCCGCCTTCCTTGATTTCTTCATACCAACTTGCGTTCATTCCATAGTATCCAGAGTTTTTGATGGTCTTGCCCTTGGGGTAAGAAGAGCTGGTGAGATTCACAAGCTCAATGTTCGATGCCTTGGTCTTGACGATATATACATCTCGACCGGTGTTGTCATCCATATATCGAATACACGTATGAGACATAAAATTTCTCCTTTCAAATGTTTGATCTAGTGGGCCCCTAGACAACAATAAAGGAGAACTTTTTCTCAAAAATGTAAATTCTTCCTTTAACCAGTATGCGGTGGCGTTCAATGATGAATTCATTGATGTATCTGTCGGCAGTACGGAAAAGGCGGATATCAGCTACAAGGGACGAGACAACAACAGCAAGCTGATCGTAACCTAATGGGCCTAGAGAAGAAATAAAAAGTCACTGACATGGGGGCGCATGACTGAATCATGCGCCCCCATACTTTTGAAGAAGAAAATAATTTATTGTTGCATTGGCTTAATCCTGGGGAGCGGAGAGCAGATCCCCGTTCATAATTTGCTGTCGTTGTCGGGGAGTGCTTTTGATGCTGAATGACAGATGATGGATCAGAGGGGAACGACCTCAGATAAAAATAAAAGGAGCCACTGTAGAACGAGATCATTCTGCAACGCTCTTTCCATGTTATAAGCGAAAACCACCGGTCGGTGGTTATGATTTGAATCAAATGAGGAAACTGTTCACAAGTCAGGGGCTAAGTCAAATCCCTGTGGACTGATTCCATAGCTGTCCTCAATGTTTGAATTTTACTGTTCTTGGCCTAGGCCTTGTTTGAAAAATAGGGAGTTTTGTTCTAAAGCGATAAAATAGCAATGGCAGCAAGGCAAACAAATGCCAAGAAAGAGGCGTCCAGCTTGTCGCATCTGGTAGCAATTCTGCAAAACCACTTGATTTTCTGAAAGAAACACTCGACCAGATGCCGCTCCTTATACAGATACCAGTCTAACGGCCAGGGATTGGATACATTGCTTTGGGGCGGGATCACATAATGCATCCCATGCTTTGAGATGTATTCCCAAATGGATCGAGCACCATAAGCCCGGTCTGCCAGCACGTTGCTCCCACGAAGTTCAACGTTTTCCAGCAGTTCCACCGCATGGACACAATCGTTGTCATTTCCGGCTGAAAGGAGGAACTTTACAGGATTTCCCAGACCATCCACGACAGCATGAATCTTTGTATTCAGCCCGCCTCTGGTGCGGCCAACTGCCTTATCTGCCGTTTTTTCCCCCACCATTGGCACTTTCATGTACCTTTATACAGGTAGAGTCCATGCTTAGATTTTCCATGTCTTCATCCCCAGAAAGCGTGTGAAACACTCTTTCCAGTGTGCCGTCATCCCGCCATTTGGCAAATCGGGCATACACTGACTGCCAAGGGCCGTAGGCTTCTGGCAGTTCCCGCCACTGGGCGCCGCTTCGGACGATCCAGAGCATTCCATTCAACATCGTCCGGTTGTCCTTGTGCGGACGTTCTCGCTTTCCTGTTTCTTCTGGTGGCAGCATCTGCTTGATCCGGTCCCATTGTTCTTTTTTTAGTTCATAACGTTTCATGCCCTTAGTTTTACATATTGCGTCCTATTGTGCAACTTTTATTTTTCAAACAAGGCCTAGGCCCGCTTTCCCTTTCCCTGCCTTTAACAGCCAACGCACAAGGGCAAACAATGTGGACGTTGCCCGAAAAAAGACTTTTTCGCAGCTACTTGCGGCAAGCCAAATCACCCAAAGGTGAGCAAAATTACTTCCGCCCTACTGCATACCTTTGTCCCAAACCAGGAAAATCTCCGTCCTGTATACCGCAGGAGATATACTGTTTGTTTTCTACCCATATCGGGCCACTTCTGGGGTCTGGAGCTTTTTTCCCCAGTTACACTCCACCCGTTAATGCGCCAAACGATATAAAACTCCTTAATAGGTCTTGGTAACGGGGAAGAAATCATGTACCAAGATCCGTTAAGGAGTTTAGGGAGGTTTTTTAGAGATGTACTGCCGTTAATCGCTTACCGGCTGAATCGGCAACATAATATAGGATGGGTGGTCGGCATCGTGGTAAATGGTCTGGTGCGCCACAATGCCCTCAGCGTCCTCGCCAATAGCGTGCCCAGTGTTCATGTTGCGGTCGTGTTTGGGGAAGTTGCTGCTGGCAATTTCCACGCGGATCTTATGACCCTTTTGGAATACCATACCAGTGCCGCCCATGTTGATTTGATAGCAGTATATGGCACCGGGAATCAGCGGCTTTGCCCGATCCAGACCCTCGCGGAAGCGGCAGCGAATGATGCCTTCGGTAATATTGTAGGTAGAGCCATCTTCTCTTACATCCACCAACTTGGCGGTAAAATCGGTATCCATTGCGCTGGAGGCGGCCCAGAGGTTTACCTCGATGGGGCCAACCACAGTAACGTTCTTTTCCAACACATCGGTGCTGTACACCAGAACATCGTTGCGGCACTCCACCACTTCCTGGCTCTGACGCAAAGAATCGCCCGGAGAAATCACGATGCCGGAGCGGCAGGGAACCGGATCTGCGGGATCGTAATCGTATTTGTCAAAGGCTTTTCCGTCAGTGGGAATCTCCATCTGCAGGCGGCCGTCACCGTCGGCGCTGTTGGCACCCTTTTCGCTGGCAAAGTAATAGGGGGTAAACTTGGTCTGGGGAAGAGGCCAGGTCTCACCATAGTAGTACTTGACCTTCCCCATGGTGTGATAGAAAACAGGGGGCTTTTCCATAATGGGGGTCATGATCCCTTTCAGCCAGTAATCAAACCACTCGATGCAGTAATCTGTGCCACCGGCTCCCAGCCCAAAATGTTCTCTTTGGGAGATGATTCCAGGGTATATTCCGCCGCAGATGTGCTGACAGGAAAAAAGGACCCAGGCCAGACTGTGGTCGTGGTCGGTGGCGGGCTAGTTGGCTGCGAGACAGCTCTCTGGCTCGCGCAGAACGGCAAAACCGTGAAAATCGTAGAGGCGCTGGATAAGTTGCTTGCGCTCAACGGCCCACTCTGCCACGCCAACAGCGAAATGTTGGAGCGTCTCATTCCCTTCCATGGGATTGAGACCATCGTAAACGCAAAGGTTTCCTCTTATCAAAATGGAAAGCTAATACTTCAGAGTAGAGGCGATACGATTAATCTGTCTTGCGACAGCGTAGTTCTTGCCGTCGGCTATAAGGAAAATAATGATTTGTATCAATCTCTGGAGTTTGATATCCCTGAGTTGTACTGTCTGGGCGATTCCAAGAAAGTGTCCAACATCATGTATGCCATCTGGGACGCGTTTGAAGTAGCAAATCACATTTGAAATAATAAAAAATAACCCCCTGTGTAGTCTACCTTTCTACACAGGGGGCCTTTTATCTAATGTCTATCTATGCTGAAAGAAGTTTGCCTTAGTGGAGTTTAATTATTATAGTGCAACATCTGGTGTTCTATATTACTTTACAAACTCCATCATAGAACTCCCGGACGACCTGAAGGTCCACAGTCCTGTTGTGGATCGGCAGGGCATCCCAGACGATATCGTGGTACCGTTCCGGTGGGTCATCTCGGAGACGCCGGTCGATGATGGAGATGATGCCAGTATCCGTTTCATTTCGGATCAGGCGGCCGATACCCTGCTTGAGGTGGATGATCATCTCCGGCACGCTGACCTCCATCAGGGGATCAGTCGCAATCGACGCCTTATAGTCAATGACCGGATCGGGCACCGGAAAGGGTAAGCGGAAGATTATCACATGGGAGAGGCTTTTACCTTCGATGCTGATCCCCTCCCAGTAAGCGCCGGTGCCCAGGAGTACGGAATTTGCGTCCTCTCTGAACTCTCTCAGAACTTTTTCTTGGGAGGCACCACTTTGTTGAATCAGAATCTTATAAGGAAGGTCACGGCCTTGAAGCGCTGCATAGACATCCTCCATATCAGTCTTTGCAGTAAAAAGCACCAGCGCCATGCCATGAGAGATCTCCAGAAGCTGGATCAGGCGCTCCACCCCCTGTTGGATGAACTCCTCGCGCTCTTTGGTGGGATGGGGCAGGTCATTGCAGTAGTAAATGAGGGCATGCTCATCGTAAAGATAGGGGGAGGGCTTTGGCTCCGCAAGCATTCCGGCATCTCCTAATGGAAAGCCGGTACTCCGAACAAAATAGGAGTATTGCTCTTCTAGCTCGCCATCCTGCGTGTTAGTCAGGGTAGCTGAGGTCAGGATCGTCTGTATCGAGGCGCTGAAAAACAGGTTGTTGATGATGGTGCTGGTATCCTTTGGGCACCATGTCAGCTGCGTATATGGGCCTCTGCGCTCCAGCCACACGAGCTGTTCCTCCCAAGAGGTAGCAAGGACGTAAAATGACTCCGCAAGGATCTCCAGGTCATCGACGGACACCCTGTTCCGGTTTCGGCGTCTCATGTCGGCATAGATCTGGATGCTGTCAGAGAGCTCCACCAATGACTGAGATGCTTTTTGGACCAATGCGGCAGTATGTACGTGCTCCCGCAAGAAGAGACGTTCGGAATCGCGTACAGTGCGGTCCGCACCGTCGATCTGCTGCTGCATTTGATCGCTCAGATGTCGGTACAGAGCTTTTATATCGTGCACTGTGCTGGAAATTTTTCCGGCAACATATTGTCGCTCTGTGGGCCAAATCGCTTTCTCAGCCGCATAGATGGTTTTAATGATCTGCCTCTGCCAACATTGAGTGGTAGTGGCGCTCCGCACCTTTTCCTCCAGGTGATGTGCCTCATCTATAACGACCAGCTTGACTTCATTGTTTAACAGCCCATCTTGCCCCTGATTCCGGAGGAGCAGGTGTGCGGACAGGAGATCCTGGTTGCAGACGATGACTCCGCGGGTATAGCGTAGGGCAATACGCATATTGTAATATTGGCAATCGTCGGCATACTTACAGGTAGCGCACTCTGATTTGCTGAAGCGGGTGATATTGATCTTATCCCAGACTGCGTCAGGAATATGCTGTGTAAAGGAACGCCGGTCCTGATGGCCGGCTCGGATGTCACTTATGATTTGGGCCTGAGCACTACCGTCAACAGACTGGAAATACTCACTCGCGCGTCGGAGACAAAGATAGTGGTTCTTCCCCTTCGCCAAAATGAGGTCTGGTTCAATGCGCAGCCATTTCTTCAGCCGCTCCACATCGCTCAGAAGCTGCTCCTGCAAGGCAATGGTTGACGTTGCGATCACGACTGGAGAAAAGGTTTTGGCATTGTAAAGCAAAATGGGCACCAGATAGGCAAAACTTTTTCCTATCCCAACGCCAGCCTCAATCACAACATGACTGCCGCTTTTAATCGCGTCCAGCACGTCGAAGGCCATGTCCTGCTGTCCCTCTCGCTGCTGAATGCCAAGCCGGGGAGCGTCATCCCAGAAGAATTTTGTGACGCTTTCGCTGATATCATATATCTTAGAGGCTAAATTCCTCTTTTTGTCTGCTGATGGATCAAATGCCGATATATAGCTCAATTGGTATCCGTCTCCTGTTCCATGTCCAACTTTTTTAGATGATGCATATTGTTCTCGTGACACACGACCGTCTTGTATTATTGCTTTTCTTAATAATAGTGCAGAATGAGGAAATGTCAATAAACAACTAAGACCTAATCAAGCTGGAGTTTCCAATTAGATTGTAATGAGTTATAGAAATCGACCCCTACTTTGTAGAGGACGATTTCTATTTTATACTGTTACATTTTTTACATTTTTTAGAAAATCAGAACGGGGAACATATGGCAGGTCAAGTCGAAGCCCCATACGGTTGAGTTCATTTAACTTGATGAGCACCAAATTAACATTTGTTCCCATTATTGAGGAAAGCTGAACCACATCATACCCGTGACCTGCAAGCTCAAGCAATTCCTCACTGTCGATACGCAAGTGGGCTGCAAAGGCATTGGCCTCATACTCCATCTCGCTCCGCATATCAAACAGGGTGAATTCCTGGAGCCCCATTCTGCTCTTGGCTTTCTCCCTATGAAAAATATCATGACCGATCTCATGTCCACAGACCATTTGAACTGTAATGTAATCCATGTTGGAGTTCAGCAGAATATGTCTCTCCTTATGCTGGTAACTATACATTCCCAGCAACTCCTTAAAAGTATCAATTTGGTGTATATAAATGCCGATCTTACCGGCGATTCGCAGGGTATCCCGCGTTCCACAGCGCCTTACAAGTTCATTCGCTTTATGATAGATCGTTTCTGCCTTTTGCAGCATAGACGTTCCACCCCCAAAAGCACAAAGGTTTCCTTGCATCACAAATCATATATGGGTCACTGTCCCATAATCAGGATTTTTTAAATTTTTTTGGTGTATATTTTTGCACGTTCCTTGCTTTTGACTCCCAATAAATGTCCTGTAACGCTTTCATCACAGCATCTTTATCTTCTTCGGACAAAGTGCCGCCAGCACACAGGCCGGAAAATCCATCAATCACAGCTTGGGCCTGTGATGCTCCGTGAGCGCCATATCGTTCAGCGGCATTGACCACAAATTCTTCATCTTCTGTCAAGAGGTAGTTTGTTTCAACATTGAGGGCATTTGCAAGGGCTGCGTAGGTTTCTCTTTTTCGGGGGTAACTTTCCCCTTTTTCATAGTTGACGATAGTACGGAGCGCAACATGAGTTATTTCCGCAAGCTGCTTCTGTGTATAGCCTATATTGAGTCTTGCGGCTCGTACTTTTTCAGCAAACTTCATTATACTACCTCCAACTAATATGCAACTAATTACACATTCTATATTGACATATGCAGCCAAATTGCCTATAATATGGAATGTGAACTTGACCTGCGCATATATTACAACGAGTTGCACATCGTGTCAAGATTATCATTTCTTTTTGTCGAAATTCGTTTTTATGAAAATAGGGGTACAAATGATGAGTTATTTATCCCGAAGTGACATTGAAAAAATAGCAACCCAGGTTTTCAATGACTACAAGCATTTACCTCAGTTTGTAGACCGGCAAGTTGATCGTGTTGACCCTGAAATCCTCGCATGTGAGCTTTGCGGCCTCCACATTGACTATTTCCATCTATCAAAAGACGGGCTGACCCTCGGAATGACCGCATTTAAGGAGGTTGGCGTTGAACTCTACGATGATAGTGGACAGCCCTGCTTCTACTACCTTGATGGAAGAACTCTCCTAATAGAAACTGACTTAAAGAAGAATCCAGCTCTGTGCGGAAGATATCACTTTACTTTGGCGCACGAAACAGCCCACCAGATTTTAGCCAGCTTATATTCGACTAATAGATTGCTTCAAAATCGTGTTGTCTATTATCAGGGGCGTAGTCCGCAATTTCCAATCCGCGATTGGGATGAGTGGCAAGCTGATAATTTAGCGTCTGCTCTCCTGCTCCCCTCTGAGATCGTACTTGGGGCGCTCCGCAAATTTAACTTAGAGTACGGTATTGATATATTGAACAAGATATACCGGCCAAAGGAATACAGAAAGTTTTGTAAAATAGCGGAACTTCTTGGTGTTTCGAAACAGGCTATGGCTATTAGGCTGAAAAGGCTCGGCCTGCTGAGAAAGGGTTATTTGCACAACCCCTATGCGCTGGCCGATATTGAAATGGAGGATGATAACTGATGGCCCAACCTATCAATGTTGCCGTGAGGTGCCCTAAATGTAATTGGCGCGTGATGGACAAGATATCACCTACTACAGGAAAAATTGAGATCAAGTGCCCCCGCTGTCATAGGGTCGTGGAGGTCGATCTGGCCCTGCGCCGGAAGATATTATACCGGAAGGCAGGGTAGTTTCGTATATTAAACACGAAGCGGGAAGTGACAACAGAATAAGGTCTAAGTGTACCGAGCAACGGGTCATCGTACCGTAAGGTAGATAGTCACCAAATGGCCGGACATTAGGAATGTGAGGGGACGTACCCCTCTATTTCCTAATGCCCGGCCATTTTTTTGTTGCCGCTCCAGAAATGGAGTAGGGAATGGATCTGTTTGCTTGGCAGGCGGCGCTCTGCCGCTATCCGTGATCTCCTTGAATTTTTGACTTTCAAAAATTCAAGGAGATCACAAATGAAAACTACATATTTAGTTTATAAACAGGTGAATGGTGTCCGTCAGCTTGTCGTGGCAACACCGGCGGAATGGGATGCTATTTTGAAAGAAAACCGGGGATTGCCCGCCGAGCGGCGTCGGTACTTTATAAAAGACTGTTTTGCGGATGGGGATGAACTGGATTGTATGTATATCGAAATGACCGCAGTCGAATACCGGGAGTGGAACAGCAAAAACACAGTTGCACAGCGGAAGCGGAAAGCTGGTTCGATCTACTCAGTTTTATCCTTGGACGCCGGTGTGCCAGAAGCCGGACTTGAATCGCTACACGAAAGCGTCCCCTCGGCCTTTGATCTCGAAGGGCTTGCTGCTGACCACCTTCTGATTGAAGAACTGAAGACAGCCCTGCGTAAATGGAAGCCCTGGGCAGAGGACTTGCTGGAACTCTATTTGTCTGGTGCGAAACGCTCCTGCACAAACGGTCTGTGCGAGAGGTACAAACTTAGTGATCGGGCTGTTCAAAAGAGGAAAGCGGCCTTAGAAAAATTTGTCTTAGATTTTTTAAAAAAATAAGTTCGGTTTGAGGCGTTGAAAGTTGTAGTAGGGGGGTGAGAGGGCCGCAGACCCCTCAATGCTCCTTGATAACCGAATACCCATTCGTCAAGTACATCAGTTCCGATGTGTGAAAGCATGAGCTACCACAACAGGGTACGCCACGAGGCCCGGACTGCTGGAAATCATGACCCGTTGAAAATAAGGTCTGCGAAAACATCCAGTTTTTCCGGGATGAGCGAGAACTCCCTTTGTAAGTGCCGGGTTGCCCCCGGCATGGCAATGACAGTCGGAATGACAATGGTACTCCCGCCCAGCCACAGTCTCAAACAATGGGGGCGGCTCTGTCAGAACGACAGTTGGGGTGAAACTCCCGTGAGGTGGTGAGCAGGCCACCGCTTGACGACTTCCCAGGCTTCAGCCTGCACACGGGGTGTCGAGGACAAATAGTGTGCATTACATATCTGACCGCCAACACGGAGACGGCCAATCGCCAGCTATGATAATAAGAGACTCTGAATGGATTGGCGGTCAGATGTGTTTTGCACGCTACCTGGGAAGTAGTTGGGTATTTGGCTGCAAGGGCAAATCACATAAAGGTGAGGTGTCCTTATGAATAGAGAACTGCCAGATGAAGTGCTGCGCGGCCAGATGTACTATGCTGATTTAGATCCGGTGATTGGCTCTGAACAGGGTGGCAACCGCCCCGTCCTTGTAATCCAGAACAACATAGGGAATCGCCACAGCCCGACCATCATCATTGCCCCCATCACGACCAGGGTGAAGAAACTCCATCAGCCGACCCATATCGGTGTCCCTCCATACTTTGGCCTGCCCCAAAACTCTATGGTTATGCTGGAGCAGATCAGAACGATTGATAAGAGCAGGCTGGGCAGCTATGTAGGCTGCTTCGACGATGATGTGATGGACTATGTTGACGAGGCCCTTGGCATCAGCGTCGGCCTGCATGATCTTGCTGGGAAGGAACAGAAGCCGTATGCCGATGAGTCACATGATGAGATGCACGGCGAAATGGTGCTGACTCTTTGTGGCACCTGCCTTAGACAGTTCATCTGTTCACCCGAACATATTGTGAGGCGGATTAACCACGCACAAGCTAAAGAACCTTGTATGTACTGCCACGTCCGGGACGGCTACGATTACCGTATCATTCACAAGAAAAAACACCTGGGCGATGACAGGTATTAAGGAGGCACGAGGTATGACTGATGAATTGATGGAGCAGCGCATGGCAGAACTCAACGCCCGCAACACAGAAAAAGCGCCTGCTTTTGACAGCGAAAAAAGGGCCTACTCCGTGGACGATATTATGGCTATGTTGGATATTAGCCGCTCATCTGCGTACATTCTAATCAAAAAGAACCTCTTTCGGAGCTTTAAGATTGGAAAACAACTCCGAATCTCTAAAGCAAGTTTTGACGAGTGGTTGGACAAAGGTTGATTGTCAACAGTACGATTTTAAGTTGGTCTGAACAATCGCACATTTGAGATAAAAATGTCTCCCCGGTACAATGCAGTCAAGGCAAGTGCCTTGGCTGCATTGGCAGGCTCATCAAGTCGGCATAGGGAGGTATTTAACGGAATATGAACGATAAAATTATGGAACAGCGTATACTGGAACACAATGCTCGAAACGCAGAAATGGTTCCAGTACATATCAAAGAAAAACGAGCCTACTCCGTGGGTGACATTATGGCTATGTTGGATATTAGCCGTTCGTCCGCATACATCCTAATTAAAAAGGACTTCTTTCGAAGTCATAAGATTGGAAATCAGATTCGCATCTCGAAGGTTAGTTTTGATGAGTGGCTGGATGGTGTATCTCCCACTCCACGCGATATTTGACTTCAGCTATTACAAAATCTACATAGGAGGAATATCTGTTATGGGAAAAACCAGCATCTCTGTCCCCGAAATGCAGAGGCTGCTCGGTATGAAAAAGGTCGAGGCATATTGGCTCGTAAAACAGGGACGCTTCAAGGTTATTCTTGTCGGCGGCAAAATGCGGATCATGCTGGACAGCTTTGAGGAATGGTACGGCAGTCAATTCCGCTACAAAAAGGTCAACGGGCCGGAACCAGGCCAACTACTCCCTGCGTCTCTGACCGTCCCGGAGGCGGCTGACATCCTCGGGCTGAACCCTGGCTCCATCTATGAGCTGATAAAGAACCATGCACCCTTTGAGACGTTCAAGGTCGATGGGCAAACTCGCATTTTAAAAGAAAACTTTGAGACGTGGTATCAAGGACAGTCCCATTATAAGAAACGAGAGGACGCGGCACCGCAAGAGCTGTTGGACGCAACCCTTTCGGTGAGCGACGTGGCAAAACTGCTGGACATACACCGAAACAGCGTTTATAACATGGTGAACAAGCGAGATTTGTTTGTCACAGTGAAAGTGAATGACAAGATCCGCATTTATAAGGACAGCTTTGAAGCGTGGTATAAGTCCCAAAATCGCCATACCATAGTTGCCAGCTGAAAGGAGGAACAACCGTGGCGTCAATTATCAAACGTAAAACCAAATATTCCGTTGTTTATACCTATACGGACAGCAATGGTGCCAAGCGCCAAAAATGGGAAACCTGCGGCTCCCATGCGGAAGCCAAGAAGCGAAAAGCGGAAATTGAGCATCAGCTAGACACCGGAGTGTTCATCCCGCCCAGTGCCGACACCCTATCCGATTTTCTGGACGAATATGTATCCCTCTATGGTGTCAACACATGGGCCCCCTCTACCTTTGATGGACATACGGCGCTGATCAGCAACTACATCAAGCCCATCATCGGAGATGTGAAGCTGGATGACATCAGCCCCAGAATGATAACTAAATTCTATAAAGACCTCCAAACCGTGAAAGCAGTTCCCCGGTACGGGCAGCCCGAGGGGGAACTTATCTCCCCCAATACGATACGGGAGATACACAAACTCCTGCGGAACGCGTTCAATCAGGCGGTAAAGTGGGAGCTGATGGCAAGGAATCCTGTTCAGAATGCCACCGTTCCCAAAGCCGAGAAGCATGAGCGGAATATTTGGGACGCTCAAACACTGATGAAAGCGTTATCCCTCTGCGATGACCCATTCCTCGCCCTGGCGATCAATTTGGCCTTTGCCTGTTCCTTGCGAATGGGGGAACTGCTGGGCCTGACATGGAGCTGTGTGGATATTAGCCAGGACAGCATAGACCATGACTGCGCCTATATCTATATCGACAAAGAACTTCAGCGGATCTCTAGGGAATCACTGGCACAGATCGGGGAAAAAGGTATCATGTTTAAGTTTCCCACGATGCGAGGGTGCAATTCCACTGTACTGGCCCTGAAAGAGCCGAAAACCAAGACAAGTGTGCGGAAGGTATTTCTGCCCAGGGCGGTAGCGGAAATGCTGGTAGAGCGCAGAAAAACGATTGAAGAACTGAAAGAATTGCTGGGGGATGAATATAGAGATTATGACCTTGTATTCGCCAGTACCCAGGGGACCCCTACCGAAGCAAATTACATCAACCGGGCCTTTGACAAACTCATCACGGAAAATAATCTCCCCAAAGTGGTATTTCATAGTCTCAGGCACACCAGCACGACCTACAAACTTAAACTCAGCGGTGGCGACATTAAAGCTGTTCAGGGTGACACCGGGCACGCACAGGCCACAATGGTCATGGAACGGTATGCCCATATCTTAGACGATGACCGCCGTGTAAACGCCGCAAGATTCCAGAAAGAGTTTTATGGGGGTGGCAGCACAGCGGAAACCGCAGCGGTGACTGAGTCTCCCGTGGAACAGCAGCCCCCGGCACCAGACCCGCTTCAAAACCTTGACGCAGCAGCCAAACAGCAGTTGCTTCTCAAACTCCTTACAGAATCCCCGGATATGGCGGCGCTTTTGACAGCCCTTGCAGGAAGAAGCGCATAATAGAGACGGACAGGAATGAGTACCATTCCTGTCCGTTTTTACATAGACAAAGACGACTACCTGTTGGCGATGGAGCGCAGCCCAATCAAGGACACCGAGATCAAGCTGCTCCTAAAAGCCGCTCTAACCGATCAAATCAATGATCGTGAGGTTTATATGAAAAGCGTGGATGCCAGTTACCGCTATGAGGGCTACAACACCTACAAGACCGGCGACATTTGAATTGAACTGGTTGCCATTGGTGTTGCAAAGATGAGATGTTTTGAACGCTGAACCGTCAAGCGATTTTTCACCCGCTTGCTAATTGCTTGCTAATTTGGACCCTAAAAAACAACCAAAATTAGCAAAATGTGATGGGATTTATTGAGCAGTGAAACCTGAAAAAATCCAGTAATATCAATGGTTTTCAGTCGATGACGATTTCTGATGAACAGCGTCCGGAGCCTTCTCCTAAGCGGTAGGTCGGAGGTTCGACTCCTCTCGGGCGTGCCACGTCGGAGCAAGCGCCATATCGCTTGCTCCGACTTTTTTAAAGTCAGAGCGCACTCATTCTGCTGTTTCTCGCTTCCAAACCGGACTCACTTCGTTGGGCGCTGGTTTGGTGCCGCCCTGCGGGCGGCTATTTTTCCTTTATGACAGAAATATCGGTTTAACCGCCCTTGCACGTCGGGGCAAGTGCCGTATCGCCTGCGCCGTCTTTTTGTGCCCTTGCCCCAAAAGACGGCATCCGTCCAGTCCCTCACACCAACATTCATGTGACCGTTTATTAATATTGACGCGTCCCCTTTTCAAAGCCGGTAGCCGCATCTCTCTTTATCGTATCAGTGTCCGGGGGCAGTATGCCGTCCCTGCCAGCGGGAGAGGGTGCTGGATTACAGAAGACCCCGCTCCTGACAGAAAGCCATAATATCCCCTACATAGTCCTCCCTGCACTTAATGGGAAGGTCAACATGGTCCACCCCCTGGTGGAGTACCAGCTTGGAGCCTTTCAGGGCCCTGAGAGTACGGAGCATCAGTTCGGGGCTGCTGATGTTGTCCTCGGTCCCGCCCATCATAATGGTGGGGACAGTGATGCGGCCCAGCACCTGGGCAAGCTCCTCCTCTGTCTGAACTTTTGCAAAGGGTTTCCGGGGATTGAGAACAGCGGACTGGGCGGGCATGTTGGTCCAAAACTCCACAGTCTGCTCTACCGCTTTTTTGGCCTCTCCGCCGATGACGGGGTCAGACTCCAGAGGAACAAACGCCTTGGCACAGTAAGAGGCCTGCTTTTCCGCATAGGGGACCCAGGTCTCCCGGCTTTTCGCTGCGTTGATGGTGTCCATGCGGGCAGAGCCGGTTGGCTTGCCGTCCTTGAGATGGGGACCACTCCCGCTGGCAAAAAAGCCCCGCAGGCGGTCCGGGTGGTTCATGCACAGATGCCAGCCAATGCCGGCACCGTGGGAGTGGCCGGTGTAAAAAAATTTTTCTATCCCCATGGCATCGGCAAAATCCACTACGTCCTGAGCCCATACGTCATACCAGTCGTCTCCCAGGTCCTCTGTGACCATGGAGGAGGGGGCATAGCCCCGAATTCGGATGATGAAGGCATGAAAGCCGCAGCGGTCCGCCAGATCCTTGGTATAGTAGATATGGCTGTTGACAAACTGCTGCGCCTGGATGAGATAGCGGTCTCCCCGACCGAATTCTTCATAGTAGAGTGAAACATGGTTCAGATTCAGAATGGGCATAAAAGGTTCCTCCTCAGTTTGCAGATTGACGTTTTCCCTCGATTTGATGATCCGGATAGGGCCAGGGCCGCATGGGAATGCGGCGGCGGCAGTGGCTCATTCGCTCCATGTTGGATTCTACAACAAGGCTGAGACGCTGGCCGTTGAAACGGCAGTAAAATGTATTGTAGTCCATCCAATCTGTGGAGCGGACCTGAAAGATGAAGCAGAAATCAGAGGCCCAGCCGCCGCTGACCCAGTGCCGGACCGGACCCGTGTGAAACATCATGTTCAGCCGTTCGTTTTCCATGGGCATGGAAAGAAAGGCATCATTGGCGATCCAATCCCCATGGAGACCGACCTGAAGAGTACAGGATTCCTGATCCGTTTCCAGGGAAATATGGGGCTGTCCCTCCCGCAGGGACAGAGAGAGGGTGCGCAGATGCCAGGGGTTCTCCTCCAGCACATAGACGCAGCCGTAGTAGTCGTCCAGAAAGCTGGGCTGTGCCGCTGTGCGCGGAGCGCAGGACCAATGGGACAGATAGGACTTGAGACGGGCGGATTCTCCATGGTCGGGGACGGCTTGGGGCTGTATGGCTGAATAGAGGGTATCCCAGAGGACGGCAGGGATCAGACCGCTGTCCTCCTCAATGGCGTTGCAGACGATGGCCATTTCCTTGTCCGGGAACAGAAAACCGAACTGACTGCGGCCGCCGTCCAGGCGGGCTCCCTCCCGGGCGTTGCGCCAGAGCTGGAAGCCGTAGCCTGCCAGCTGGTCGCTGTGCATGAAGGAGATAGAGGAGCAGCGCCGGGTAGGGACCTGGAAGGAGACAGCTGCCCGCACCAGTCGGGCGTCCAGCAGCTGTTGTCCATTCCAATTGCCCTCCTGAAGATAGAACAGGGAGAGCTTGGCGAAACCTTCCGCAGTACACATGGTGCGGGAGCCCTCCAGCTCCCCGCGCTGGGTCTGTTCCACAGTGCAGTAGATGCCCAGGGGCTCCAGAAAGCGGGGGCGCAGGAAGTCCAGATAGTTGATGCCGGAGACTTTCTTCACGATCAGGCCCAAGATGTGGGGGACACCGTTGTTGTAGAGAAAATGGGTGCCGGGTTCAAAGTCCAGAGGCTCCTCCAGAAAGGCGCGGACGCTGTTGGTGCTGTTGAGCACCGGTCGGAAGGTGTCCCGATCATGGCCGGTGGTCATGGTCAGGAGATGGTAGACGGTGATGGATTCCATCCTGGGGGTGACTGTTTCGGGCAGATCTTCCGGAAAAAGCTGAGTCAGGCGTGTCTTCAGTGAGACTAGTCCTTCCTGAATGGCGAACAGAACAGCTAGGCCGGTGAGGGCCTTGGCAGCGGAATAGATGCGCCGGGGGGTGTCGCCCTGATAGGGACGGCGGTTGGCACCCAGCAGTTGAAAGCCGTTGCGGAAGATGTACAGACTGTGGAGATCGACATCCAGGCGGTCCAGCTCGGTCAGAAACTGCAGGATCGCACCGCTGGGAACGCCCTGGGAATCAGGGGAGGCGGTATGGAAGCGGCCTTCCAAATAGGGGACATAGTGCAAGGTGGTCCCCCTCCTTTCTGCGGCTGTCCGTCGTTAACCGACCAGACGAAAGCCGCCTAGAATTGCGACAAAAACAAGAACTGCGGAAAAAATGGGGGCGAGGATGGTCTGCTGCCGGATCAGCCTGCGGCGGAGGGACTCATCACTGCAGCCGGTGAGCACGGCGGCGCCCCCCTGGGAAAAGGGGCTGATGCTGCTGGCGGTCAGGCCCATCTGCATCCCGCAGTAAATGGTCCCCACTGGCATACCGGAGGCAGAGGACAGGGCGGAAAGCAGAGGAAGCATCA
The DNA here is from genome assembly GCA_003112755.1 of Lawsonibacter asaccharolyticus. Lineage (NCBI taxonomy): Bacteria > Bacillati > Bacillota > Clostridia > Eubacteriales > Oscillospiraceae > Lawsonibacter > Lawsonibacter asaccharolyticus. The sequence continues at coordinate 1,160,771 of BFBT01000001.1, read as the reverse complement.
TGGGAACCACCACGCCGCCTGAGACGAAAAAGCTGAGCACACACATGACCAGCACTACCCCGGGCAGGATCCAATGGGCGGGGATGGTGTTCTGGAGCAGATCGGACAGATAGCTGACGACCCCCATGGAGTTGGCCAGGGCCATGTACATGCCGGTCAGGGAGAGCATCAGCAGGGTGTCCCAGGGGATGCGCGTCTGAACCACGCGGTGATAATCCGCAGTTTTCAGAAGCACGTTCAGCGTGATGCCGATGACCGCAAGAAACTGAAAGCTGCAGTAGGTGCTGATCCACTGGGTCACAGGATTGGGGAACAGCAGCTGGACTGCGGCAGGCACCACGATCATAGCGATGATGCCGAGGATGATAAAGAGAGTCTGCCGCTGCCCAGTATCAAACGGGGCCGGTCTGGTGAGAGAGACCGCCGAGGATCTGACCCGCCAGCCCCTCAGGAGAACAAACATTGCCACATACAGAATGGTGTAAAATATTCCGCGGAAGGTAAAGAAGTCCACCACATATCCCGAGGAAGTGGAGAGATCGAAGTAGATCTCCAGCTGTCCCACATTGGTAGCATACCCGGAGGTCCAGGGCATGCTGCCACCCACCATGGAGGAGGTCCAGAGCGCCACGGATACCAGGAGCGGATCGATGCCCGCCTGGAGAGCCAAACTGAAGCAGATGGCAGACATGAAGAAGGGAGCGGCCCCACCAGCACCCAGACCGGCCACAATGGCGGACACGCCGAAAAACAACAGACCCAGAAGCCAGCCTGCCCCCCGGCAGGAGTAGAGCAGATGTTCCGCCACTTTTTTCAGTGTCCCGTTTTCCTGGGCAAAGCCGAAGAGAAATGTGGCTACCATAAAGTTAAAAAACAGGGGCACTGGAAAGAGGGCGACCACGCCGCCGGGGGTCAGACCGCCTGCTGTGGTGCCCAGCAGAAAGGCAAAGCTGAGCGAGATCAGGCCAATGTTGATGTTCAGCCTGGTCCCCAGGATTAGGGCAAGCACGATAAAAACAAAAAACAGGATCGTATTGAGCAAGCTTACATCCCCTTTCGCTCCAGCATCCGATACAAGGTGGCGCGGCTGATGCCCAGCAGTTCGGCGGCCCGGAGCTTGTTGCCGCCGCTGAGGGCCAGGGCTTCCTCCAGCGTATAGCGGCTGCGGAGGCTCCCACCGGCGGCGGAAAGCCCCCTGTTTTCCTGAATATAGGTCTCCACCAGCTCCGGACCGATCTCATCGGAGTCGCTGATGACGCTGACCCGGCGCACCATGTTCTGGAGTTCCCGGATGTTTCCGGGCCAGTCATAACGGAGCATGGCGGCTTTGGCTTGGCTGCTGAAGCGGAGATAGCGTCCCGCCCGCTCCGAGGTCTCGGAGAGAAAGGCGTCGGCCAGCAGGATAATGTCCCCCTGGCGCTGGCGCAGAGGCGGGATACACAGTCCCAGCACATTGATGCGGAAGTACAGATCTGCCCGGAAGGTGCCCTCCCGGACCATAGAGACCAAATCACGGTTGGTGGCAGCAATAATGCGGATGTCAATGGGAATGGGAGTCTCAGCACCAATGCGGCGGATGCTGTGCTCCTGCAGGACACGCAGCAGCTTGCCCTGCATGGAGGGAGAGATCTCACCGATCTCATCCAGAAAAATAGTTCCGGTATGAGCACACTCGAACAGGCCCCGCTTGCCGTCCCGGCTGGCTCCGGTAAAGGCTCCCTTTACATAGCCGAACAACTCACTTTCCAGAATGCTTTCTGGGAGGGAGGCGCAGTTGACAGCCACAAATGGCATGTCCCGCCGGCGGCTGGCCCGATGAATTCCCTGAGCAAACATTTCCTTGCCTACACCCGTCTCCCCCTGGATGAGCACAGTCTCGTCCACCTTGGAGTAGCGCAGGGCCAGCCTGAGCGCCTGCGTCATGCAGGGGCTGTTCCCCAGAATGTGGTCAAAGGAATAGACAGCCTGATTTTCCTTGGTGGTGAGCGTACGGCGGATACTGACCTCGGAGCTCATGACCGTATTTACGTCCTGAAAGATGACCGACACACCCTCCAGCGTGCCGTCCCGCTTCCGCAGGATGGGCTCCGCATGGTAGAGAAAGATTCGGTCTTCCAGCTTGGCGATTTGATTAAGATAGGGACGGCGAGTAGAGATGACGTCAGCGATGCGGCTGAACTGGGGACAGACGTCATCCACAGAAAAGGCGACTGCATTGAGCTGGTCCAGCTTCAGATATTCGCTGGCCAGCCGATTCATCATCAGGATCTCACCCAGGCAGTCCACCGTAATGGCGGCATAGATGGAGGACTCCATCATGGGGGTCCCGGTCTCGGATTCATCCTGCCGCTTTTCCAGATAGGACTGGGCCAGAGAGATGGCCTTTCGGATCTCGGAATCCCGGGTCTTGATGAGTACAGTCGGGATCCCGTACTGCTTGGCGATCCTGGCCTGATAGTAGCCCCCCACCAGTACATCGATGTCCTGGACCTTCTCCAGCTCATGGGGGATCTTTTCCGGGGACACAGTAGGAAGCCATACCAGATCAATGGAGAGCAGGTCCCGGACATAAAACACATCCTTCAGAACTCGGCGGAAGCCAAAGATAGCGATGCGCTTTCCCAGCTTAGATGCCTCCAGCAGAGCGTCCATAACGTCCTCCGCCTGCAGATCCACCATAATTACGGGGACATCCACGCTCTGGCGCACGATTTTTGCAAACATGCCGAAGGCGATCAGAACTTTGGCGCCCTGGGCTACTTGGCTGCGGGATACCTCCTCAAGATCCTGGGTATTGGAGAGGACCACCTGGCAGTTGGCAGGGGATTCCCGCAAAATATTCTGGACCTTTTCGGCGGCCAGCAGGTCCGAGGCAATGAACGTAATGTCTGAGTGCATATCCCATCGCTCCTTTATTCGTTTCGGCGTTGCTCCGGGAGGGGGAGGACACACGCAGCTGAGCCGCCCCCAGGCCCGTGGGTGAAATATAACGATTATACCACAGCCCTGACCGAAATGTGGGGGAGCGAAACAGTCAGGCAGTCCTTTCCTGCTTTTCCAATCTGGACAAAATTACCACAGCCAGGGCAACGGCCAGGACCACAGGGACGACAAAGGCGGCAAAGCCCACACGGTAACCGAACACAGCGCACAGCACGCCGCCCACCGTGGAGGCCAGTGCAGAACCGATGTCCATGCCCAGGTAGTTGGTGGAATTTGCAGCGGCCTTCCGCTCCGCAGGAACGGTGCGCATAGAGATGGTCATCAGTACGGGAGAAATGCCATTCTGGCCGATTCCGATCAGGATACCGGAGATAATGAACCAGGTCAGATCCTGGGCAAAGGCGAGACACAGGAGGCCTGCAGAGAAGAACAGGCCTGCGGGGATCAGGGTGGCAATGGGTCCCTTCTTGTCGAGGAGAATGCCGAGGGCGGGGCGGGCGACCCAGCCCATGAGAGAGGCGGCGGTGGCAAACACGCCGATATTGGCGATCCCCAGCTCCTCCAGGGCAAAGGCAGCCATAAAGACGGTGATACCGGTCCGGGTGCCCTGAAAGGCCACATTGATGATCATGGGGGAGATGGCTTCCTTCGCAAACAGGTTGTTCAGCTTCAGGCCGCCGAACATGGACTGGCCGGGCAGGCGCGCTGGGACCTTGGTGGGGGCGGTGAAGCACACCAGCACCAGACCGAAGGCGGAGATGGCGGTAAAGACCAGCAGCATGGAGGCATAGCCCATGTACTCGGCCAGGGCAAAGGCCACAGGCTGGGAGACCGCAGAAGCGATCATCTGGGAAATCATGAAAAATCCCATGGCGGTCCCCAGATCCTCCCGGGGAACATACTCACTGACGATGACGGCGGTAATAGTGGAGATAAAAGTCCAGGATACGCCGTGGATAATTTTGGCCGGCACTGCAAAGGCGGAGTTGTCCATGCTCAGCGAATACATGAACACAGCCAGGGTCAGGGCCCCCACTGCAGCGATGTAGATCAGCTTTTTGTTGCCGCGGTCGGTAATAGGGGCAGAGAAGGGGCGGATGATGAAGGCGGCCCAGCTCATGGCGCTGGCAATGAGGCCGATAGTGGTCAGGTCCATGCCGGCCAGCCGCCAGCCTGCGCTGGTGACAGAGTTGGTCATAGAGTGGGTGATGCAGATGACCGTGTACGCCACAAAGAGCATAATAAAGTTCTTGTTGGCGATCTGGAAGAAGGTCTTCTTCTGCGGAACAGCATTACTCATTCAAATTTCCTCCCATTTTATAGTTTGTTTTGGAATTCCACAGATTAATACAAGCAAGTTCTGTGCCAACTTAATTTTATTAAAAATTACGGGAAAACGGCAGAAAAAAGGGGGTTTTTTAGAAATGATGCTGTCTCAAAAGTGTTTCATATCTGTCTCGCGATACAAAAAAGAGGACCATCAGCAAATTTGAAAGGCAGGAATATTTGGCTTGAACTGCCCGCTGCCCCGTACAGAAAAGAGAAGCTTGGTGCCAGAGCAAAAAAATGCCCCCGCTGTGTACACAGCGGGGGCATTTCGGAGAGAACTTATTCAATGGCAATGCGGTTTTGAGTGGGCAGGGTCTGCTGGTCCTTCTTGGGCAGGGTCAGCATCAGGATGCCGCTGTCATATTTGGCATTGATCTCCTCGGGCTGCACATCGCCCACATAGAAGCTGCGGCTGCAAGTGCCGCTGTACCGCTCCTGGCGGATGTAGCGGCCCTCCTGGTCCTTCTGGTCCCGGTCCAAGCCCTTGGCGGCCTGAATGGTCAGATAGCCGTTTTGCAGCTCCACGCTGATCTCATCCTTCTGGAAGCCGGGCAGGTCGATATCCACCTCGTAGTGGTCTCCGGTCTCCTTCACGTCGGTCTTCATCAGATTCTTGGCGTGCTTGCCGTATAGGGGATTCCGGGCGCCGAACAGGCTCTTCTCCCAGGGCTCATCAAAGAATTCATCCAACAGGTTCTCACCAAAAATGCTAGGCAACATAAGTCATTCCTCCATTCGCGATCCTTATTTCGTGCCTGCCGGGGGACCTCTCAGGTCCCCTTCTTTCTTGGTACGCCCTTAGTATAGCACTGAAATTAGCACTGTCAAGCAGAGAGCGCTAAAATTCATAAAGTGTTCACAAGATATTGCAAAAAAAGACATAAACAGAACGAAAATGGAAGAAATATTCCGAAAAAGTTGGGGTGGTCAGAGGGGAGGCAGGGGAAACCCCTGCCCCTGGGCGCGCTGGAGGCCAAGCTCCATCAGGCGGCGGTCCGTGTCCAGGGTGGCGGGATAGGGCCAGCGGGGCGCACAGCGCTGGAACTGACGCCAGGACAGCAGGGCGGCCTCCGGGTCCCGCTGGGCCAGCAGAGCCCAGAGGAACTCCATGCGGCTGGTGGAGGGGGTGAACTTCCGGGTAGCCTTGCAGTAATGGAGAAGGGCAGGGGTGCGGAGGGGGGCCAGCTCCTCCTGGGAGCGGCCCAGGAGCAGGGAGCAGGAGAGCAGATCCACCGTCAGGTCCCACCGCTGGATGTCCAGCAGGCCAGAGGGGACGTCCAGCAGGGTTCGGAAAGCGGCTTCCGCCCCGGACAGGTCCCCCTGGTCCATGAGCCGGCTGGGGAGGAAGGATAGGGCGGCGGCGGTAAAGGGGTCCTGGGGCTCCAGGTCCTGGGGGAGCTGGAACCAGCAGGCGGGCTGGTCCCGGAGGGGGATGCCCCGCTGGAGGAGGGCGTGGCACCGCAGCTGGAGGGCGAAGGTCCGGCGGGCCTGGGGGCTGCGGGAGAGCAGGTGCAGGTTGAAGCCGTCGTTGGCCACCCCGTCCATGGAGAGAGGGATGAGGTTGACGGCCCCCAGAAACAGGCCGGCAGCTGCAAAGATCAGCAGGAAGACCGGCCAGGGAAAGGGGAGGAGAAAGGCGGTCAGGGCCGCCGCCAGGGCGGAAAGCAGATTGGCCAAGCCGCCCCCAAGATTATAAAGCCGGAAGGGGACCTCGTCCCCGTCTGGGGGCTCCAGCAGGCACTGGCCGCCAGTGCCGGGGAGGTAGAAGCGGCGCAGGACCAGGCGGCCATTCTGGCGGAGCAGGGTGAAAGAGCCCACCCGGAAGGAGAGGAAGCGGTAGCCGGAGAGCAGGCCGCAGACCAGGTGACCGCCCTCGTGCAGGATGGCCTGGAGCCAGAAGGAGAGGATCAGGCAGGCCAGGGAGGGCAGCAGGACAGTCATTCCATAGGGGTCCAGAGCCCACATGAAGAAGTAGCCCCCTGCGGCCCCCAGAAGGGCGGCAGGGATAAGGACAGCCAGCTTCCGCCAGGGGACGGTGTGCCGCTTCAAACGATCAGTCCTTTCTGTTGTGACATGTCGAAAAAATACAAATAGGAGAGAAAAGCTCACCCCTCCGCCCAGTCCTCATAGGGCACAAAGGTAAATGAGATGTCCCAAGGCTGCTGGTGGTAGACCAGATAGACGATGTCTCCCTTGCCTGCCATCTCATTGGCGGTGAACTGGGGAAAGGGGACCAGGGGCAGGGTGATCTGGCTGGCGCCTCCGTCAGCCTGGGCGCGGGCGGTGTCCAGCCGATGGACCCAGACGGCAGCGTTGCAGGCATACACTGCCACCAGCAGGACCCCAGCGGCGGCAGCCGCCCGATTCAGGCGGGTGAGGGGCCGCAGGCCCTCTGCCCGGGCACGTCGGAAGAGCACTGACGCGGCCAGGCACAGAAACAGGTAGCTGGAGAAGAACATCCGGGCGTTCACCGGGGAGACCACCAGCATGGGGCCGGTGACCACCAGCAGGGAGGCCACCCAGAACCAGAGCTCCCGCCTGTCCGCGCCGCCCCGCCACTCGACCGCCAGGATCAGCCAGAGCAGGGCCAGAGCCAGGCCCAGCCAAAGACATTCCTCCCGGTACAGGTCCCGCCGCTTCAGAACGACCAGAAGGCGGTCATAGCCGATATAGAGGTGGAGGGGGAGGAGGAGGCAGGCCCACAGCCTCCAGCGGGGGCAGCCCTGCCGCCGTACCAGCCACAGCAGCAGGAGGCTGATGGTCAGGCAGAGGGGAATGGGGCGGAGGAGGACCTCGGTAAAGATGACAGGCAGGTTGTCCCGGGCCAGATCCAGCCCCACCCCCCGCAGGCCGCTGTCCACCTGAGCGAAGACGGAGTTGGTCATGCTCAGGGCCAGCCCGGCCCAGCTGCCTGCCAGCAGGGCGGCCCGGAGAGACGGGGCGGGCAGGAGGCCCCGGAGGGCGGGGACCAGTCCGGCCAGAGCCATAGCGGAGGAGAGGAGGACCAGATAGACGGTATTGTGCTCGGTGAACAGGCCGATGGACAGGGAGAGGAGCAGGACGAGGGGCCAGCGGTCCGGCCGCCCCTGGCGGAGCAGGAGAAGCAGGGGGAGCAGGAGCAGGGTGGGGGCCAGATAGTTGGCCCAGGCCGCAGACCAGCTGTACACCTGCTGCCAGATGCCCCAGGGGGCCCATACCACCAGGAAGAGGGCCAGGGCAAAGGATTCCCGGCCGCCTGCCGGCCCGCCCTGGAAGAAGCGGGAGAGGAGCAGGGTGAGTCCCAGCATCCCGCCCCCCAGGATCAGCACCCGGAGGGGCCAGAGGGGGGAAAACGCCAGCTTGCCCAGGATCAGCCCCAGCAGGTTGCCCAGATACCGGCCGTTGGATGGGACGCCCAGCACCACGCCCTCCTGGGGGATGGGGCGGACCAGCAGGAAGTCCTTCCAGGAGGCGAAGTCCCAGTAGATGAAGTAGCAGTCGTCGCACTCAGGGACGAAGAGGAGGGCGAGGAGCAGGAACAGGGCGGCGGAGAGCAGCACGTCCCAGCGCCGCCGGCGGGTGGTCATGGAGAGGCCTCCTTTCGGGGGATGAAAAAGCGGCCCCAGCCGCCGGTCAGGCCGGGGGAGGGGCCGTTTGTTCGCTTTGGGTGTTCTGGCGTGGAAGGGGGATCACTTCTGGCCGCCCTTCAGGGCCTTCATCCGGTCGCCGTGGTCCAGGATGCGCTTGCGCAGCCGGAGGTTCTCCGGGGTGCACTCCAGCAGCTCGTCGTCAGCCAGGAACTCCAGGCACTGCTCCAGAGACATCTGGCGGGGCGGGATGAGGCGCAGGGCGTCGTCAGAGCCGGAGGCCCGCATATTGGTCAGCTGCTTTTTCTTGCACACGTTGACGGAGATGTCCTCTGCCTTGGGGGTCTCACCCACGACCATGCCGGCGTACACCGGGGTGCCGGCGCCGATGAACAGCACGCCCCGCTCCTGGGCGTTGAACAGGCCGTAGGTCACTGCCTCGCCGGTCTCGAAAGCCACCAGGGAGCCGGTGTTCCGGCGCTGGATCTCCCCCTTCATGGGGGCGTAACTGTCAAAGACGGAGGCCATGATGCCCTCGCCCTTGGTGTCGGTAAGGAACTCGTTGCGGTAGCCGAACAGGCCCCGGGCGGGGACCAGGAACTCCACCTTCATCCGGTCGCCCACGGGGGTCATCTCCACCAGGTCGCCCTTGCGGGAGCCGATCTTCTCCATCACCGCACCCACACAGTCAGAGGGCACATCCACTACCAGGCGCTCGATGGGCTCGCACTTCACACCATCGATCTCCTGATACAGAACACGGGGGGGAGAGACCTGGAGCTCATAGCCCTCTCGGCGCATGGTCTCGATGAGAATGGACAGGGACATCTCACCCCGGCCGGCCACGTTGAAGGCATCAGTGCTGTCGGTCTCGGTCACCCGGAGGGAGACGTCCTTCATGGTCTCCCGGATCAGCCGCTCCCGCAGCTGGCGGGAGGTGACGAATTTGCCCTCCCGTCCGGCAAAGGGGGAGTCGTTGACGGAGAAGGTCATTTCAATGGTGGGGGCGGAGATCTTCACGAACTCGATGGGCTCCACCGCGTCGGGGGCGCAGATGGTGTCCCCGATGGTCACGTCGCCGATGCCGCTCATGGCGATGATGTTGCCGGCGGTGGATTCGGTGACGGGGACCTTGCCCAGGCCGTCGAACTCATACAGCGCGGTGGCCTTGGCCTTCTTGGGGGCGGCGTCGGGGTCGTGGTAGTTGCACACCGCGATCTCCTGGTTCTGCTTGATGGCGCCCCGCTCGATGCGGCCGATGGCGATGCGGCCCACGAACTCGTTGTAGTCGATGGAGGAGACCAGCATCTGGAAAGGGGCGTCCACGTCCGCCTCGGGGGCGGGGATATACTCCAGAATGGTGTCGAACAGGGGCTTCAGGTCGCTGCCCGCCACATCGGGCTGGACAGAGGCCGTGCCCTGACGGCCAGAGCAGAACAGCATGGGGGAGTCCAGCTGCTCCGGGGTGGCATCCAGGTCCAGCAGCAGCTCCAGCACCTCGTCGATGACCTCGTACACCCGCTGGTCGGGGCGGTCGATCTTATTTACTACCACGATGACCCGGTGGCCCAGCTCCAGGGCCTTGGACAGCACGAAGCGGGTCTGAGGCATGGGGCCCTCCGCGGCGTCCACCAGCAGGATGACGCCGTTGACCATCTTCAGGATGCGCTCCACCTCGCCGCCGAAGTCGGCGTGGCCCGGAGTATCCACGACGTTGATCTTCACATCCTGATACTGGATGGCGGTGTTCTTGGCCAGGATGGTGATGCCCCGCTCGCGCTCCAGGTCGTTGGAGTCCATAACGCGCTCCACCACGGCCTGATTTTCCCGGTACACGCCGGACTGCTTGAGCATCTCATCCACCAGAGTGGTCTTGCCATGGTCAACGTGGGCAATTATGGCAATATTTCTCAGTTTTTCGTTCTTCATCATTTTTCCTCCTACCAGCAATATGGCAAGACCACTCGGGGCCCCATCGCCGATGGGGCGCGCCGAATGGCGCGTACAAGCTTTTGTCCGGAAGAAAAAGCTTGACGCAGGCGGAATTTATTTCCGCCAAGCATTTAAATATCTGGGGTCCCTGCGGGGCATCAGGCCCGCGGGGCGGCCATACCGTGGCCGGCGTGGGCGATCATGGCGGCACGTCTCTGTTTTTCGCGCTTTGCGGCCGCTTCTCATTTAAAGACACAAAACCATATGAGACGCCGGAGAGGAGGCTCAAATGGCGGATCGCCGCAGATCAGCGGGAAGCGCTCCCCAAAGGGGAGGTGTTCGTGTTGACGTAATATTATACAGCGCCCTTTCGAGAAACGCAACATTTTTTGCGGAAAAACAGGAAAGGATCTATTTGGATCCCCCATTTGACACGGAGAAGCGGAAAAATAGGAGAGGATATTGTGATTTCGCCAAAAATTTGAGGCGGGAAAACGGGGGGCACAGGGGAGCCCACGGACAGAGTGGGGAGGACGGGACGGGGGCCACAAGATATCGTGAAAAAACCGGAAAAAGACGAGAAAAAGAAATAAAAAATTTACATTTGGAGAGGAGAAAAAGGGGTTGACGTAAAGCGGGATTGCGTGTATAGTACGTTTGTAACCAAATTGTAACATTTTCTTTTCCGTTCTGTCACTTTTGGGGCAGCGGGAAATTTGATCTGGAAGAGGTCATGATTCATGGACGAGGTTTTGCACAAGCCCGCCGGCCGCCGGCCCCGGCAGAGTGACGGCCGGGAGCTGTCAGCTCAGGAGCAGCTGGGGCTGCTGGCGCGCCGGGTGGTCACAGATTGGAAGCATTTTTATCAGTGGGCCCGGTTCCATGGCCGCCGTGTGATCCACACGGTCCATGACCTGGCGGGGGGGAACCGCGCCACCGGTCCGGTCACCTTTCTGGCGGTGTCCGGAGCGCTGGGACTGGCGCTGACTGTCTCCACCCTATACGCCCCGGCCTACACTGTCACGGTGGACGGGGATACTCTGGGTGTGGTGAGCGACCAGGCTGTGGTAGCCGACGCGGTGGCTCAGGTGGAGCGCCGAGGCACGGAGATCCTGGGACACGACTACCAGGTGGAGGGGCAGATCGGTTATGATTTCACCCTTTCCCTGCGGTCTGAGCTGACCCAGCCCGACCAGGTGGAGAACTACTTCCTGGAGCAGCTCAGCCAGGTAGCCGATGGCCTGCGCCGCTATCAGGTCAGCGTCAACGGCGTGACGGTGGGCTCCGTGGAGGAGATGGGAGCCCTGGAGTCCGTGCTGGACCAGCTGAAGGGCCAGTATGTGAATGAGAACACCATCTCCGCTGAATTTGTGGATGACATCCAGGTGGAGGATGTCTACTCGGAGGAGGGGCAGATGACCGCCGAGGAGCTCCAGACCGCCCTGATGGCCAACACCACTGGCGACACCACCTACACGGTGGTGAAGGGAGACACCTTCAACGCCATCGCCTATGCCAACGACATGTCTGTCAGCGACCTGAAGGCGCTGAATCCGGGCATCGATATCAACCGACTGATGATCGGGGACGTGCTCAATGTGAAGGAGCAGATCCCTCTGCTGTCGGTGACCACGGTGGACGACGTGACCTATACCGAGCCCATCGCATGCCCGGTGGAGGAGGTGAAGGACTCCAGCATGTATGTGGGGGACTCGAAGATCCTGACCCAGGGTACAGAGGGCGAGGCCCAGGTCCACGCCCAGGTGACCTATGTGAACGGGAGCGAGACCCAGCGGGAGATCCTGTCCTCCACCACCCTGCGCGAGCCCACCACAACAGTCAAGGCGGTGGGGACCAAGGAGAAGCCTAAGACAGCCTCCACTGGAAGCTACTCCTGGCCCATCCGGGGGCGGATCACCTCCTACTTTGGCGGGCGGAATATTTTCGGCAGTTACAGCTACCACTCCGGCATCGATATCTCCGCCTCCTACGGTGCGGCCATCAAGGCGGCAGACGGCGGCACCGTCACCTTCGCCGGCTACAAGGGGAGCTATGGCTATCTGGTCATCATCACCCACGACAACGGCACCCAGACCTATTACGGCCATAACTCTTCCCTGTTGGTGTCCGCAGGACAGAAGGTGTACAAGGGACAGCAGATCGCCAAGGCGGGCAGCACCGGCCGGTCCACCGGCACCCACTGCCACTTTGAGGTGCGGGTGAACGGCACCTCGGTGAATCCCCTGTCCTATCTCAGCTGAACGACCAGAAACCATTTGGGCTCCGGCACAGGAAAGGCTGTGCCGGAGCCTTTTCATGCCCCTTTGTACATGCGGAATAACGGGGGAATAAGAAAAGTCCCGCCGCTCAGGAGCCTGAGCGGCGGGACTTCTGATCGTTAGTCAGAAGGAAAGGAGGACCCGATCACAGATGGATGGCCTGGACCACCTTGGCACACCGGGGGCACAGGGTGGGATGGGCCGCATTGGCGCCCACCAGGGGGTGGTGCTTCCAGCAGCGCTCGCACTTGTCTCCATTGGCCTCGCTCACCAGTACCCGCACACCGGCGATGGGGGTGTCGCTCCCCTGGGCGTACAGAGCCGGGTCGTCCGACACCTCCACGTCGGAGACGATGAACAGGTCGGCCCACTGGTCCTGGAACTTCTCCTGAAGGGCGGTCAGGTTGTCCGCCTGGTCCTGGGCCCGCACCAGAGTGATGTGGGCCTCCAGGCTCTTGCCGATCTTCTTCTCGTTCCGCGCGGCCTCCAGGGCGGCGTTCACCCCGTCCCGCAGCTGGATCAGAGCAGTCCAGGAGACCAACGCGCCCATGTCGTAGTCCTGGAAGGGCTGGTTCATCCCATTGAGGACCACATTGCGGGGGTCGTCACCCTCCCGGTGAGGCATGGCCTGCCAGATTTCGTCGCAGGTGAAGGCCAGGATGGGGGCGAACAGCTTAGTAATGGTGTCCAGGATCATCCACAGAGCGGTCTGAGCGGAGCGGCGCTCCAGGCTGTCCACTCCCTCACAGTACAGACGGTCCTTGATGATGTCCAGATAGAAGGAGCTGAGCTCCACCACACAGAAGTCGTTGATGGCGTGGGAGACCACATGGAACTCGTAGTTGTCGTAGGCGGCAAAGCACTTTCGGATCAGCTCGTTGAGCTTGGTCACCGCCCAGCGGTCCAGCTCCAGCATCTCCTCCGGGGACACCAGGTGATCGGGGTCAAAGCCGTCCAGGTTGCCCAGGCAGTACCGGGCGGTATTGCGGAACTTCAGATAGTTCTGGCTGAGCTGCTTAAAGATGTTGTCCGAACAGCGCACGTCCACATGGTAGTCGGCAGAACCCGCCCACAGCCGGAGCAGGTCGGCACCATACTTCTTAAAGATCTCCGCGGGGTCTACGCCGTTGCCCAGGGACTTGTGCATAGCCTTGCCCTCGCCGTCCACGGTCCAGCCGTGGGTGACGCACTCCTGGAAGGGAGCCCCCTTGCCCAGCGCGCCCACGGCGGTGAGCAGGGAGGACTGGAACCAGCCGCGGTACTGGTCCAGACCCTCCATATACATGTCGGCGGGCCAGAAATTCTGGTCCTTCTGCATGGAGGCGAAGTGGGTGGAGCCGGAGTCGAACCAGCCGTCCAGGGTGTCCTCCTCCTTGGTGAAGCCCGTCCTTGAGCCGCAGTGGGGGCAGGCGAAGTCCTCTGGCAGGATATCCTTGGCCTCCATCTCATACCAGGCGTTGGAGCCCTTCTCACCGAAGAGCCTGCTCACAGCCTCAATGGTCTCGTCGGTGACGATGGGCTTGCCGCAGTCGGCGCAGTAGAACACCGGGATGGGCAGGCCCCAGCGGCGCTGGCGGCTGATGCACCAGTCGGCCCGCTCCCGGATCATGGAGATCATCCGGTCCTTGCCCCAGGCAGGGAGCCACCGAACATCGTCGCAGGCGGCCACCGCCTCGTCCTTGAAGGAGTCCACGGAACAGAACCACTGGGGGGTGGCCCGGAAGATGATGGGTTTTTTGCAGCGCCAGCAGTGGGGATAGGAGTGAACGATCTCCTCACTGGCGAAGAGGGCTCCGCTCTCCTTCAGGTCGGCAAGGATGACCGGGTTGGACTCCTCCGTCTTCAGGCCGGCGTACTTGCCCGCGTAGTCAGTGTGGCGGCCCTGGTCATCCACAGGGACCACCAGCTCCACCTTGTAGCGCTTGCAGGTCTCGTAGTCATCGGCGCCGAAGCCGGGGGCGGTGTGGACGCAGCCGGTGCCGGAATCCATGGTGACATACTCGGCGCAGCACAGCAGGGATTCCTTATCCAGGAAGGGGTGCTGGGCCTTCATATACTCGAAGTCCTGGCCGCGGAACTGCTTAACGATCTCATAGTGGTCAAAGCCGCCCGCCTGCATCACCTTGGCGCACAGGGCCTCGGCCACGATGTAGAGCTCTCCATTGTCCGCCTTGACCAGCACATAGCTCTCCCGGGGGTGAACGGCAATCGCCAGGTTGCCGGGCAGGGTCCAAATGGTAGTGGTCCAGATGACGAAGTACATGTTGGACAGGTCGCCATATTGGCTCAGACGGCCCAGATCGTCCTTTACCCGGAACTTCACATAGACAGTGGTGCAGGGGTCGTCCTGGTACTCGATCTCCGCCTCGGCCAGAGCGGTCTCGTCGTGGGGGCACCAGTACACGGGCTTAAGCCCCTTGTAGATGTAGCCCTTGCGGTACATGGAGCCAAAGACCTTGACCTCCTCCGCCTCAAAGCCGGGGTCCATAGTCTTATAGGGGTGCTCCCAGTCCCCCAGCACACCCATGCGCTTGAAGCCCTCCATCTGGATGTCGATGTATTTTTGGGCGTAGTTGTGGCAGGCGGTGCGGAACTCTGCCACGCTCATCTTCTTGCGGTTGAGCTTCTGCTCCTTGATGATGGCGGACTCGATGGGCATGCCGTGGTTATCCCAGCCGGGGATGTAGGGGGTATAGCGGCCCCGCATGGCGTACATGCGGGTGATGAAGTCCTTGATGGACTTGTTCAGGGCGTGGCCCATGTGCAGATTGCCGTTGGAGAAGGGAGGGCCGTCATGGAGGGCGAAGCGGGGTTTGCCCTCATTCTTCTTCAGCAGCTCGTGGTACAGGTCCATGTCGTTCCAGCGCTGGAGCATCCCGGGCTCCCGGTTGGGCAGACCGGCCCGCATGGGGAAGTCAGTCTTGGGGAGATTGATGGTCTTGTTGTAGTCCATGGGTTTGCTTCCTCCTATTCTGGGTCTTTTTTAGACTTTTCGATCAAATTACATAGAAATGTGACCAGGCCACACGCCCGGCAGAGCATAGCGTGGGGAAATTCCGGAAACGGGTCCCGCGTGAACATACTGGTGGTGTCATCACCCAGGGGGCCCAGTTCCACCATATCCGTGGGGCTGTGAAAAAACCGCAATTCCTGCTGGGTCCAGAAGGGATATTTTTGCGTGTGCATGGTCCCTTCTTCCATAAGAAGGCCGCACTTAGGGCACTTCATCAAAGCCACTCCTCTCTGGAAAAACAAAAACACCCTTGTCTCTCAAAGAGACAAAGGCGAACAAGACCTCTGCGGTACCACTCTTCTTGCCGGAAGGGCATCCCGTCCCAGCCACTCAAATGCTGCCCGGTAACGGGGGCGTCCGGAGGGGCTTACTCAGGTTCAGCCCCCCTGCTCCAAGGTGATCTTCCCCAGCCCCTCCCGTCCGCCTTGCACCAAACGGCGGCTCTCTGCGCGTCTCGGAGGCGGGTACTCTTCCTTTTCTGCGCATGATAACGATATACCCTTATATTCTATCCACTTTATTGAGGGATGTCAAGAATTTTGTTGAGGATTTTCATGTCTAGCACGCTCCAGTCATAGGTGCGCAGAGCGCCCCCTCCGCACGGCGGAGGGGGCGCTTCCAATGTATCTCTGCGATCTTATTTGATCTCATAGTCCCGGCCGAACTGGAGGTTGCCGAAGTCGATGCGGCGGGTGCCGTGGACCGGCTCCTCCTCAGGCTCCTCCTCCGCCTGGGGGGCGGGGGGGAACTCCGCAGTGTCCGACAGGTCCTCCGGGCCCTCCGCAGCCTCCTGGGCGGCCTGAGCCTTCAGATTCTCGGCGGTGGCGTCTGCCATGGCCTGGGCCACCAGGCGCTGGACATTGTCATCGATCTCCTCCACGGCCTCCTCTACCGGGTCGGCCTGGGAGACCGGGGCGTCGGGGCACAGCTGGGAAAGGCCGTCCAGGTAGCGCAGCTCCTGCTCGTGGAGGGCCCGCACCTTGGCCACATAGGCAGCGGTGGCGGATTGGGCGGCGGACAGACGGAACTCCTCGTCGCCGGCCTGCTTGCGGATATTGGCCACCCGCTCCTTGGCCTCCCCTTCGGCGTCGGAGAGGATCTGGGCCTTTTTGGCCTCCGCCTCCTTCACCAGCTCGTCGGCCATCCGCTGGGCGGTCATCAGCGCCTTGCGCATGGCGTCCTCGGTGGCGCGGTACTCCTCCACCTTCTCCACCAGGACCTTCATCTTGCTCTTCAAAACGGCGTTCTCATTGTACAGTGAGGTATAGTCCGCTGTGAGCAGATCCAGAAATTCATCCACCTGAGCCATGTTGTAGCCGCCGAAGGAAGCCTTGGGAAAGGCGCGCTCGGAGACCTCCTGAGGAGTGAGCATATTCATTACCTCCTAAATCAAAACGCTTTTTTCAGCGCAGGACCTCGTCGTCGTTCTGGGCGCGCCAGTCAAAATACTGTTCCAGGACCACGGGAGTGCCGTCGTCCCAGGTGAGGTGGGTCACCAGATAGCCCATCAAGTCCGACAGGGCCTGTCCGTACAGCCGCTGGGCCGTCCAGATGCCCTCTTCGGCTGGGAGCAGGGCATAGATATCCCCCTCCTCCCAGGAGGCTGGGGCGCAGGGCCAGGCGAGAGTCCCGTCCGCCTCATAGAGCGGTCCCTCCCCCCGCAGCTCCAGCCATTGGAGCAGATCCAGCGTCTCCACGGTGCCGGTCTCGGGTACGGTGATCTGGGCGGTCATGCCGGCCTGAACACTCTGGATAGACCAGAGGGGGAGCTCCAGGACCTGAAAAGCTCCCTTGTCATAGGAGAGGACATGCACTTCCAGCATGCCGGCCCCGGCCCCATTGGACTGTGGGATCAGACCGGCCACCACCAGGGACGCGCCCTGCCGGTCCTGAATGGAGAAGAACAGGGGCTGATCCTGCTGGGGAGAATAGTAATAATACCGGCCATTCAGGTCACAGGTGACCAAGTCATCCCCAATCTGGGCCTCTACATACCAGCGGAACAGCAGATTCCGGGAATCCGAGCCCTCCGGCGGCAGCGCCTCAGGGGGCAGGTCGTCCGCGGCCTGAAGGGCATACAGGCGGACGGCCTCCTCTGCGCCGTCTCCGTCCAGATCCATGGAGAGGCAGCCATGCTCCATGAGGAGCGGGGCCTGCGGCTCCTCGTCTTCGGAGGCGGAGGCGGCCCCTCCGCCGGCGCAGCCGGACAGCAGGGCCAGGAGCAAAAGGAGGGGGAGGAGCCGGCCCGGCGGCCGAACGGCGACGCGTCCCATCTGCTCAGAAGTACAGCCCGTTGTTCTCCAGCTCGTCGATCAGATCCCCCAGGATGTCCACATTGTAGGGGGTGATGATATAGGTGGAGATGGCCACCTTCTTGATCTTGCCCTCGTTGGCATAGGCCACGCCGGAAAGAAAATCCAGCAGGCGGCGGGCGATCTCCTTGTTGGTGGACTCCAGGTTGAGCACCACGGTGCGCTTCTCCCGCAGATGGTCGGCGATCTCGCTGGCGTTCTCAAAGCGCTCTGGCTTTACCAGCACCACCTGGAGCTGAGTAGTGGTGTGAATATTGACGACCTTGTTGCTGCGGCGCTCCGGCTCGACCGGGGCGCTGTACAAAGAGCCCGTGCGGTCCATCCGCTCGGAGCGGTCCCGGCGCTCAGGGACGGCAGCACGAGGCGCCGGCTCAAACTCCTCGAAATCGTCCTCGTCCTCATCCTCGTAGGGGTGGGCCAAGCGCTTGAGTTCATCCATAAATCCCATAGCGGTATCCTCTCTTTTCCTTGGTGTAAGCTCTGCCGCCGGTTCAACGGGCGGTGTGCATGGGCGGCCGGGGGCCGAACAGCGCGGTGCCGACCCGGACCAGCGTGGCCCCCTCGGCGATGGCGTCCTCAAAGTCGCCGCTCATTCCCATGGACAGGCAATCGATATCACATTGATTATCGGACATTTCGCGTCTTATGTCAACAAAAAGCTGATACATTTTTGCAAAAAAAGGCCGATTGGCACCGGGGAGGGGGCTGATAGGCGGGATGGCCATCAAACCCCGCAGGCGCACATGGGGCAGGGACTGAGCCAGCTCAGCCAAGGGACGGAGCTGGACCGGGTCCACCCCGCCCTTGCTCTCCTCCATGCCGATATTTACCTCCAGCAGGATGTCCTGAACCAGGCCCAGCTTGTCCGCCTGGGCCTCCACAGCCTGGAGCAGGTGCTCCGACCCCACCGACTGGATCAGGTCCACCCGTCCCACCACCTGCTTGACCTTGTTGGTCTGGAGGTGGCCGATAAAATGGACACGGGCGCCCTCATAGGCGCCGGCGGCCAGGTGGGCGGTGAGTTCTTGGACCCGGTTCTCTCCGCACAGGGTGATGCCGGCGGCGATGGCGGCGCGGATGGTGTCGTCGCTCTGCACCTTGGTGGCGGCGCACAGGGCGATATCCTCCGGGCGGCGGCCGGACGACTCTGCCGCGGCCGCCATGCGGGCCCGGACTGCCTGGACCTGCTGTTGGATGGACATATGCAATCTCTCTCTTTCTCTACAGGTGGCGGGCTGCCGGATGGGCGGCCCTCAGAAATTCAGCAATTTCCCGTCATAGAGCCCGGTGGCCCGGACGATGACCTCGTCCCCCGCCCGCAGGACGGCCCGTCCCTCGGTGGCGGGGGAGACCACATAGAAGTCGGACTCCTCGGTGAGGATCTCCACCGGCTTGAATTCTGCCCGGCCGCCCACCAGGGTATAGACCCCCACCAGGTTGGTCTGGACGGTCTCGCCGGTCTCCGGATCGGTGGACTCCTGGGTGACCATGCGCAGAGCGGCCTTGGGGATGCGCAGGCCGGAGCTGCTGCCGAAGATGAGCTCCACTGTCTGGCCGCGGAGCAGGGTAATCTGGGATAAATAGCGGTTGGAGGAGAGGACCACCACCGCACGGCCGTCGACCGCCTCCCCCACCTGCTCCAGCGTCATGGGGACGTCCTGGCTGAAGGAACCGGAAAAGCGGGCGGTGACGGAGCTCTCCTTGGACAGGCGCAGGGCCTCCTCCTCCGAGACCGCGGCCGCGAAGTACCAGCGGTCGGAGGTGATGAGCTTGCCGGCGGTGCCGGAGGGGGCCGTGACCTGCTGCCCGGCCAGGGCATCCAGGTCGGCGGGGGTCATGGTCAGGATGGACTGAGGGGTGAGCAGGCTCTCATAGCCGTCGGCCAAAGAGGAGAACACCCCCGCGGCAGGAGCGGTGATGCGGCTGGTGACGCTGCTGGACTGGGTGCGCAGGGCGCGGTACTCCTCTATCAGCGACTGCCGCAGGGCGGAGAGCTGGGAGGAGTCAAGCCCCTCACCATAGGTGTAGCTGCGCTTGAGCACCTGGCTTTTCAGCTCCATCACGTCGTCGTCCAGCTGACGGTAGGAGCCAGAGGCGGAGGCGAACCGCAGGGAGGCCAGGGACTGGAGGATGGATTCGTCCAGCCGGGCGGCGGAGACGACGTCGTCGGTCTGGTTCATGGCGTAATCCAGCAGCTCAATCTCCATGGCCAGCTCCTCCATCTGAGCCTGGACGTCCAGCGCCTGGCTGTTCTGGTGGACCAGAGCCACAGTCTGGCCCCGGCCCACTTCCTCCCCTTCTGCCCGGGTAATGTCCAGGATGCCCGATTGGGCGGGGAGGAGCTGTTCCTCCCGCACTACCCAGCCGTCTGCCTCTAGGCTGTCATTGGCAGTATAGGAGTAGGTGAGGGTAGTGGTGAAGGGATCGGTAAAGCTGTCCCAGGCGTAGACGCCCAGATAGGCGGCCAGCATCACCGCCAGAAGGACGATGACCAGCGTGACCAGACTGTTGCCCTGTTTCATGTGACCGGCTCTCTTTCTCTTTTGCGGATGGGTGTGGGGATGGGGCGGGAGTTACTCCAGCTCGCCGGGCTGGCAGAGGGGGACGGGCCGCTCCGGGACGATAGTGGAGATGGCGTGCTTGTAGATCACCTGCTGCTTGCCATCGCTGGTGAGGACCACGGTGAAGGCGTCAAAGCCGGTGACATAGCCCCGCATCTGAAACCCGTTCATCAGAAAGATGGTGACGGGGCGGCGGTCCCGGCGGACCTGGGTGAGGAAGATCTCCTGAAGATTGTTGGTTTTCTGCATGGTGAGCACTCCTTTTTTCTTTAAGGCGGAGCAGAGCTCGGCCCGAGTGCCTCTATACTAAACCAAATTCTTCCAAATATTTTGTCGAAGTCCGGCAGGCCGCTTCAAAATCAGGCTCCGGTCCCCAGAAGAGCCATTTGGCCCCTTCGGTACGGCGGAACCAGGTGAGCTGGCGCTTGGCGTACTGCCGAGAGCGGAGCTTGATCTCCTCCGCGGCGGCGCAGACATCTCCGCCGCCGCGTAGCGCGGCGGCCATCTCCTTGTAGCCGATGGCCTGCATGGCGGTGCACCGCACCGGGACACCGGAGTCCAGGAGGGCCCGGACCTCCTCCGCCAGGCCTGCGGCCATCATCTCGTCCACCCGCCGGTCGATGCGCGCCCACATGTCCTCCCGGCGCTGAAAGGCCAGGGAGAGGGTGAGGGCATCGTACCGGAGCGGGAGGGCCCGGGTCTCCCGGTTATGCTGGGAGATGGTCTTTCCGGTCTGCTGAAAGACCTCCAGGGCCCGGACGATGCGCTTGCGGTCGTTGGGGTGGAGGCGGGCGGCGGCCTCCGGGTCGGCGGCGGCCAGCTCCCCCAGCATGGCCTCCCCCCCCAGGGCGTCAAAGCGGGCCTCCAGCCGGGCGCGGAGACCGCCGTCGGGGGAGAAGGGGGCGAAGGTGCGGCCGGAGAGGAGGGAGTCCAGGTAGAGACCCGTCCCACCGGCCACGATGGGGAGCTTGCCCCGTGCCAGGATGTCGTCCACGCAGGGGGCGGCCAGCTCCACGTACCGGGCCACGGAGAAGTCCTCCTCCGGGTCGGCTACGTCCAGCATGTGGTGGGGGATGCCCCGCATCTCCTCCGGGGTGGGCTTGGCAGTGCCGATGTCCATCCGGCGGTAGACCTGCATGGAGTCGGCGGAGACCACCTCGCCGCCGTGGCGCAGGGCCAGCTCTACGGCCAGGCGGGTCTTGCCCGAGGCGGTGGGGCCGGAAATGACCAGGATCTTTGGGGGCATGGGAGACTCCTTTCAGCGGGCTCAGGGGCCGGTATAGAGAAAGCCTGCCTGGTCCAGCGCGGCGCGGACCCGGTGCCAGGCGGCCTCATCTGGGCAGAGGATGGTGTGCAGGTGGACACCGCCGGTGAGGGCGGACAGGGGCCGTGCCCCGCTTCGGGACACCTTTTGGAGGAACTGCCCCACGTCATACCGGGAGGATAGGTGGAGCTGGCCGGTGAGCTGGCCGTAGACCGGGTGCTCCACGATCACGTCCAGCACGGTGCAGCCGTTATCCACCATGAGCTCCAGCTCCCGGCCCATGTCCTCCGGCCGGTGGACACAGGCCAGCTGGCGGGTCAGACCGGGGGTGGGGCGGGGGAGCAGATAGCCCCGGGGGGTGGCGGCGATGTCCAGCCCGCCGGCCCTCAGCAGGGCGATGTCCCCCACAATGATCTGCCGGCTGACAGAAAAACGGGCCGCCAGGACGGAGGCGGAGACCGGCCCGGCCGCCTGGGAGAGATAGTCGGACAGCGCGGCCCGGCGCTGGACTGCGTCCATGGGGGACCCTCCTCTCTTGAAAATCTGGGTGATATTTAATCATAGCACAGATCGGAGCGGGAAGCAACTGCCGTCTGCGGCACGCCGGGCACCAAATCTTTCCGGGGACCGCTTTTGGCGCGTTTGATGGCTGCATGCGCCCCTTCGTTCCGCTCCCGCGGCACAGACAAAGGGGGCTGGGTCGGAATTTCTCTTGAAGGATCTTAAATAGATGTGTTATAATACTATTCTGAGCAACTATAGCCGAAGGGCGGGAAAGGAGCGGGTGGCCTGTGAAGTATGAAAAATGGACGGTGGCCCCTCCTGATCCGGCTGCCCTGGCTGCCCTGGAGGAGGCGGGGATCTCACCTCTGCTGGCGGCGGTGCTGTCCGCCCGGGGCGTACGTGTGCCGCAGGAGGCCCGGGCCCTGCTGGAGGGTGGGGAGACGGCCCTGGAGGACCCGCTGGCTCTGAAGGATATGGCACAGGCGGCCGGCCGGGTCAGGCTGGCTCTGGAGCGGGGAGAGACCATCGCAGTCTACGGGGACTACGATGTGGATGGCATCACCGCCACCTGCCTGCTGACCGATTTCCTCCGACGGAAGGGCGGGGCAGTCATCCCCTATATCCCAGACCGGCTGGAGGAGGGCTACGGCCTGAACCGGGAGGCGGTGACGGCCCTGAAGGAGCAGGGCGCCTCCCTGATCGTCACGGTGGACTGCGGCATTACTGCCCTGGAGGAGACCGCCTGGGCCCGGTCCCTGGGGATCGATGTGGTCATCACGGACCACCACGAGTGCAAGAGCGGCCTGCCCGCCGCCCAGGCGGTGGTGGACCCCCGGCGCAGCGACTGCCCCAGCGCCTGCAAGGGCCTGGCCGGCGTGGGGGTGGCCCTGAAGCTGGCCATGGCCATCAACGGACCAGAAGGGGACGGAGACGTGCTGGCGGAGTACTGTGACCTGGCCGCCGTGGGGACGGTGGCCGACGTGATGCCTATGACCGGGGAGAACCGGACCATCGTCCGGCTGGGGCTGGAGGAGCTCTCCCACCCCCGCCGGCTGGGCCTGGCCCTGCTGATCCGGGAGGCGGGGCTGGAGGACAAGGCCATCACCGCCACCTCCATCGGCTACACCCTGGCGCCCCGGATCAACGCCTCCGGCCGGATGGGCCGGGCCCAGATGGCGGTGGAGCTCCTCCTCACCAGGGACCGGGAGCGGGGGGAGCAGCTGGCCCAGGAGCTGTGCGCCCTGAACCGGGAGCGGCAGACCATTGAGGGCGAGATCTTCCGGCAGTGTGTGGATCGGCTGGACCGGGCCCCCCAGAAGGGGGCGGTGCTGCTGGCCGATCCGGAGTGGCACCAGGGCGTGGTGGGCATCGTGGCCTCCCGCCTGACGGAGCGGTACGGCTGCCCTGCGTTTATGATCTGCCTGGACCACGGGATGGGGAAGGGCTCTTGCCGCTCCTGGGGCGGCGTGAACCTGTTTGAGCGGCTGGCAGAGTGCAGTGACCTGCTGGAGGGCTTCGGCGGCCACGCCCTGGCCGCCGGCTTCACCGTGCGGGAGGAGAACATCCCGCTCCTCTCCCGCCGCCTGCGGGAGGGCTTGGAGCGGGCCCTGGGGGCCGGGGCATCCCCAGCCGCCCTGGAGGCCGATGCAGAGGTGGAGGCCCGGGAGCTCACTGTGGAGGCGGTGGCCGATCTGGACCGGCTGGAGCCCTGCGGCACTGGCAACCCCCGGCCCGTCCTGGTGCTGCGGGGGGCCCTGATCCAGTCCATGTCCCAGGTGGGGCGGGGCCGCCACCTGAAGCTGCGGCTGGAGTCTAAGGGGACCCCGCTGGACGCCATTTTCTTTTCCGCCGACGGGGCCGAGCTGGGGCTGGCCCCCGGCGGCCGGGTGGATGTGGCCTTTTATCCCCAGATCAATGAGTTTCGAGGCACCCGCTCGGTGCAGCTCCAGGTGGCGGACCTGCATCCGGCCCCCACCCGGGCTCAGGCGGAGCGGGCTGTCTATGAGAAATACCGCCGGGGAGAGGGCCTGACCCCGGCAGAGGCCCGGCTGCTGATGCCTTCCCGGGCGGAGTTTGTGGGGCTGTGGCGCTATCTTCAGCGCCGGTGCGCCGGGCTGGGCCGGGTGGAGGACACCGCCTCCCGCATTGCCCGGGGGGCCTCCCGGGCCACCGGACAGAGGGAGGCAGCCGAGCGGGTCCTGCTGTGCCTGGAGGTGCTGGCGGAACGGGGGCTGATCGACCTGGAGACCGGCCCGCAGGGGGTGGCGGTCTCCCTGCGGCAGGTGGAGAGGAAGGTGGACCTGGAGGCCTCCCCCATCCTGGGCCGTCTGCGGCAGGCCATCCGCGGCGGCAGTGCGGAGGCGTAGCGCCGAGGAGAGAAGGCGCTGCGCGCTTTAGGCGGCCCCCGCTTTACTCTAAACTTTTGCGAGGTGATCCGAATGGACCCTATTCTGGAACGATATCAGGCGCTGGAAGACAAGGTGAGCGCCTATACCCCGGGACTGGACACCCAGCGCCTGTACCGGGCGTTTACCTATGCGGACGCGGAGCACAAGGGGCAGCTGCGCAAGGACGGCACCCCCTATATCACCCATCCCCTGGCGGTGGCGGAGATCGTGGCCGACCTGGGGCTGGACGCGGACTCGGTGATCGCGGCCCTGCTCCATGATACCATTGAGGACACCAACGCCACCCACGAAGAAGTGGCCAAGCAGTTCGGCGAGACGGTGGCCGCCCTGGTGGAAGGGGTGACCAAGCTGTCCCGGGTGCAGTACACCTCCAAGGAAGAGGAGCAGATGGAGAACCTGCGGAAGATGTTCATGGCCATGGCCCAGGACATCCGGGTGATCCTCATCAAGATCTGTGACCGGCTGCACAACATGCGCACCATGGAATACCAGTCCCCCGCCAAGCAGCGGGAGAAGTCTCTGGAGACCATGGAGATCTACGCGCCCATCGCCCACCGCCTGGGCATGCAGAAGCTGAAGTGGGAGCTGGAGGACCTGTCCCTGCGCTACCTGGACCCGGTAGGCTATAAGGAGATCGAGGACGAGCTGGCGGCCAGGTCCTCTGCCCATGAGGAGTTCCTGGCCGCCGTCCAGCAGCGCATCACCCAGCGGATGTGGGAAGAGGGCATCCGCTGCAAGGTCTACGGCCGGGTGAAGCACACCTATTCCATCTACCGCAAGATGTTCGCCCAGAACAAGACACTGGATGAGATTTTTGACCTGTATGCTTTCCGGGTCATCGTGGACGACATCCCGGAGTGCTACAATGTGCTGGGCTGCATCCACGACATGTTCAAGCCGGTGCTGGGCCGATTCAAGGACTATATCGGCACCCCCAAGCCCAACATGTACCAGTCCCTGCACACCACCGTCATTGGCCGGGAGGGGGTCCCCTTCGAGGTGCAGATCCGCACCTGGGCCATGCACCAGACGGCGGAATACGGCGTGGCCGCCCACTGGAAGTATAAGCAGGGGCTGGCCAACAAGCAGCTGGGCACGGAGCACGACTTCGAGTGGGTGCGCAAGCTGCTGGAGAGCCAGCAGGACACCGACCCGGACGAGTTCGTCCGCACCCTGAAGGTGGATATGTTTGCCGACGAGGTGTTCGTCTTCACTCCCAACGGGGACGTAAAGAGCCTGCCCGCCGGCGCCACCCCCATCGACTTCGCCTACTCGGTCCACTCCGCGGTGGGCAACCGGATGGTGGGGGCCAAGGTCAATGGCCGGATGGTCCCCTATGACCACCAGCTCTCCAACGGCGACATCGTGGAGGTGCTTACCTCCAAGACGGCCAAGGGGCCCAGCCGGGACTGGCTGAAGATCGCCAAGAGCAACGAGGCCCGCAACAAGATCCGTCAGTGGTTCAAAAAAGAGAAGCGGGAGGAGAACATCGCCACCGGCCGGGCAGCTTTTGAGTCGGAGCTGAAGCACGTGGGCCTGAAGCTGGAGGCTATCACCGCTCCGGAGGTGCTGCCCAGCATCCTGCGCAAGGTGCGCTTCGGCACCCTGGACGAGCTGTACGCCTCCATCGGTTACGGCGGCACCACCGCGGTGAAAGCGGTGGCCCGCATCCGGGACGAGATGCTGCGCCTGGGCCGCCTCCAGGCGGAGAAGGCGGCGGCCGCCTCCAAGACCACGGCGGAGAGCGTCATCGTTCCCGCCAGCAGCCAGGAGGTCCCGGTGCTGAAGGGGTCCAACAAGCACTCGGACTCTGGCATCATCGTGGAGGGACTGGGCAACTGTCTGGTGAAGTTCGCTAAGTGCTGCACCCCCGTGCCCGGCGACCCGGTGGTGGGCTTCATCACCCGGGGCTACGGGGTGTCCGTCCACCGGCAGGACTGTCCCAACGCCGACCCCGGCAAGCGCAAGCCGGAGGAGGCCGCCCGCTGGGTCAAGGTCTCCTGGGTGGAGGGCAGCCTGCCCAGCTACCAGACCAGTTTGGAGCTGTCCGCCAAGGACCGGGACGGCCTGACCCTGGATGTGGCCATGGCCCTGTCCACCGCCAAGGTGAAGGTGTCCGCCCTGTCCGCCCGCTCTATGCCCGACGGCTACGCCAGCGTCAGTGTGGTGCTGGAGGTCAAGGACCGGGAGGAGCTCTCTTCCGTCATCAACAAGCTGAATAACATCCAGGGTGTCTACCAGGTGGTCCGGGCCAGCGGAAAATAATATAGATGGACAAAGGGGGCAGGATGTCATGGTATGGGAGATCTTAGGGATACTGTTCGCTTGGACCTGGCCGATCTGGGCCTTTGTATTCGTGTTCTGCTTGGCGGCCGCCATCTCCAGGGCCGTTCAGGAGGCGGGAGACGGGAAGAGCCGGGGGAGCGGCTGGTATGCTTTTGGAGCGGCGCTGGCCCTGGCGGTCATCCTGGGCGGGCTGGTCTCCCTGATCGTCATGGCAGTGTGACGATCATCAAAAAACGATCGAGGTGAAATGCGATGAGAGCAGTGGTGACCCGGGTCTCCTCCGCCTCCGTCTCCATCGGCGGGACGGTGGAGGGAGCCATTGAGCAGGGCTTTCTGGTCCTGCTGGGGGTGGGCCCCGGAGATACGGAGGCCGTGTGTGACAAGCTGGCGGAGAAGATCTGCAACCTGCGGGTCTTTGAGGATGAGAACGGCAGGATGAACCTGAGCCTGGAGCAGGTGGGAGGTGCCCTGCTGGTGGTGTCCCAGTTCACCCTGTATGCCGATACCTCCAGCCGAAGACCTGGATTCACCGGGGCGGCCAGACCCGACCTGGCGGTCCCCCTGTACGAGCGATTCATGGAGCAGTGCCGCCGGCGGGGCTTCCAGGTGGAGCACGGGACCTTCGGCGCGGACATGCAGGTGGCGTCGGTGAACGACGGACCAGTGACCATTCTGTTCGATACGGACAAAAACGGAGCGGGAAGGGCGTAAAGCGCGGCGCGGTCCGCGCTTTGGCTGTCCCCGCCGGACTTTGACCCAAAAGAGGTGTTCTAACGATGAAAGTAAAGCTGCTGCGGGTGGGGCCCATCGGCACCAACTGCTATATTCTGGAGGACGACCAGACGAACCTGGCCGCCGTCATCGATCCCGGCGACGAGCCGGAGCTGATCCAGGAGGCGCTGGAGAAGGAGGGGGTGGAGGTCCGGTATCTCCTCCTTACCCACGGCCACTATGACCACACCACGGCGGTGCCAGCCCTCCACCGGGTGTATCCCCAGGCGGATATCTATATCCACCAGGCTGACGCCAACGGGGCGGGCAGTACCTTGTTCCCCCTGGCCGGCGAGGTGGACGATCTGAAGCTCTACGACGAGGGGGATGTGATCCGCCTGGGGGACCACGAGATCCAGGTGCTCCACACCCCCGGCCATTCCCCCGGCTCCGTCACCCTGAAGGTGGAGGACGTGCTTTTCACCGGGGACACCCTGTTCGCCGGCTCCTGCGGCCGCACCGACCTGCGGGGGGGCAGCTATGAGCAGATCATGCAGTCCCTGAAGCGGCTGGGGGAGCTGAAGGGGGACTTCCACGTCTGTCCCGGCCACGAGGCCACCTCCACCCTGGAGCGGGAGCGGAGGAGCAACCCCTTCCTGATGGAGGCCATGCGGAGCTGAGGGGGCGCCTGCCCGAAGATTTTTCCCGTGAGGAAGGTGGACTATGAAGCTGTATCTGGATCTGGACAACTATGACTACCAGCCGGAGCGCTATAAATACGCGGTGGAGCAGATGATGCTCACCCTCTTCCCGGAGGAGCGGCCGGAATATCCCCCCCGGGAGGGCCGTACACTGAAGGGGGAGACCAACGCCGCCCGCTTCACTCTGCGCCGCAGCCCCGTGTGGACCACCGTCCGCGCCCAGGTGTACCGGCCCCAGGGGATGGGGCAGGCTGCGGTCCGTGTGGGGAGCGGGGAGCTGGACCGTCCGCCGGAGCAGGTGTACCACACCCTCCAGCACGCCCTGAAGATGGCATTTTACCAGGCGGGCACCGCCCTGCTGGGGGGCGAGCCACCCTGGGGCGCCCTCACCGGCGTCAGGCCGGTGAAGCTGCCCACCCGGGCCATGCTGGCGGGGGCCACGGAGGCCCAGGCCTGCCGGGAGCTGGAGCGGGAGTACCACGTCTCCCCCCGCCGGGCCCGGCTGGCGGTGGAGTGCGCCCGGGCCAGTCTGGCGGAGGACCGGCAGCTGGAAGAGGGACAGGTGTCCCTGTATATCGGCATCCCCTTCTGTCCCACCCGGTGCGCCTACTGCTCCTTTGTCTCCGCCGACGTGGGTCGGGCCCTGAAGCTGGTGGACCCCTACGTGGAGGCGCTGCTGGAGGAGGTCCGCCGCACGGGACAGGTGCTGGAACAGGCCGGGCTGCGGGTCCGCACCCTGTATGTGGGGGGCGGGACTCCCACCACCCTCTCCGCATCCCAGCTGGACCGCCTGCTGGCGGCGGCGGAGGCCCATCTTCCCCTGGCGGGCTGCCGGGAGATGACGGTGGAGGCGGGGCGGCCGGACACCATTACCCGGGAAAAGCTGGAGGTGCTGCGGGAACACGGGATCGAGCGCATCTCCATCAATCCCCAGACCATGTCGGACCAGGTGCTCCAGGCCATCGGCCGCCGCCACACCGCCCGGGACATCCGGGAGGCGTTCTGCACCGCCCGGGAGGTGGACTTCGCCTGCATCAACATGGACTTGATCGCCGGCCTGCCCCAGGACAGCGTGGAGGGCTTCCGGGACTCTCTGGAGGAGGTGCTGGCCCTGAGGCCTGAAAACATCACCGTCCACACCCTGGCCATGAAAAAGGGGTCCAGGCTGATGGAGGAGGGGGGCGCGCTTCCTTCCGGTGAGGAGACGGCCCGAATGGTGGACCTCAGCCTGGAGGCCCTGGAGGGGGCAGGCTACCGGCCCTATTACCTCTACCGGCAGAAGTACATGTCAGGCGGGCTGGAAAATGTGAGCTGGTGTTTACCGGGAACGGAAAACCACTATAATATCATCATGATGGAGGAACTGCAGAGCGTCCTGTCCCTAGGGGCTGGCGGGGTCACCAAGCTGGTGGACCGGAGTTCGGGGCGGATCGTCCGCCTCACCAACCCCAAGTATCCCCATGACTATTTGGCGATGTCCGCCAAAGTTCTGGAGCAGAAGGACGAGATCCTGCGCTTCTACCGGGAGGTTTGAACCAATGGCCTATCAACTTCAGGAGATCAACCGAAGGATCAAGACCGATGTCACCGAGTTTCTGGAGGAGTGCGACCAGGCGTATGCCCAGCGGGTGTCCCTGGCCGCAGACCGCATCCTGAGCAATCTGGACAAGAGCCCCGTGGTGCTGCTCTCCGGGCCCTCGGGCTCGGGCAAGACCACCACCGCCATGAAGATCGCGGAGGAGCTCCAGCGCCGGGGTGTCAATACCCACGCGGTGGCTATGGACAACTACTTCAAGAGCCTGAACCGCAAGACCGCGCCCCGCACCCCCGAGGGAGACATCGACTACGAATCTCCCCAGTGCCTGGATATGGAGCTGCTGGACCAGCACTTCGCCGCCCTGAGCCGGGGGGAGGAGATCATCATCCCCAAATTTGAGTTTGCCCGCCAGATGCGCAACGACGCCCGGGGCACCCCACTGAAGCTGGGGAAGAATGAGATCGCCATCTTTGAGGGCATCCATGCCCTGAACGACGACATCGCAGGTCCTCACCCGGAGGCCGCCAAGCTGTATATCTCCGCCCGTTCCAATGTGAACGACGGGGCGGCCCTCCGATTCAAGGGGACCTGGATGCGGCTGACCCGGCGGGCGGTGCGGGATTACAGCTTCCGCGGCACAGGTGTGGCTGA
Organism: Lawsonibacter asaccharolyticus; assembly: GCA_003112755.1. NCBI lineage: Bacteria > Bacillati > Bacillota > Clostridia > Eubacteriales > Oscillospiraceae > Lawsonibacter > Lawsonibacter asaccharolyticus. The sequence goes on along the minus strand of BFBT01000001.1, from coordinate 1,130,774 downwards.
CACACTGGAGATGTGGGCCAACGTGCGCCGGGGGGAGAAGCTGTATATCTCCCCCTATAAAAACCGGGCGGACATCATCTTCGACTCCTCCCTGCCCTATGAGGTGTCGGTGATGAAGAATTTTGCCCTGCCTCTGCTCCAGGCGGTGCCGGAGGAGAACGCACGGCGTGGCGAGCTGCTGGAGCTGATCGAGGCGTTCCAGTGGTTCGAGCCCATCGACCCGGAGCTGGTGCCGGTAGACTCTCTGCTGAGGGAGTTTATCGGCGGCGGCAGCTATAAGTACCATTGAACGAAGAAGAGAGAGCTGGGGCGGCAGCCCGCGGGCCGTGTGGCCCGGGGCACGCCGCGCCAGAAAAATGTGGAGTGATGTTTGATGTCTGATCCTCTTGTCTATGACTCAAGGAGCGTGCGGTTCAAATCCCCCTATGGAGCGGTCCCTTCCGGGACCCAGGTGACGTTCACCCTCCGCCCCCTGCGGTCGGAGGGCTACTCCCGGGGGAAGCTCACCGCCCGGCTGGAGCAGCGGGACAATCAGATCATCACGGTGGAGCTGCCCTGGACAGACACCGATCTGGGGCGGGATGCCTTCTCCGGCGTCCTGGACACTGGGGACTATGTGGGACTGGTGTGGTACACCTTTCAGCTGGAGACCATCACCGGTCGGCGCTGGAACATAAAGGAGGAGTACCAGCTTACCGTCTACGACGGGAGCGAGATCGTGCCCCGCTGGTTCGGGGAGGGGGTGAGCTACCAGATCTTCCCCGACCGCTTCCGCCGCACCCGGGTGCCTGACCCCGCGGGGCTGGTAGGGGGGCGCACTGTCCACCAGAGCTGGCAGGAGGAGCCGGAGTACCGACCCGACGCCAACGGGGAGATCCGCAACCGGGACTTCTTCGGGGGCGACCTGAGGGGCGTGATAGAGGAGCTGGACTACCTCCAGTCCCTGGGGGTGGAGACGCTGTACTTCAACCCCATCTTCGAAGCGGCGGAGAACCACCGCTACGGCACCGCTGATTACAGCCGGGTGGACCCAATGCTGGGGACCAACGAGGACTTCTCCGAGCTGTGCCGGCAGGCCCACCGCCGGGGGATGCGGGTGATGCTGGACGGGGTGTTCAACCACACCGGCTTTGTCAGCCGCTACTTTAACGGGGACGGCTATTACCCGGAGCCAGGGGCGGTGCAGAGCGAGAGCTCCCCCTACCGGCCCTGGTTCCAGTTCCGGCACTGGCCTGACCAGTACGAGAGCTGGTGGGGGATCTATACCCTGCCTGCTGTGGAGGAGAGCTGCCCCGGCTACCGGGAGTTCATTTTTGGGGATGAGAACTCGGTGGTCCGCCGCTGGCTGCGGGCGGGGGCGGACGGCTGGCGCCTGGATGTGGCTGATGAGCTGCCCGATGACTTTGTGGCCGGGATCCACACCGCCGCCCGGGCGGAGAAGCCCGGGGCCCTGCTCATCGGCGAGGTGTGGGAGGACGGTACCACCAAGATCGCCTATGGGGTCCGGAGAAAGCACATCCTGGGCCGCCACTGCGACGGGCTGATGAACTACCCCTTCCGAAATGCCGCCCTCAACTTTCTGCGGGGCGGGGACGGGGCCAAGTTCGTTTCCGCCATGGAGGCCCTGAGGGAGAACTACCCCTCTTTTGCCTTTTACTCTGCCATGAACTCTCTGGGCACCCACGACACCCCCCGCATCATCACTCTGCTGGGGGTGGGCAGCGAGTGCAGGGACCAGAGCAAGGACTGGCGGGCCTGCTTCCGTATGAGTATGGAGCAGTACCAGCGGGGAAAGGAGCTGCTGAAAGTGGGGGCGGTACTCCTTTACGCCTTTCCCGGTTCCCCCACAGTCTATTACGGCGATGAGGCGGGACTGGAGGGCTTTGAGGACCCCTTCAATCGGAGACCCTACCCCTGGGGCCGGGAGGATCGGGAGCTGGTGGGCTGGTTCGCCGCCCTGGGCAGGCTGCGGAAGGAATGCCCCGCCCTGCGGCGGGGGGATATCCGGTATCTGGCCGGGACGGGCCATCTGCTGGCTTTCCTCCGGAGCACGGAGGGGGAGCGCCTGCTCACCGCGCTGAACGCCGGGGACGAGCCGGCGGTCCTGGCTCTGCCCTGGACGGAGGAGCCGGAGCGCCTGCTGGGCGCTGGGGAGTGGGCCTTGACCGGGGAGGGCCCGGTGCTGATGCTGCCCCCCCGCAGCGGCGGGATCTGGCGCGTGGGGGAGGCGGAGCCGGCCCAGATGTAGAAGTGCCGCCAGTGGGACGAAAAAGTTCAAACGCCCCCTTGCATTTCCCTGAAAAACATGCTATACTTTTCCCTACGTCCGGGCATAGACCCGCTGAACAAACGATTTGCCCGCTCTGGGCTTTGAAAGGAACGAGAAATGCCATGAAAACTGCTGTTACCGTGATCCAGGTGCTGTGCGGACTGTTTCTGATCGCCGTGGTCCTGCTGCAGTCCGGCAAGAGCGCGGGCCTGTCTGGTGCCATCGCCGGCGGCGCGGATACCTTCCTGTCCAAGAACAAGGCCAAGACTGTGGACGCCAAGCTGGCCAAGTGGACCAAGTGGGTGGCCATCGCCTTTATGCTGCTCACCCTGTCCCTGAGCCTGATCCCCTGACTGTAAAGAGCCCCGCCTGTTTTGAAAACAAAACAGGCGGGGCTTTTTTATAAGATAGACTGGTCGGATCTATGAGCCGGTGCTGTGATGCCGTGCCCGGCGTACTTCCAACACCTGGCTGAGCAGGGCGCCCAGCAGGAGCACGTTGCCGCAGAAGTAGAGCCACACCAGAAGGATGATGAGGGAGGCCAGAGAGCCGTACAGCATGGAGTAGCGGGAGGACAGGCCGATGAACCAAGAGAACAGAAGAGAGCCTGCCACCAGTGAGACGGCGGTGAAGAGGGAACTGAGCAGCAGCTTCCGGCTGCTGCGGAAGCGCCGGGGAGTGCCCAGGCGGTAGATGGCCAGCACCAGCAGCAGGACGAAGCAGAACAGCAGCAGATAGCGGATCCAGAGCCAGAGACTGGACAGGGCGGAGAGGGGGATCAGGCGCAGCAGGGGATGGGGCAGATGGGTCTCCAGCAGATGGAAGAACCAGTCACCGGTGAAGATGACCACCACAGACAGGTAAATGGTGAGCAGGAACAGCAGGGAGAGGATCACGCTGAGGGCGATCCGGCGCAGCCCGCCGGGGTGTTCCAGGCCATACAGCTTATCCATGGCCAGCAGCAGGGCGCGGAGCCCTGCGGAGGCGGACAGGGCGATGGCCACCAGGGCGGCGGCCACGATGGCGGGGGACTGGTTCAGGGAGGCATAGGCCAGATAGTCCTGCATGACAGCCAGGGCCTGGTCGGGCAGGACCTGGTCCAGTCCCGACAGGAGCTGCTCCAGACTCAGGTGGAACAGCCCGATGAAGTAGTTCACGCACATAAGCAGGGGGAACAGGGTCAGGATCAGAAAATAGGACAGGGCGGCGGCCGCCTGCGCCACGCCGCAGCGGCCGTAGGTGCTGAACGCCTCCAGTGTGAAGGAGATGGGCGGAAAGGACAACAGACGCTTCAAGAGGCACCTCCTCTCGTGTCCAACGGTGTCGAATAAGGGAAAATTGAGAAAAGCCGCCTGCAAAGCAGACGGCTTTTATGGTGCAAACACAGGGCAGGACTCAGGCCAGCTTGTTCAGCTTCAGAGTCAGGCTGCTCTTCTTGTTCGCGGCATTGTTCTTGTGCAGCAGACCCTTGGCAGCAGCCTTGTCGACCGCCTTGACAGCCACCTTGTAAGCGACATCGGCCTCGCTGCGGTTGCCTTCCGCCACCGCGGCTTCAAACTTCTTGATGTCGGTCTTCAGCGCGGACTTAGCGGCCTTGTTCTGCATGGCCTTGGCCTGATTGACCAGAACACGCTTTTTGGCAGACTTAATATTCGGCAAACCAAACACCTCCTCCGATCGAATCGTAAAATGGTGCACAGAAACTCTGTGCAGATACGTATTGTACCATTGGATCTTCAAAAAATCAACTGTTTTTTTAAATTTTTCCCGCTTTTTTGGATAGAATCCCTGGCGCCGCAAAAAATAGGGCAGAAGCGGCAGCTATTCCACTATATCTTGCGGAGGGAGGAGCGGGACATGCGGAACAGAAGGACGGACCTGGCTCTGGAGGCCAGGGAGCTGTGGCAGGAGTCGGCGGAGGAGCGTACCCAGCTGGAGGGGGTGGAGGCCCGGGAGGAGATGAGGGAGGGCATCCCCGTGACCCGGGTCAGCATCCTGGACAGGCGGGGGGAGGAGGCCCTGGGGAAGCCTGTGGGGACTTATGTGACCCTGACCCTGGACGGGCTGGCCAGACGGGAAGAGAATGCTTTCGGCCGGGCGGCCCGGGCGGTAGCGGCAGAGCTGGGGGAGCTGCTGGGCTTCCTTCATCCAGAGGCCCCGGTGCTGGTGGTGGGGCTGGGCAACCGAGCCATCACCCCGGACGCTGTGGGCCCCAAGGTCCACGAGTACACCCTGGTAACCCGGCACCTGGTACGGCAGGTGCCGGAGCACTTCGGGGACCTGAGACCAGTGGCATCCCTGTCTGCCGGCGTGCTGGGGACCACCGGTATGGAGAGCGGGGAACTGGTCCGGGCAGTGTCGGAGCGGCTGCGGCCCGCCTGCGTGATCGCGGTGGACGCGCTGGCCTCCCGGTCCCTAAAACGGGTGTGCCGCACGGTGCAGCTGGCGGATACCGGCATCGCCCCGGGCTCTGGGGTGGGCAACCACCGGGCTGCGCTGGACCGGGCTTCCCTGGGGGTGCCGGTGATTGCGGTGGGGGTGCCCACCGTGGTGGACGGGGCCACCCTGGCCGCCGATCTGCTGGGTACGGAGGAGCTGCCTCCCCTGGGAGAGGGGAGGGACTTGATGGTCACTCCCAAGGATATCGACAGCCAGGTGGCGGACCTGTCCAAGGTGATCGGGTACGGCATTGACCTGGCTTTACAGCCGAGCCTCACCCTGGAAGACCTGGATCTGCTGTTGAGCTGAGGGGAGAGCCGTTGCCAAATGGGAAGAAAGGGAGGTCCCGACAGAGGGGCGGCTCCCAGAGCCGCCCTTCAGGCCTTCCCCCCACCGGGGGGAAGGTGGCGCGGCGTATGCCGCGACGGATGAGGGGTCTTTCTTTTTCCGTCTCAGTCATGATTTGTCAGAGGGATTCCACCCTGCGGGGCGGAATCCCTTTTGTGGCATCCTGAGACGGAGGCGGGCCTGTACTCCTTATTTCTAATGGTTTCTTCCCGAAACGCCCCTGCCGTGGACCTTCCCCACATAGGACCAAAACACCCCCAGCCAGGACCGGAACAGAGCCGGTCCTGGCTGGGGGCTTTTTAAGAAGAAATTTCCCCGGGGATGACCACAGTCTCCCGGTAGTACTGGGCCTGGAGGAACTGCTGGTAGAATCGGGCCTCCTCCGGGACGAGAGCATCTGTGAGGATGCCGCCGCTCAGGAAGAGCCCCCGAGTATGGATCAAGGGGGAGATGGCCTCCAGCTGGCGGGACAGCTCCATGAAGCCGGGGCCCTCCCAGCCGCACAGCTCAAATACCTTGTTCATCAGAAAGCAGGGAGAGAAGTCGCCGCCCTCCCCGGTGAAGCTGCTGCCCAGCGCCTCACGGGCGGCGGAGTTGGCCCAGATAAGGTAGGGGGTGGAGTAGTACTCCCGGAAGCCGGAGAGCTGAGACAGGTCGAAGCCGGCCCCGATCTCGGTGTACCCCGTATTGCCGTTGCCCATCCAGGGCTTGTGGTCCCCAAAAAGGACCAGCACAAAGGGCTCGGGCCGGGCATTCAGCTCCCGGGTCAGCCGCTCCATGGCGGCCAGGGTGCTGGAGACATTGGACATATAGTTGTTGAGCATGTTGCAGGTCTCCGCCGACCAGCCGGTGTCCCCAGGGGACAGGAAGACCTCCTGGGCGGAGGCGGTCTCATAGGGGCCGTGGTTCTGATAGCTGACGGAGAAGGAGAACCAGGGGCCCGGTTCCCGCAGTCCGTCCAGAATACCGTCCACCAGCGTCTCGTCGGAGCGCATCACGGCATCCACCGGGTCCACCAGCGCCCCGTAGTAGTTCTCGGTGAACCAGCTCTCCTCAAAGCCCAGGTACTCGTTGACATTCTGGCGGTTGTAGAACCAGCTGTAGCCGGGGTGGTGAAAAAGGGTGTGATAGCCCTGCTCCCGGAAATACCAGACATAGGAGTCAGTGGGCTTGCGGAAGTCCTCGTGCTGAGTGTAGCCGGTGAGAAAGCCCCACTCGCTGTCCACCGTGCCGCCCGCGAAGATATTGGTCAGCAGGTCGCCGGAGACGGACTGCTCCTCCAGGTCGTGGAGCGGGGCATAGACCGCCTGGACGGCGGGCTGCTCCGCCAGGGCGGGGAAGTCGGTCAGGTCACAGAAGGCCTCCAGCATCACCCCGACCACGTTGACCCGGCGGTCCGCCGGGATGTCCTGGTCTGGATACCGGGCGAGCAGGGAGGCGGCCTCCTCCGGGTCGTAGTCCTCCGGCGGGGTGGGGAACATGTCCTGCACGCTGTACAGAAAGGGGTAGAGGCAGCCCCGGGAGACAAAGACCTCCACATCCGACCAGGGGGTGATATGGGTGTCGTTGGCGGTGCGGTCATACAGGCTCTGGTCGCAGTAGAGGGCCGCATAGGACACCGCCAGCAGGGCGGCGGAGGAGCACAGGCAGAACCAGCGAAGGGGGCCCCGGCCTATCCCGCGGGGCAGAAGGAAAACGGAGAACAGGAGACCCAGGATCAGGCAGGCCGCACACAGCCAGACCAGCCAGGTCAGGTCCAACTGATAGTGTCCCACGATCCCCCCCGCCTCAGTGACCAGGCGCAGGTCGGCGGCCAGCAGAGGGTCCCCTCGCAGGCGGATCTTGAAGTAATTCACCAGGGCCAGTCCCACACAGGGGAGGAAGCTGCTCAGAAAAGCTGCCCAGGCCCGGCGGGTAAGAAAATAGAAGAACCAGATGAGCAGGATGGGCGGCAGGACATTGAGGAGCAGGAGCATGGGCTCCAACAGAAAATAGGACAGGAACAGGTCCGTGCTGTCCAGTTTGAGATAGGCGGTGGCGGCGAGCATCAGCGTCAGGACGCCGACACAGAAGCCCAGCCCTGTCAGGGCAAATGCCAGCCAGACGTGGTGCCAGCGGAGCAGTTTGGGCTGGGTCCCTGGGGGAGCCAGCAGAACAGCGCGCAGCCGAGTCATTCAGATCACCTCATGCGGGATGGGGGACGCGGCCCCATAATGGAGCAGTATATCACAGCGGACCGGAAAAAGAAACAGCGGATTTCCCAGCTCTCGTTCACCTTCTGGACTGACGGGTACTAACTTTGTTGATTCACTATACCTTGAATGGATCAGAAGAATATGGTAAAGTAAATTAGAAAATATATAAGGATTTAAACAGGTGTACAATATGCAAAAGAAACTCAATAGAATCAATGATTTGCTAAATTCTGGCGATTTATATGCTGGAGTTGACGATGAACTTATCACCTATCAACATGAGTTGGTAGAAAGGCTCAATCAATTTAACAGCACCCCAGATACGCCAGAAGGATTGAAAAAGCGGGAAGAAATTCTGCGGGAAGCTCTTGGTACATATGGCGATGGATTATATATTATCCCGCCAATCTATGCAAACTGGGGGCTTAAAAATGTCCATGTCGGGAAAAATGTTATTTTCAATTTCAATGTGTGTCTTGTGGATGATGCCGATATTTTTATTGGTGATGACTGTTTGATTGGACCGGGATGCCATATCATTACCGCACAGCACCCAATTTCCCCCATGTTGAGAAAAGGTGAGGACAAATTACAGTATAATAAACCAATCCATCTCGGAAACAACGTGTGGCTGGGTGCTGGTGTGATTGTGTTGCCCGGTGTGACGATTGGAGACAATTCCATCGTGGCTGCTGGCAGTGTTGTGACGCATAGTGTGGGATCAAATGTAATAGTTGCAGGAACTCCGGCAAAAGTTTTACGTCAGATTACGGAAAAAGACAATCAAATTTACGATGGGAAAAAGCCCATCCCTGAAGAGATTATTGAGAAATACATGAAATAAAAAATATAATTTATTGAGCAGTTATTGTCTATAAATGCTCCTCCCTCTATCATTTTGATGAAGATAGGTCATTTGCACCCTAAATCAGTCCGAAAGATAATTGAAAGTTTCTCAGGTGCACCAGCCCGATGCCCGGGCAGCCGCCCCCTGCGTGGAATGCGGGGCCCAAGGGACGGGAAGGGGCGGCGGCTCCAAGCATCCCGTGGGGGGCCCAGACCCGCCCCGCAAACTCCCGTCTTGCCTCTGCTGCCGTTCCAGTGGTATAATGTTTCCCAACCTATCACAGATACGGGAATATGTCCCGGGGAAAGGGTGTCGCTTATGGGGCTCAGAGGTATTTTTGATCCGGAAAACGGCTTTTTCCGCACACTCTCCCGCATGGTGGACGTGGTGGGGCTCAGCCTTTTATGGGTGGCGCTCTCCCTCCCTCTGGTCACCTTCGGCCCGGCCTGTGCCGCCCTGTACCACACGGTGACCCACTGTGTGGTCCGACAGGGGGACAGCACCTACCTCACCTTCTTCCGCTCCTTCCGGGCCAATCTCCGGGTGGGCATCCCCGCCGGCCTGCTGGTCCTGGCCGCGGGCGCCCTGCTCCTCCAGGGGTACCAGATCATGGTCCTGGCGGCCAATTCCGTGGGCGGCGGCGCCCTGGCCATGTACGGCTGCTACTGCGCGGCCCTCATCGTCCCCGCCGGCGTGTCCTGCTGGGCCTTCCCTCTGCTGTCCCGCTTCCAGATGGGGCTGGGACACCTGCTGGTCACTTCCTTTCAGGTGACCCTGCGCCACCTGCCCCAGACCCTGCTCCTGATCCTGCTCCTGTTCGTCACGGTGTGGGCCACGGCCGGCTTCTTCCCGCTGGCCGTCTTCACCCCTGCTCTCAACGCACTGCTCGCCTCCATGCCCGCGGAGCGTGTCATCCGCCGGTATCTCCCGGAGAAGGAGCCTGAAGGGGAGGAGCTGTGACCCTCTCCGCACCTCTCATTCGACGGCAAACGGGCGGGGACACCATTCCCGGTGTCCCCGCCCGCTTTTTTCACTGCCCGAGCGCCCCCGTGGCCGGATTGGAGAGGACCGCTTCCACCCTGGCCGCCAGCTGGGCATGGCCCGCCTGGGTCAGGTGCATGTGGTCCACTCGATTCAGCTCACAGCCCTCCCCGTCCAGGAAACGCGCGCCCAGCCTGGCTGCCAGCCGGCGGTAGTGCTCCGCCAGCTGACGGGACTTCTCCGCGCATCCCCGGCCCATGGCAGCGGCCACGGGGGAGTGCTCCACCTCCGGACGAATGGCGGGAGGCGCCACGACCAGCAGGTCGGGTCCCACGGGTCCCCAGCAGTCCTCTGACATGGCCTGTCGGGCCAGCCGCTCCATCCCACGGGCGATCTCCTCCGCCGAGAGGCCGAAGCGCTCCTTGGTGTCGTTGGTACCCAGCATCAGGATCAGCAGGGAGACCGGGGCATGGCTCAGCAGGCAGGGACGCAGATAGGAAATGGCGTCCAGCCCCGGCTCCAGAGGATCGGGGAATACCGTGGTCCGCCCGCACAGTCCCTCCTCGATCACCAGATATTCCTCTCCCAGGGCGCGCTGGAGCAGACAGGGCCAGCGTTCCGCCTCGCTGAACCGGCCTCCGCAGAGGGTTTCCCCCTCCTGAGCTCCACAGTAGCCGTGAGTATTGGAGTCGCCCAGACAGATAACATGGCGCTTCATGATATTTCAGTCCCCCGTTTTGTTTATTTTTTTGTACCTATAACCTATCAGTTTTCCTGAAATTGTCAAGGTTTTGTTTCAATTTGGGTCTAACTCCACGTTAAAAATTTTCTTTTTTTGCAATTTGTGAAAATTTTTTCATTCCGTCTTGACAAGCTCGGTGATTTCCTATAAAATTTTCTTAACCCAATCGGCAATTATTTGTGAAAAATGATTCACAAGGAGGACAATGAAATGAAATTCAAAAAAGTAGCAGCTCTTGTCTTGGCTTCCGCCATGACGCTGGGCCTGGCTGCCTGCGGCAACGGCAACAGCTCCACCCCCAGTCAGTCCAGCGGCGGTGCCTCTTCATCGGGCACCACCTCCAGCAGCGCCACTGAGATCAGCCTGTGGGCCTTCAACATCGGCGGCTTCACCGAGGCCTCCAACTGGGATTCCCTGATCGCCGCTTTCAACGAGGTCAACCCCGACATCAAGGTCACCGTCACCCCCATCAACTATCAGGACGGCGACCAGAAGCTCACCTCTGCCATCACCTCCGGCAGCGGCCCCGATATCATCTTTGAGGGCCCCGAGCGCATCGTGGGCAACTACGCCCGTGAGGGCCTGATGGTGGACCTGGGCGACGTGTGGGGCGATGCCTCCGCGGATATTGGCGAGAATATTTCCAGCGTCTGCCAGCTGGACGGGACCTACTACATGTACCCCCTGAGCGCGGCCGCCCACTGCATGGCCATCAACTACGAGGTCTTTGAGGCCGCCGGCGCCCTGCAGTACATCGACGAGGAGACCCGCACCTGGACCACCGAGGGCTTCGAGGCCGCCATGGCTGCCATCAAGACTGCCATCGACAACGGCACCGTCACCGTGGCCACCCCCGGCATCGTCTACTGCGGCGCCCAGGGCGGTGACCAGGGTACCCGCGCCCTGGTGAACAACCTGTACTCCGACTACTATGTCACCGAGGACGGCACCTCCTACAATGCCAACAGCGCCAACAATGTGAAGGCTCTGACCCTGCTGCAGAACATGGTGAACGCCGGCTCTCTGTCCGCCAACGCCAGCTACGCCGCTGCCGATGAGCTTCAGGCTTTCGCCAACCAGACCTGTGCGGTCAGCTTCTGCTGGAACTTCTCCAACTACAGCCAGTACGCGGACCAGACCCAGTTCACCCCCTTCGCCATGGCGTTCCCCTCTGACGATGGCACCCCCGAGCTGGAGATGGCCGGCCCCTACGGCTTCGGTATCTTCGACAACAAGGACCAGGCTAAGATCGACGCCGCCAAGAAGTTCATCGACTTTGTCTGCAACGATGCCACCGCCGGTGTGGAGGCTGTGAAGACCTCCAGCTTCTTCCCCGTGCACTCCGACTGGGGCGATGTCTACGCCGACGCTGAGGATGCCGACCTGCGCGCTCCCTTCGCCCTGATGAGCAACTATCTGGGCCGCTACTACAACCTGACCGGCGGCTGGACCGAGCAGCGCGCCCTGTGGTGGCCCATGCTCGCTGAGATCCTGACCACCGGCGCTGACGTTCAGACCGCTGCCGACAACTTCGTGTCTCAGGCGAACGCCAACATCGGCTGACCTCCTGCGGAAGCACGTATCCTGTTCCATGCGATCCTGTGCCCGCTCCCTGAATGAGAGGGGGCGGGCACTGTGTATCTTCCGTCCTCCCCGGGGGAGGGCAGGCAAATTCTTGTCAAAGAGGGGGAAATCTTATGGCTCAGAACACTCCTGCTCCGGCTGCCGGACAGAAGCCTAAAAAAGTCAAGAAAAGCGCTACCTCCGGTATGAGCCGCGCGCTGGTGCGGCGGGAGACCACCTCGGCCTACCTGTTCCTGCTGCCCAGCCTGATCTTCTTTGTGACCTTCGTGGTCGTCCCCATGTTCATCTGTGTGTATTACAGCTTTACCGACTACGGACTGGGCGGCGTCAAGGGCTTCGCCGGCCTGTCCAACTACATCAAGCTGTTCCAGGACCCCATCTTCCACCGCGGCTTTCTGAACACGGTGCTCATGGTGGTGGTGGCGGTGCCCAGCGTCACTGCATTCTCCCTGTGGGTGAGCTCCGCCATCTACAAGATGCATTCCATTCCCCGCTCCTTCTTCCGATGTGTGTTCTACCTGCCGGTAGTCACCGGCTCGGTGGCCATCACCGTGGTGTGGAAGTGGATCCTGGACCCCTACAACGGCATCCTCAATCAGGTGGCCGGCACCTCCAGCTTTGACTGGCTGGGCAATCCCAAAACCGCCATCTGGTTTATCATCCTGATCCTGTTCACCACCTCCATCGGTCAGCCCATCGTGCTGTATGTGGCGGCTCTGGGCAATGTGGACAACTCCATTATCGAGGCAGCCGAGGTGGACGGCGCCACCAAGTTTCAGGTGTTCTGGAAGATCAAATGGCCCTCCATCATGCCCACTACCCTGTATGTGCTGGTCATCACCACCATCAACACCTTCCAGTGCTTCGCGCTGATTCAGCTGCTGACCAAGGGCGGCCCGCTGAACTCCACCATGACCATCATGTACCAGGTCTACGACACCGCGTACCGGCTCAACGACCTGGGCTATGCCTGTGCCATCGGCGTGGTTCTGGCCCTCATCATCGCCATTTTCTCCGCCATCCAGTTCAAAGTGGCGAAGACTGACAATTAAGGAGGGGCGAGAACATGAAAAAAACCACTGATCTGAGCGGCACCTCCAAGGGGTATAAGGTTTTCTCCGTGGCCATCCTGGTGGTCATGGTGATCTTCTTCCTGTTCCCTCTGTACTGGATCGTCACCGGCTCCTTCAAGAACAAGCTGGAGATCACGGCCCGGACGCCCATCTGGTTCCCCATCGAACCCACGGTGGAAAACTACGCCCGGCTGTTTGACAACCCCGCCTTCCTGTGGCTGTTCAACATCATCTTCATTTCGGCGGCGGCTATGATCCTGACCTGTCTCACCGCCTCCCTGGCGGGCTACGCCCTGGGCAAGAAGCGCTTCATCGGCCGGGGCGTCCTGTTCACCATCATCATCTGCGCCATGGCCCTGCCCAAGCAGGTCATCGTCATCCCTCTGGCCCAGGAGATGACCAACTTCTTCCATCTGAACGATACCCTTTGGGCCGTCATCCTGCCCACGGTGGGCTGGCCCTTCGGCGTATTCCTGATGAAGCAGTTCTCCGAGACCATCCCGACAGAGATCCTGGAGGCGGCCCGGGTGGACGGCGCGGGTGAGCTGCGCACCTTCATCACCGTGGTCTTCCCTATGATCAAGCCCGGTATCGGCGCGCTGGCAATCTTCACCTTCGTCAACACCTGGAACGACTACTTCCTCCAGCTGGTCATGCTCACCAGCACGGAGAGCTGGACCCTGCCGCTGGCCATCGCCAACCTTCAGGGCGAGATGTCCACTGACTTCGGCCTGATCATGGCGGGCGCGGCGCTGGCCTCCATCCCCATCATCATCGTATTCGTGGCCTTCCAGAAGTACTTCACCCAGGGTATCGCCATGGGTGCGGTCAAGGGCTGATCCTAAAAAACTTTAAATCTTTGCAAATTATATTGGAGTGATCGATTTATGCGCGATTTCAGCAAATATCAGGGCGTCATCCCGGCATTCTACGCATGCTATGACGATTTGGGCGCCGTCAGCGCCACCAAGGTGCGGGAGCTCACCCGCTATCTGATCGGCAAGGGCGTGAAGGGCCTGTATGTGGGCGGCTCCTCCGGCGAGTGCATCTACCAGAGCGTGGAGGAGCGCAAGCTGGTCCTGGAGAATGTGATGGCCGAGGCCAGAGGCAAGGTCACCATCATCGCCCACGTGGCCTGCAACAACACCTCTGACAGCCAGGCCCTGGCCGCCCACGCGGAGAGCCTGGGGGTGGACGCTATCGCCGCCATCCCACCCATTTACTTCCACCTGCCTGACTACGCCATCGCCAAGTACTGGAACGACATCTCCGCCGCCGCCCCGAACACGGATTTCGTCATCTACAACATCCCCCAGCTGGCCGGTGTGGCCCTGAACGGCTCCCTGCTCAAGGAGATGCTGAAGAATCCCCGGGTCATCGGCGTAAAGAACTCCTCCATGCCTGTCCAGGACATTCAGATGTGGAAGGACGAGGGCTGCATCGTATTCAACGGCCCCGATGAGCAGTTCCTGTCCGGCCTGGCGGCGGGCGCCATCGGCGGCATCGGCGGCACCTATGCCGTCATGCCCGAGCTGTATCTGAAGATCTATGAGTTGTACGGCAAGGGTGAGATGGAGACCGCCCGCCAGATCCAGAACGAGGCCTGCCGCATCATTTACAAGATGTGTACCGCCAAGGGCAACCTGTACGCGGTCCAGAAGGCCATCATCCGTCTCCAGGGCGGCCCCGACGCAGGCAGCGTCCGCCTGCCCATGCCCCCCCTGGCCGACGGAGACGCATCCATCGTGCGGGAAGCGGCAGGGATGATCTCGGCTGCCATCGGGAAGTACTGCTGATCTAACGAGACCAGGGCCGTGGAACTACTCCATTCTTCATAGTCCTCGGCCCCATAAAAAAGGAGGAAGAAAAGACCGCCGGCCGGCGGTGCGGCAGTGTGGAGACCTGTCGTAAGCCCCGGGAGGGACAGTCCGTCCGGGGGAGGGGCCTGCTGCGGAGGCAGAGGTCTCACGGCCAGAAGCCATGTCAACTGTCAGTCTGAAGAACATCTACAAGATCTATGACAACTCGGTCACCGCAGTGAGCGACTTCAACCTGGAGATCGCGGACAAGGAGTTCATCGTGCTGGTGGGCCCCTCCGGCTGCGGCAAGTCCACCACCCTGCGGATGGTGGCGGGCCTGGAGGAGATCAGCAAGGGAGAGCTGTACATCGACGGCAAGCTGGTCAACGACGTGGAGCCCAAAGACCGGGACATCGCGATGGTGTTCCAGAGCTACGCACTGTATCCCCACATGACGGTGCGGGAGAACATGGAATTCCCCCTGAAGCTGAAGAAAGTGCCCAAGGAGGAGATCCAGCAGCGGGTGGACCAGGCGGCGGAGATCCTGGGCATCACCCAGTATCTGGACCGGAAGCCCAAGGCGCTGTCCGGCGGCCAGCGGCAGCGTGTGGCCATCGGGCGAGCCATTGTCCGGGAGCCCAAGGTGCTGCTGATGGATGAGCCCCTGTCCAACCTGGACGCCAAGCTGCGCAACCAGATGCGTGCGGAGATCATCAAGCTGCGGCAGCGGATCAACACCACCTTCGTGTACGTGACCCACGACCAGACAGAGGCCATGACCCTGGGCGACCGGATCGTGATCATGAAGGACGGCTTTGTGCAGCAGATCGGCACCCCCCAGGAGGTCTTTGAGAAGCCCATCAACATCTTCGTGGCCGGCTTCATCGGTACGCCCCAGATGAACTTCTTCAACGCCCGCCTGGAGAAGAAGGGCGGCGACTACTCGGTGGAGTATGCCGGGGCCAGCTTCCCGCTGGACGGGGAGATGAGCGCCAAGCTGGCCGGGAAGGGACAGCAGAGCGCCGACGTGATCCTGGGCGTGCGTCCGGAGCACATCGCGGTGCAGAAGGACCCTTCCGCCTCCGCCATCGAGGCATCCATCGAGGTGTCCGAGCTGATGGGCAGCGAGCTGTACCTCCACGCCACCGTGGAGGGCGGCCAGGAGGTGGTCATCCGCACCCCCACCGTAGAACTGCCGGCAGAGTACCGGGGCGGCGTGCCCTATGGCACCAAGCTCCGCTTCACCTTCTCCCCCAGCCTCATCCATCTCTTCGACCCCGAATCTGAGAAGAGCCTGCTCGTCTGAATCGAGGAACAGAAGTAGGAAGACACGGATAAGCACCCGGCGCGGTCCCCGTCCGATCATGCGGACGGGGACCGCGCCTTTTTGCAGAGGGCCCCAGCACCCGCCCACCTCCGGACGGGACCGTGCCCGTTCCAGCCTCCCTGTTCCGGCGCTGACGAGCCGGAGCAGGGAGGCTTTGCGCCTGGGCGGACATGTTTGGCTGGCCTTTGTCCGAATATACCATATTTTCCCATAGTTTTCGGTATTTTTAACAAAGTCATAGGGCGGCCTGCGTGCTCTCCCCGGCAGCCCCGGCGGCCAGTCTGGATTTTGATGCAGCTCATCCGTCTTTTTTGCATTATAATTTTTACGCTCCTTTGTTTTTAATGGATTTGGCGGTAAAAATCCGTCATTTTCGTTAAAATATGAATTATTTATTTTCCCATCTTGCGTATCAATTTTTAAAGGACTATAATAGCATCACTTCGCTAACTCAATAAAGTACCTGGTGCCAGAGAAAACAAATTTCTAGGAGTGGTCAACAATGTCCTTTCAGAACGCTTACCTTAATTCCGTGATGGATGATCTGCGGGCCCGCTACGCCCACGAGCCCGAGTACCTCCAGGCTGTGGAGGAATTTCTGGAGCCCCTTTCCCCTGTGATCGATTCCGACCCCCGCTATGAGCAGCAGAACATCGTGGGCCGCATGGCCGAGCCGGAGCGCCTGATCTGCTTCCCGGTGTCCTGGGTGGACGATCAGGGCAAGACCCGCCTGAATCACGGTTTCCGGGTGCAGCACAGCTCCGCCCTGGGCCCCTATAAGGGGGGGCTGCGATTCCATCCCTCTGTCAACCAGTCTGTCATGAAATTCCTGGCCTTTGAGCAGACTTTTAAGGACTGTCTGACCACCCTCCCCATGGGCGGCGGCAAGGGCGGGTCCGACTTCGACCCAAAGGGTAAGTCCGACGGCGAGGTCATGCGGTTCTGCCAGGCCTTTATGAATGAGCTCTACCGCCACATCGGTGAGAACACCGACGTCCCTGCGGGTGACATCGGTGTGGGCTGCCGGGAGATCGGCTACCTCTTCGGACGGTACAAGAAGCTGAAGAACCAGTGGACCGGCGCCATCACCGGAAAGAGTCTGGCCTCCGGCGGCTCCCTCACCCGCACCGAGGCCACCGGCTTCGGCCTGTGCTACTTCGGCGCCGCCTATCTGGCCGACCACGGCCAGTCCTTCCAGGGGAAGAAGGTCATCATCTCCGGCTCGGGCAATGTGGCCACCTACGCCAATCAGAAGTGCACCGAGATGGGAGCCACTGTGGTGGCCATGAGCGACTCCAACGGCTATGTGGTGGACGAGAACGGCATCGACTTCCGCATCATCCAGCAGATCAAGGAGCAGAAGCGGGAGCGCATCAGCACCTATCCCAACTATGTCCCCACTGCCAAATACGTGGAGGGCTGTGCCGGCATCTGGTCCGTCCCCTGCGACATCGCCATGCCCTGCGCCACCCAGAACGAGATCGACACCGACTCCGCCAAACTGCTGGTGTCCAACGGCTGTAAGGCCGTCTTTGAGGGCTCCAACATGCCCTGTACTCCCGAGGCCATCCAGGCCATCAAAGCCTCCGGCCTCCTCTACTCCCCCTCCAAGGCTTCCAACGCCGGCGGCGTGGCTGTCTCCGGTCTGGAGATGAGCCAGAACAGCGAGCGCCTGTACTGGACCTTTGAGGCGGTGGACGCCAAGCTGAAGGAGATCATGGAGAACATCTACCGCCAGTGCGCCGACACCGCAGCTAAGTACGGCCAGGAGGGCGACATCCAGGCCGGCGCCAATATCGTCAGCTTCCTGAAGGTGGCCGACGCCATGCTGTGGCAGGGCGTGTATTGACCGCTCCGTCTGAGCTCCTATCAGAATGCGTCCCCGGGACAGAAACTGTCCCGGGGACGCATCAGCTTGTGGAAAAAGCCTGGCAGAGTTCGCGCCCGCAGATGCGAACCAAGTTCTGAGCTGTTTTTCCCGGCGACATGTGCGTCGGGAAAAACACTGCTCAGGCTGCAGGTGCAGGCATACTGTCGAAAAAACGGCCAGCCGAAGGACTCGGGGGGAAAGATACTGTGAAAGAAAACCGTCAGGGTTGTCTTTCACATGCAATCAAACCACTTTTCAGAACGTTAAAACGTTCTGAAAAGTGCTCTCAGCTCGTCGAAAATGCTTTGTCGACAAGCTGAGGGTTTGCCCGCCTGCGGCGGACAGACCCTGCGCGCAGCACTGCTGCTTTCTCGAAAAAGTGACTTTTCCACTTTTCGACAGTTTCACGCGCCCCCGGGACAGTTTCTGTCCCGGGGGCGCGTTGATATGCCGGGGTGTGGGCCCGATGCCAGTCCCCCTTTATTTCAGACCAGGCGGCATGATCCGCAGGGCGTAGGTCATGCTCTGGCAGGGGATCTCCAGGTAGTCGCAGACCTTCCAGTTGAGGTACACCTGGCCGTCCCGCTCCACAGTGGGGCCGAAGGTCATCTCCTCTGCTCCATCCACCACCAGCTCCTCAGTCCCTACGGTGAGCACCGCGGTGTGGCCCCGGTAGGTGATGGTCACCGTCCCGGCCTCACGGTCCCAATGACAGCCGGCTCCCAGCCGGCTGCATAGCTCCGCCGCCGGCACCTGGTCGTCAGCGCTCCAGCCGGGGTAGTAGAGGACGAAGGGCCGCAGGCTCTCGTCCAGCTCCGCCGGGACGGGCCCGCTGCTGTCCACCGGGTACTCCAGGTCCCCCAGGATCACCGACTCCACCTGGTCCAGATCCACCACCCGGTCAAAGAAGCCGATGGTGGTCTCGGTGATGGTGCGCTGGCCCTCCGGGGCATCGTCATACTCCGGACGGGTACCCCACCCGGCCTTCAGGTCGCCGGGGGTGTAAATGGTGCCGTCCTTCAGCTTCAGGAAGAACTCCCCCTGGAGGAAGGTGTCCCAGGACTCCTCCCACTCCCCATAAGAGTAGACCAGCTTGTAGCTCAGGGGGCCGAACTCCAGCAGGTGGACGGTGGCGCTCCGGTCCCACTCCGGATTGAGGAGGATCTTGCGCTCCGGCTCCACCGTCACGGCGCCCATGGAGCCCACCTCCGGCAGACGGATGGCATACTTCGGTCCCATGCAGTCCACCCCGATCCACAGGGTGTCCAGTCCCTCCTCCATCTCGTTGGGGTCGAATTCCACCCGGAGCTGGGTGGTCACGCTCCGGTCGGTGCGCAGGCTGATGTCTTCCCAATAGCTGTAGCTGTGTTCACCCTCCAGTTTGGGGGAGGCGTTGCAGTACCGCCAGGACAGCTGTTCCCCCGCGTAGTCGGCGCTGGCCAGCCATACGTCTCCGGGATCAAAGGTGGACTCAGGGGCATCATAGCGCTCCCATGGGCTCATCTGGGCCCCCTCCATCAGCCAGGCCGCCCCCTCGTCGGTGAGGGCCTCCAGGGTCACCTGGGCTACCAGGCCGTACTGGTCCACCACGGCGCTGTCCAGGGTCAGGCGGAATTTCCCGTCCGACACGCTCTCGCCCCCCTGGATATAGGGCTCCACCACGCTCAGGTCGCCCTTGAAATACCGCTCCAAAAATCCGCTGTTCACTGCCAGGGCGGTGCCCATCAGCAGTGCTGCCGCCAGGGCCGCTACCCCCGCAGCACGTATCCTGTGCTTCATCGGTCTGCTCCTTTCCGTCTGCCCCTCCGCCAGCACCCGCTCCATCAGCTCGGGCGCAGGACGGATCTGCTCCATCATCTGCTTGTATTCTCTTCGATCCATGCTATCCCTCCTCCAGCAGCACCCGCAGCCTGTCTCTGCCCCGCATCAGCTGGGACCGCACCGTGGCCGGGCTCCGGTCCAGCAGCCGGGCGATCTCCTCCGTGGTCATGTCCTCGTAGTAGTAGAGGTGGAGCACCGTGCGGTACTTGTCCGGCAGGCGGCGCAGCTCCTCCCAGAGCGCCTCTCCCTCCGGGGAGGGGGCCTCCAGCGTCTCACTGAGGGGCTCCGTCCGCCGCCGCCAGGGCGCCGCATGAAGCTTTTTGGCGCAGTTGATAGTGACCCGCAGCAGCCAGGCCTTCCGGTGCTCCTCCGAGGTGAACTGGGGGTCGCTGCGGAGGTAGCGGAGAAAGACCTCCTGGTACACATCCTCAGCGTCTGCGGTGTTCCCCGTCCGGGCAAAGGCAAGGCGATAGACCATGTCAGAGTAGCGGCGGACCGTCTCCTCCGCCTGGCTCGTCCGGTCCATGTCATCCCCCTCCTTTCACCTCAAACACCCCACAGCGGGGCAAAATGTTGCAGGGATCAAAAAATTTTTGCGCGGCCCCTGAACCGGACCTGCGCAGGGGCACACAGTGGGTGTCTGCCTCATAGAAGCGGGACGGGAGAAGAAAGACCCCTCATCCGTCACGGCTTCACCGTGCCACCTCCCCCCAGAGGGGGGAAGGCTTTGGGGGCGGTCCGCACCTTTCCTCTTTTGTGATCTCCTCATTTATGGTATATATATATCAGGAAAAATGGAAGGGCCGGCGGCCGGGCCCCATCTGTAAGAAACTTGTAAGACTTCCCCCCGCTTTTTTGTAAGAAATCTCTGCTATCCTGTTCCCAGGCAAACCGAGAGAGGAGCTGCGCTATGGACACAAAGGAGACCGTCCTGGTGGTGGATGACGACCGGGAGATCGTGGGGGCCATCGCCCTGGCCCTGGAAAAGGAGGGCTACCGGGTGCTGCGTGCCTATGACGGCATGGAGGCCCTGGACCACGCCCTGGACCCGGAGCTGCGGCTGATCCTGATGGATGTGATGATGCCCCGCCTGGACGGCCTCTCCGCCGTCCTCCGCATCCGGGAACGGCGCAACCTGCCCATCATTGTCCTGTCCGCCAAGAGCGAGGAGAGCGACAAGGTGCTGGGACTGTCCATGGGGGCGGATGACTATGTGACCAAGCCCTTCTCCACCCAGGAGCTGGTGGCCCGGGTGCGCAGCCAGCTGCGGCGGTACACCCGGCTGGGGGATGTGAACGCCTCCGCCAGAGACCGGCGCATTGTCAACGGCCGGCTGTCCTACGACCCGGACAGCCGGGTCCTGACGGCGGACGGGGACGAGGTGAAGCTCACCGCAACGGAGCTGGGCATCCTGGACCTGCTGATGTGCAACTTGGGCCGGGTCTTTCCTGCGGAGGAGATCTACCGCCGGGTCTGGGGGGAGGAGGCCTACGCCTCGGAGAACACAGTGATGGTGCACATCCGCCGGATCAGGGAGAAGATCGAGCTCAACCCTCGGGAGCCGGACTATTTGAAGGTGGTGTGGGGAATTGGTTATAAAATGGAAAAACATCCTTAACAGAGGCAACAAGACAGACAGGGCCCCGGCACCGGCGGCGTGCCCGGCGGGGGGCCGCCTGCGGGCGGCGGCGGGGCTGACGGCTTTCCTGCTGGGGATCAGCCTCCTGCTGGCCGGCGGATTGGGCCAGTACGGCTGGTGGTCCACGGAGCTGGGCGCCCGGTGGGCCAGGGACAGCCTGGAGGAGGACTGGCAGGACACCGCCGCCTTCCGAACTATCATCTGCAACTGGCTGGACGCCTGTCTCACCGCGGGGACCTGGGAGTACACCTCCGGAGGCGACTACGGGAAGGAGCTCCTGGATGGCCTGGAGGGGGACAAGAACCTGCTCTACGCCGTGGCGCGGCGGGGCAGTGTCCTGTACACCAACACCTCGGACGGCGGCTTCCTCTCCTACGGTCAGCCGCCGGAGGGGTACCGCTTCGCGCTGCGCTGTGAGGACGGAATGGTGTCCATTACCCAGGACGGCCGGGAACTGGATGTATATGGGGACGGCTGGTACACCGAGGACGACCTGTGGTTCGTCCCAGGCTATGAGAACTTCCCTATGGATGCGGATGCCAGAAACATCCAGGTCTATCTGGCCGCGGCGTCAGATCCAAAGCCTATGGTCTACGGGAATTATCTGGGCTCCGGCGCGGATATCCGCACCTCCCAGCTCTATGACCTGGTCCAGAACCTGGCGCAGTACCGCCGGGAGCTGCTGACAGAGTGGGGGATGCTGGGGGGCGGTGCGCTGCTGCTGGCCCTGGCTCTGGTCCTGCGCCGGGACAAGGCCAGGGCGGACCGCTTCCTGGCCCGGGGGACCGGCCGGATCTGGTTCGAGGTCAAGGTGCTCCTGGCCCTTCTGGCGCTGCTCCTCCTCCCCTGGGGGGAGTTGAGCGGCTGGATCGCCTCCACGCCCACTTCGGCCTATGCCGCGGCCTCTTCCACCGCCAGCAGCGGCTCCGCACAGTGGGACACGGGGGCCGTCGCCCTCTATTCTTACAGCGGGGATGTGGTTCAGTCCCAGGCAGAGACCCATGTGTATGGAACGGGGGAAGGGCCGGACGTGCTCTTCGATTTCCTTCAGGCGCTGGGCACCCGTCCCGCCGCCGCTGTTCTGGCCTTCCTGGCTCTGTACCTGCTGGTATTCAACGACCTGCGGTACAACAGGCAGGCATGGCGGCACGGAGTGCTGGGGATGCTGGCCGCCCGGGAGCTGGAGCTCCCTGTCCAGAAGCGGCTCAGCCGCTCCGCCGGCCTGGTCTCCCTGTCCTGTCTGCTGCTGAACTGCGTCACAGCCGGTCTGCTGATCTGGTGCTCCAGCTGGTCCTGGGGCTCCGTCCGGCTGGAGACGGCCTGGCTCCTCTGTCTGCCGCCCCTTCTGCTCGCTGCTGTGACAGCGGCATTCCTGTTCCGCCAGCGCCGGCTGTGGGGGGATCTGGGGGCGCTCACCGATCAGATCGCCGCCGTCCGGGCGGGGGAGCTGGCCCGCCCCCTGGAACTGCCCCGGGACCACGACCTGTCCCAGGCGGCGGATGACCTGAACCACATCCAGCAGGGGCTCCAGGCCGCCATGGAGGAGCGCACCCGCAGCGAGCGGATGAAGGTGGAGCTGGTCACCAATGTGTCCCATGACCTGAAGACCCCCCTCACCTCTATCATCAGTTATGCCGAGCTGCTGGAGCAGGAACATCTGGAGCCCCCTGCCGGAGAGTATGTGACTATCCTCTCCCAAAAGGCCCAGCGGCTGAAGGGGATGGTGCAGGATGTGTTCGAGGTGAGCAAGGCGGCCTCCGGCCAGCTGCCGGTGAGCCTCAAACGGCTGGACCTGGCCCGCCTGCTCCGCCAGACCTTGGCGGATATGGACCAGCCCATCCAGGAGAGCGGGCTGCAGCTGCGCACCCAGCTCCCCGACCACTCGGTGCTCATCCAGGGGGACAGTGACCGCCTCTACCGGGTGTTCCAGAATCTGCTGGGCAACGCCTTGAAATACTCCCTGGCCGGTTCCCGGGTGTACCTGACCCTCACGGTGGAGGAGGGACAGGCGGTGGCCGCCCTGCGCAACACCTCTGCCGCAGAACTCCGTCCCGGCCTGGACTACACCCAGCGCTTCGTCCGGGGGGACGAGAGCCGTACCGACGGCGGCAGCGGGCTGGGCCTGTCCATTGCCTCCAGCTTTGTCCAGGCCTGCGGCGGTCAGTTCCAGGTAGAGACCCAGGCCGACCTCTTCACCGCCCTGGTCTCCTTCCCCCTGGACGCCTCCCCGTCCGATCCCAGGTGATCCGCATTTCGGAAACAGCCGTACGGGCGGACTTTTTTGACAAATGGAAAGGCCCAGGCGCTTTTGCGCCTGGGCCCTCTGTGTCAATGGGGTTACGGTCCTTCCGCGCGGACGGGGCGGAGGGCGGCCTCCTCGGTCTGATCGGGATACAGCTTCCGCAGATGGCGGATGCAGAGGATGGCGGCGGGGATCAGGAACAGATCGGCGCTGATCCAGGCCACCGGGGAGGCAAAGCAGGCGGCGGTGAAGCCGAACAGGGGGACGAAGACCTGGCCCATCACCGTCCGGGCGGCCATCTCGAGCACCCCCGCCAGGATGGCCAGCTGACTGAAGCCCATCCCCTGGATGGAGAAGCGCACGATATTGACCAGGGCCAGGGGGAAGAAGAAAGCGGTGAGGGTAGTGATATACTGGCTGGTGAGGGACACAAGCCGGACAAGATCGGCCTCATCCTGGTTCAGGAACAGCATGGCGCACTGGGGAGCGAAGAGCAGCATGGCCCCCACGGCCAGCACGGCATAGCCCAGCCCCAGCCAGGCGCAGGCCCGCATCCCCTGTCCCAGCCGGTCCAGCTTGCAGGCCCCCACGTTCTGGCCGCAGTAGGTGGCCATAGAGGAGCCCATGGCGTCATAGGGGCAGCAGATCAGCTGGAACAGCTTGGCTCCGGCGGCCACCGAGGCGATAGCGGCAGTTCCCAGGCCGTTGACGGCGGACTGGAGGATGATGGAGCCGACGGCGGTGATGGAGTATTGGAGGCCCATGGGGATGCCCATCCAGCACAGAACCTTGGCGGAGTGGAGGTCAAACCGCTTCTCCGCCCCCTGCATGCGCAGGATGGGGAAGCGCCTGACCATGAAAGCCAGACAGGCCAGGCCGGACAGAGCCTGGGAGAGCACGGTGGCGATGGCCGCCCCCGTCACTCCCGCACGGAAGAGCAGAATGAAAGCGAAATCCAGGCCGATATTCAGGATGGAGGCCAGGGCCAGGAAATAGACCGGCGTCTTGCTGTCCCCCAGAGAGCGCATGATGGCAGCCAGCAGGTTGTAGAGGATGGAGGCCGGGATACCCATGAAGATCACGAAGATATAACTGTACGCATCCGCGAAGATCTCCTCCGGCGTCTGCATGGCGGTCAGGATCGTACGGCACAGCAGGCCGGTGGCTGCGGTGAGCACCACGGCGATGCCCGCCCCCAGATAGGCGGCGTTGGCTACGTATCGGCGCATTTTGGAGGGCTCTCCCGCCCCAATGCGCTGAGCTACCGGGATGGCGAAACCGTTGCAGATGCCCATGCAGAAGCCGATGACCAGAAAACTGATGGAGCCGGTGGAGCCCACCGCCGCCAGCGCGGCAGACCCCAGCAGTTTGCCCACGATCATGGTATCCACCAGATTGTAGAGCTGCTGGAACAACAGGCCCAGCAGCGTGGGCAGGGTGAAGCCGGCGATCAGCCGCATGGGGCTGCCGGTGGTGAGATCGCGGGTCATAGGGGGTCCCTCCTTCTGATGCGGAGCGGGGCGCCTGCGCCCGTCTCCTGGACTGCAATATTATAGCGGTCCGCCCCCCTTTGGGATAGAGCTTTTTTTCACAATCTTTTCCCCGCTCCCCTCCGGCCGGTCTGTCAAATTGTCATGACCGGGACCGTGGGGCCTTCTGCCACAGCGGCCCGTCTCGCCCCTCAGCCCTTCGGAGCGTCCTTCTCGGTGGGCAGCAGCTTTTTCCGCTGAGAGAGGAACAAAGTCAGGGTGGTGGCACTGGCCAGGATGTCGGCGATAGGCTCGGCCGCATAGATCCCCATGACGCTGCCGGTGACTCTGGGCAGGATGAGGGCCAGGGGCACCAGCAGGATTACCTTCCGCAGCAGGGCCAGGAACAGGCTGGTCCTGGCCTGACCAAGGGCCATGAAGGTGCTCTGGCAGGCCATCTGGGCGCCGAAGGCCCAGATGCCCCCGAAGAAGAGGGGCATGACCCGGGACACCAGCTGGATCAGCTCCTGCTCAGGGGTGAAGATACGGGCCAGCACCCCCGGGATCAGGGCCACCATGACAAAGGCGGAGCAGGTGACCGTCATGGTGACGGCCAGCAGCCGCTTGAAGGTCTGCCGGACCCGCCGGTAGTTCTTGGCCCCGTAGTTGTAGCTCATAATGGGCTGGACCCCCTGGGTGATGCCCTGGGTGGGCATGACGATCATCTGCATAATGGATTGGATGATGGTGATGGAGCCTACATACAGGTCCCCGCCGTAGGTCTGCATCCCGGTGTTCAGGACCACGGTCACCAGGCTCTCGGTGGACTGCATGATAAAGGGTGCCACTCCCAGGCCGGCGATCTTCCCCATCACTCTGGGGTCAGGCCGGACATAGGCGCGGCGGATGCGCAGGATGCTGTGGGGACAGCAAAGGAAGGCAAGCACCCAACAGGCGCTCACCGCCTGGGACAGGATGGTGGCCAGGGCCGCACCCCTTACCCCCCACTGGAAAACAAAAATAAAGATGGGGTCCAGTACGATATTCAGCACCGCGCCGATGAGCACGCTGAGCATGGCGGTCATCGCTTTCCCCTGGGTACTGATGAAGGTGTTCAGGCCCAGGGCCAGCTGGACGAAGACCGTGCCCAGCAGATAGATGCCGATGTAGCTGGAGGCATAGCCAATGGTGGCGTCCGAGGCGCCGAAGGCCCGCAGGATGGGCTCCTTGAAGGCGCTGAAGCCCACCGTCAGCACTGCGGCGGTCATCAGCAGCAGGGCCAGAGAGTTGCCCAGGATCCGCTCCGCCTGGTCCTTTTTTCCCGCCCCCAGCTGGATGGCGGCCAGCGGCGCGCCTCCCTGACCGGCAAAGGCGGCAAAGGCGGACACCAGCGTAATGATGGGAAAGGTCACCCCCACCCCGGTCAGTGCCAGGTCCCCCACCTCGGGGATGTGGCCGATGTAGATGCGGTCCACGATGTTGTACAGCATGTTGATGAACTGGGCGGCCACCGCTGGTACGGCCAGCTTCAGCATCAGACGGCCGATGGGTGCCGTCCCCAGCACATTTGATTCTCTCTCCTCCACAGGAGTCACTTGCCTTTCTTTTCTGGATTTTGAGTCAAAGCCCCAGCCCATAGACCCGGTTGGCGTTGTCAAAGAAGACGGCGGGGCGGCGCTCCTCCGGCACGATGCGGGTGACGTAGTCCCGGTATTCCGCCAGATTGACGATGGGCCAGTCGGTGCCGTACAGGAAGCGGTCCCAGCAGCCCAGATAGTCCATCCAGGTGCGCAGCAGCCCCACGTATCCGGCCCGCTCCACAAAGTAGCGGTCCAGGTCCGCACGCCCCTCCAGCAGCCCGGACAGGTCAGCGCACACGTTGGGGTTCTTCTCCAGCACCGCCGCGGCCGCCTCCAGGAAGGGGTTGCCGAAGTGGCACATGACGAACCGGGTCCTGGGGAAGTCCGCCGCCGCCTCGTCCAGCGCCAGGGGGTGGCTGTACTTCAGGTGGGCCCGGGGGTGGGCGGTGAGCCCCATATGGACCGCTACCGGCTTGTCATACCGCTCCGCCAGACGGTAGACGGGCTCGTACACCGGATCGGACAGCCAGATCCGGTTGTACCCGGGGTAGAGCTTCACGCCGCAGCAGTTCTCCCGCTTCAGATGCTCCTCCACCTGGTCGGGCAGGTCCTCCGGGATGTGGCTCCCCCGGCGGAGCACCAGGCTGTCCAGCCCCACGCAGTAGTGGAACAGGTCCCGGGGGTAGTTGTGGAAGCCGGTCTCCAGGCTGCGGTTGCCCATCACCACCCCGTGGACGATCTCCAGCTCCCCATAGACCTGCCGGAGATGCTCCACCGAGTTCTCGTGCCCCACCCCACGGGCCATGGCATCGGTCCCCGGCTCGGACGGAAAGATGTGCAGGTGCGCGTCAATGATCTTCATAAGTCCCTCCTCTGATCCGGCGGCGCAGCCAGGCCGCGCCCCCATTCAGGCCAATGGCCAGCAGTGTGGAGAGCACCGCCACCAGGAAGGGGAGCAGCCAGCTCCGCTCCATGGCCCAGGCAAAGCCCGGCACAGTGTCGCTCCACTCCTTCATCACCCCGTAGATGGGCACATGAAAGGCAAAGATATAAAAGGTCAGCTCCCGTCCGCAGCGGCAGGCGGTCCTCCTCAGCACCGGGCTTTTCACCGCCGGACCGGCCACACAGGCCGCCATCACGCACACCGCGGCCAGCACCGTCCCCACATGGAGGTCCAGGAATTCCGTGCGGCTGCGCTCCCACAGTGCCAGAAGGGACCCCGCCGCCCCCCCCAGCCAGAGCCAGCCCGGCCGCAGGGCCTCGATCCGCTCCCGCTGCGATCCCATCCAGGTGCCCAGGAGGAAGAAGGGCAGGCCGTCCAGCCACACGTTTCGGATGCGCACGCTGTCCACTGCCAGCCCCTGGAGGCTCCGGCCCTCCCCCAGCACCAGGTGGACGGCCAGCAGGCCCAGGGCCAGGACGGCCAGCAGGCGGTGGGGCAGGCGGCCCCGGAGCAGCGCGGTGAGGCCCCACCACATCAGGTAGATCATCAGCAGCGCGGCCAGAAACCACAGCGGCCAGGAGTAGGGCAGGGGAAAGAGCTGCCACAGTACCAGCGATGCTGCGTTGGCCCAGGTAAAGCGCCCCAGAAGGTAGGCACCCATGGAGGCACCGCCGTGTCTGGCCATGGCGCACCCAAGACCCAGCAGGGCGAGGCAGGCGAAGAGCAGCAGGCCGGCGGTGCGGACCGTCCGGCGGGCCAGCACACGGGGCGGACTGCGCCAGCTGAAAAAGCCGGCGGAGAGGAAAAACAGCGGGACCGCGAACCGGGCCAGGCAGTTCACCGCCACCCCGATCTGTCCCGGAAGGAGGATATGGATAAAGATGACGCTGTAAATGGCGACACATTTCCACAGGTCCAGCTTGTCGTTGTGTCCGCTCCCGCGCTCCATGCGCCTCACCTCCTCTGGCCTGTAACGTAACATTATATCACAGCCGCCCGGGAAAGAAAAGCCGAGTCTGTCCCGATCTTCCTCCCTCTCTCGTTGAGTTGTTGTCCACAACTTCAACTTTAACCGATGAGGCATTGTCCTCCATCCTTTTTATTCATCTGTCCAGCATGTATTGTACTCCTACAGTAGGCGAACGACCGGGGGCAAAATTTTTCTTTACAGGGGAAGCGGGCTGTGGTATGATGCCGGGGACGAGTTCCCACATCTCGTCCAAGCACGGTCGTGAGACGCACCGTGTTCGTTCGGGAGGCCCTGCCTCTCGTTCTCTAAAAAAGAAAATGGAGGTTTTTTTATGCGCAAATTTACCACCCGAGACCTGACCCTGGCCGCTGTCCTGGCCGCTGTCTACGCAGCGCTCACCATCACTCTGCCCGTGCCACAGTACGGAGCGGTCCAGATCCGGTTCGCCGAGGCCCTCACCGTGCTCCCGTTCCTGTTCCCCGCCGCCACGCCGGGGCTGTTTGTGGGGTGCATCATCGCCAACCTGTTTTCCCCCTTCGTGCTGGATGTGGTGTTCGGGTCCATGGCCACCCTGCTGGCCTGCCTGTGGACCAGCCGGATGACCAGCCGATGGCTGGCACCCCTGCCCCCCGTGCTGTGCAACGCAGTGATCGTGGGGGCGGAGATCGCCTGGGCGGAGACCGGCATCACTCCCGCGTTTTGGACGGCATTCGGCTTCAACGCGGTGACGGTGGGGCTGGGTGAGCTGATCGCCTGCTATGCTCTGGGCTCCCTGCTGCTGTCCGCAATGCCTCAGGTGCCCTATTTCAGGGGGATGATCCCGGCCGAGCGGCTGGAGCGGCTGTTTTCCCGTGCGGGGCGGGAGCGGGCCTGAAGATAGAACGAGAAAGAGATCACCGGTCGGGAGACCCGTCCGGTGATCTCTTTTTGCGCATGTTTGGGGTGGGACATGCATAATCTGGAGGGTGTGAGAGCGATCAGGGGAAAAGAGGGAGGGCGGGACATGAGATTCCAGGGGCGAGACGCCGCCAGGGGGCGGAGGATGCGGAAGGATCTGGGCCGGACGGCCGGAGCGGGGGTGGCCCTGGCGCTGGTCCTGTTCCTGATGCCCGCCCTGCTGGTGCGGCAGGGGGAATTTTCCCAGGAGCTTCTGCCCCAGGGAACACTGCCTCTCCATCGGACGCCGTCCAGCGTCTCGACCGCCAGCCAGGACCGGGGGCGGGTAGTGCGGCTGAGCCGATCGGACGGGACAGTGGAGGAGCTGACCATGGAGGAGTACCTGTGGGGGGTGGTGGCAGCGGAGATGCCCGCTTCCTTTGAGGAGGAGGCCCTGAAGGCACAGGCCTGCGCTGCCCGTACCTATACGGTCACCCTTCAGGAGGCATCCAGCCCCCGGCACCCGGACGCCCAGATCTGCGATGACAGCGGCTGCTGCCAGGCGTATCTGGACCGGGCGGAGGCGGAGGCCCGCTGGGGGGCCAATGCGGAACTGTATAGCGGAAAGATCCAGCGGGCCGTGGAGGAGACCGATGGACTGGGGGTGCTCTATAACGGGGCGCCCATTCAGGCGGTGTTTTTTTCCTCCGCTGCAGGCCGGACGGTGGGGGCAGTGGAGGCATGGGGGAATTCGGTGGACTATCTGGTAGGAGTGGAGAGCCCGGAGGGGGAGGAGGTGCCCAACTACCACAGTCAGGTGGTCCTGACGGCGGAAGAGGTCAGGACGGCGGCGCTGGCACAGTATCCGGGGGCGGACCTGTCCGGGGACCCCTCGGGGTGGTTCTCACAGCCGGTAGAAAATTCAGCCGGCGGAGTGGCCTCCGTGGATCTGGGAGGCGTCACCCTCACCGGGAGCGAGGTGCGGACTCTGTTCGGGCTCCGCTCCGCCAGCTTTTCCGTATCCTGGGACGGGGAAGCCTTCACCTTTGACGTCACCGGCTACGGACACGGGGTGGGCATGAGCCAGTACGGGGCCAATGCCATGGCTAGGGAGGGGAGCGATTTCGAGGAGATCCTCACCTGGTACTACACTGGGACAGAGGTGGGGGAGCTGTACGGAGCGGCGGGGGAATAAGATCGGGGAAACAGCCCCCGCCGCACCGGAGGCCCCTCCGCTTCTGACAGAGGGCTGTCCCGTCCGCCGCGGCCGCAGCACATAGGAAGAGCACCAGATACGGGAACACGGCCAGATGAGGAGTGGACCAGAGAGCAGAATTCAAAGACCATCCCGCGGGGCGGTGCCTCCCTATATGAGCACCTGGAGCAACAGCAGAGCCGCAGATGCAGGCCGGCCTCCGAATGGCATTGGGAAGAGGCGGGGATACAAAAAGGGCTCCGGCAGCTTCTGACTGCCGGAGCCCTTCCATATTTCATCCATCAAAGGTCAATATGCCACGCCCCAGTAGATCATGTGCTTGGCGGGCTTGCCGCAGCAGACGCAGGTGTCGCCCACTGCCTCCTGCTTGAGGGGCATGCACCGGGAGGTGACCCCGGCCTGCTCCTTCATCTTCAGCTCACACTCCAGCTCACCGCACCACATGGTCTTGGCAAAGCCGCCCTCGCCCTCCATGAAGGACTTGACTTCGTCCAGGGTGCGGCACACCTTGGTGTGGTCCTCTAGATTCTGCTTAGCCCGCTGGAACAGTCCGTCGTGGACCGCGTCCAGCAGCTCCTGAACCTTAGCCTCCAGATCTGCCAGGGGGACGAAGACCTTCTCGCCGGAGTCCCGGCGGCAGATGCAGCACTGGCCCTTCTCCATGTCCTTGGGCCCAATCTCCACACGCAGGGGGACGCCTTTCATCTCGTACTGGGCGGCCTTCCAGCCCATGGACTGGTCGCTGTCATCCATCTGGGCCCGGATGCCCGCCGCTTTCAGGCGGTCCAGCAGGGCGGCGGCGGCGTCCAGCACGCCCTCCTTGTGCTGGGCCACGGGGATGACGATGGCCTGGATGGGGGCGATGCGGGGGGGCAGGACCAGGCCGTTGTTGTCCCCGTGGGTCATGATGATGCCGCCGATCATCCGGGTGGACACGCCCCAGCTGGTCTGGTGGGGGTAGTGGAGCTGATTGTCCCTGCCGGTGAAGGTGATGTCAAAGGCCCGGGCGAAGCCGTCACCGAAGTAGTGGCTGGTGCCCGCCTGGAGGGCCTTCCGATCATGCATCATGCACTCCACGGTATAAGTCTCCTCCGCGCCGTTGAATTTCTCCTTATCTGTCTTGCGGCCCCGGACCACGGGCATGGCCAGCACATTCTCCATGAAGTCGGCGTAGAGGTTCAGCATCCGCATGGTCTCCTCCCGGGCCTCCTCCTCGGTGGCGTGCATGGTGTGGCCCTCCTGCCACAGGAACTCCCGGTGGCGCAGGAAGGGGCGGCTGGTCTTCTCCCAGCGCAGGACAGAGCACCACTGGTTGTACAGCTTGGGCAGGTCCCGGTGGGAGTGGATAATGTTTTTATAGTGCTCACAGAACAGGGTCTCAGAGGTGGGACGGATGCAGTAGCGCTCCTCCAGCTTCTCGCTGCCGCCGTAGGTGACCCAGGCGCACTCAGGGGCAAAGCCCTCCACATGGTCCTTCTCCTTCTGGAGCAGGGACTCGGGGATCAGCATGGGCAGATACACGTTCTCGTGGCCGGTCTCCTTGAACCGACGGTCCATCTCCCGCTGGATGTTCTCCCAGATGGCATAGCCATAGGGGCGGTAGATGAACATGCCCTTGATGGAGGAGTAGTCGATCAGTTCCGCCTTCTTGCACACGTCGGTGTACCATTGGGCGAAGTCCACCTCCATGTCGGTGATCTGCTCCACCTGCTTCTTCTTGTCATTGGCCATTCTAGATCCGTCCTTTATCATCAAACTAAAAACTGGCGCGGCCCCGCAGGGCCGGGCATCAGATCAATGTGTCCCATCCATTTTATAAACAGAACCGGGAAAAGTCAAGGAAAACAAGCGGTATGGGAGGCCCAGACAAGGGGAATTCTATATCCTCAGCCACGCCGCGGCAGCGGACCTGGTAGGCTGAGGCGGGGCGAGACCGGGCCTTTTCCTTGCGCGTGGGCCGATTTTGTGTTACAATGACCCGAAATGCACAGAGCAGGCGGCAGAGGATCATCCACGCCGCCTGCCGGGGAGACGAGAAAGAGCGATGACACGATACGACGCAGGAGAATTTGATGTGGCCGTCATCGGCGCGGGCCACGCTGGCATTGAGGCCGCCCTGGCCTGCGCCAGAATGGGGCTGCGGACGGTGTGCTTCACCATCAACCTGGATGCGGTGGGCAACATGCCCTGCAACCCGGCCATCGGCGGCACCGGTAAGGGCCATCTGGTCCGGGAGCTGGACGCCCTGGGGGGCGAGATGGGCCGGGCGGCCGACCGGGCCTGCATCCAGTACCGCCTGCTCAACCGGGGCAAGGGGCCGGCAGTCTGGTCCCTGCGGGCCCAGGCGGACCGGCGGGAATATCAGAAGGTGATGAAGCACACCCTGGAGCGCCAGGAAAACCTGTGGGTGAAGCAGTCCGAGGTGGTGGACATCCTCACAGACGGAGGGGCGGTGTCCGGCGTGGTCACTTACACCGGGGCGGTCTACCGGGTCAAGGCGGCTGTGGTGGCCACCGGGACCTATCTGGGGGGACGCACCATCGTGGGGGAGGTGGTCCGGGACTCCGGGCCTGACGGCCTGGCTGCCGCCGTCCCCCTGACAGCGTGCCTGACGGGGCTGGGCCTGACCATCCGCCGCTTCAAGACGGGCACGCCCCCCCGGGTCAATGCCCGCAGTGTGGACTTCTCCCGCATGGAGCGGCAGCCTGGGGATGAGGAGGGGCTGGCCTTCTCCTTCCGGACAGAGCGCCCGCCGGAGAACCGGGCGGTCTGCTGGCTGACCTACACCAACCAGCGCACCCACGACATCATCCGGGCCAATCTGGACCGCTCCCCCCTGTACGATGGCACCATCGAGGGGGTAGGGCCCCGGTACTGCCCCTCCATCGAGACCAAGGTGGTCCGCTTCCCGGATAAGGAGCGCCACCAGCTCTTCGTGGAGCCCATGGGGCTGGACACGGAGGAGCTGTACATCCAGGGGTTCTCCTCCTCTCTGCCTGAGGAGGTGCAGCTGGAGATGCTGCACACCGTTCCGGGGCTGGAGCGGGCGGAGATGACCCGGTGCGCCTATGCCATCGAATATGACTGCGTGGACCCCACCCAGCTGGAGGCCACCCTGGAGAGCAAGCAGGTGCCGGGACTGTACGGAGCGGGACAGTTCAACGGCTCCTCCGGCTATGAGGAGGCGGCGGTGCAGGGCTTTGTGGCGGGGGTGAACGCCGCCCTGAAGCTGTTGGGCCGCCCGCCATTGATCCTCCGCCGGGACCAGGGGTACATCGGGGTGCTCATCGACGACCTGGTGACTAAGGGGACCAACGAGCCCTACCGCATGATGACCTCCCGCACCGAGTACCGGCTGCTCCACCGCCAGGACAACGCCGACCGCCGCCTGACTCCCATCGGCCGCGGGCTGGGGCTGGTGAGCCGGGAGCAGGCGGAGGCGGTGCAGGTCAAGTATGAGGCGGTGGACCGGGAAGCGGCCCGGCTGGAGCGGGCCGGGACACCTCCCTCCGCTGCCTTGGACACCCTGCTGGCAGAGAAAGGGGAGCCTCCGGTGCGGGACGGGGCCCGGCTGGCCGACCTGCTGCGCCGGCCCAGGATCACCTATGAGGAGCTGGCTCCCTTCGACCCGGAGCGCCCCCCCCTTCCCAGGGAGATTGTCCGGGAGGTGGAGATCACCATCAAGTATCAGGGTTATATCGACCGGCAGCTGCGGCAGGTGGCGGAGATGAAGAAGCTGGAGGCCCGGCCTCTCCCACCGGACCTGGACTATGAGGCCATTGGCGGCCTGCGGCTGGAGGCCCGGCAGAAGCTGGCCCAGATCCGGCCCCGGAACCTGGGGCAGGCCAGCCGGGTGTCCGGCGTCTCCCCCGCTGATGTGGCGGTGCTGATGGTCTATCTGGGCAAGTGAGGACAAAGGAGAAGAAGATGAAGCTGACACAAGTGAAGGGCAGCACCTGGGTGCTGGAGGCCAACGAGCTGATCCCCCTGTACCTGCTGGACGACCGGCGGTGTGTTCTCCTGGACAGCGGGCTGGCCAAGGAGCGGGATGAGATCGAGAAGACCCTGCTGGAGGCGGGGCTGGAGCCGGCAGGCATCCTGTGCTCCCACGCCCATGTGGACCACTGCGCCAATAACCGGTATTTTCAGGAGAAGTACCACCTCCCCGTGGCACTCACCGCCCCGGAGGCGGGGATGTGCAGCAGTATCCTGAATTTGAAGTGCTACCGGCTGCTGGTCTCCCCCGATGCGGCGGAGCAGGAGATGAGCGAGATGGTGCACGTCCCGGATCTGATCCTCCCACCGGTGGACGGGCCCATCCGGCTGGCGGGAGCCATGTTCCGCATCCTGCACACACCGGGGCACTCCTCCGGCCACATCTGTGCCGTCACCCCGGACAACGTGTGCTACACCGGGGACGCCCTGATGTCCCAGGCGCTGCTGGACGCCAAGCTGCCTTACGGCCTGTCCATCCAGCTGGCCATGGAGAGCCGGGAGCGGCTGCGGGAGCTGGAGGACTGCGACTTCTTTATCATGGCTCACAAGGGGGTGTGCGCCGGAAGAGAGATCGGCCCCCTCATCGACGCCAACCAGGAGCTGGTGCGCCGCCGGGCCGGAGAGATCCGGGACCTGATCACAGAGCCCATGGACTTCAGCCAGATCTGCCGGGCGGTATGCACCCGGTTTTCCCTGCTCACCCGGCGGCCCCGCCGGGCGCTGTACTACGAGCGGAACATCCGCCTGTTTGTGGAGTATCTGATGGACCAGGGGGAGCTGGGCATGGAGACCCGCCAGGGGACGGCCTTCTACCTGCCATCAAAGAAAATATGAGGACAGTATAACCGGGCCCCGGAGATATTTGATCTCCGGGGCCCGGTAAATTCTGTGCGGACCGTTAACGAGCATATTGCTGCCAGCTGGTCGGCGTATATTCAATATTATATAATTTTTGCGGGTAGATAATAACAAGGTTTAATATCAAGAAATTACAGAAAAATTAAACCAAAAATTCGAAAAATTTATTTCAGAAATAGAAAAGCTCCTCAAATTTTTTGTCCAGCGCGATGCACAGCACCAGGGCCAGCTTGGCGGTGGGGTTGAACTGGCCGGTCTCAATGGAGCTGATGGTCTGGCGGGACACGCCCACCAGCTTGGCCAGGTCTCCCTGGGACAGACCGCGCTCCGCCCGGGCCACCTTTAAGCGATTTTTCAAGACCAGCTGTTCATCCATGTCCTCACCATCCCTGTGTGAAGTATCTTACCAGATTCCAGGCCAAAAAAGCAAGAGAGATCAGCAGCGTCACCACGTCGGAGGTGTTCCTCCGCTTGGTGAGACGGTAGAGGCGGTTGCCCACACAGGAGGCCCAGAACATGGCCAGCACACTGTTGGCGGGCAGGCCGTGGAGCCGGTTGAAGATCACGATCACTACCCCCACCAGAAAGACCAGGATCAGGCTGAAGGACTCCCCCTCGATGCGGACAGTGCGCTCCATCTCGTCCTGAAGGACGTTTTCTTTGCGGCTTTTCGCCAGGATCTCTTCCTTGTTCATGGATCATGCTCCTTTCTTTTCTCATTGGGCGGGCACCAGCGCCAGTACCAGCAGCCGCAGCATTCCCGCCAGCAGGGCCAGCAGGAAAAGGGCGGACAGCAGCACAAACGTCAGTACCAGCCTGGCCGGCCCCAGCGGTCTGGCCGGGCTCACGGCAGGGTCTCTAGGATATAGGAGACCAGGGAGAAGAGGAAGGCCAGTCCGGCCAGCACTGCGGTGGCCAGCACGCTCTTTTCCTTCCGGGCAAAGTAGCGGCCTGCGGCCTCGCAGGAGAGATAGGCCCAAAACAGGGTCAGGGGCAGGGAGTTGTCCAGCCCCCGGACCATGTTGTAGATCATGATGACGAGAAACAGCACCAGAAATCCCACCACGCCGTACTGCCGGCCCCGGTCCTGGGCATAGGTCAGGCCCTCGTCCTTCTCGCGGCGGCTCCGCTTCAGAATGTCTTCCTTGTCCATCATAGCAGCGCTCCTTTCGTTTGGTGAGGCAAGCATATCACGTCACCCCAAATTTGTCAAGTAAACTTTGCAAAAAAATAATAATACTTTGCAAGATGACAAGTGTAATAAGATGACGGGGAGCGGCAGAGGGCCGCTCCCCGTATGAGGTCAGGAACGAAACGAGAGCCTGGAGTCTGGCTGAAAGGGGAGGCGGCCGGGGTTGCCCTCCGCACGCAGGAGGGTGCCGGAGGCCGTGTCATAGAGCACGGACCAGACGGTGTCCCGGCCCTCCCTGCGGTCATACTGGCACAGGAAGCCCATCCTGCCGGAGAGCAGGTCCTGTCCAGCTTGGAGGTCGAGCTCCGGGCCCCAGGCGGCCAGGGAGCGGGTGAGGGTCAGATAGCGCTCTTCCGCCCGCCAGTCGTCGTCCGTCTGCCGGCGGAAGGGGGCCATGGCGGAGAGGTGGAAGGAATTGACGGAGCAGACGAAGGCGTCCGTCTCCCCGGGACAATGGATCTGGGTGCGCTCCGGGGCACACTCCGCCAGGGCGATACGCCCAGCCCGGTCGGCCAGCACCAGCGTGTGGCAGGAGGAGACGGGGAGCTGCCGGAGCAGCGCCAGGGCCTGGGGAACATCCCGGCAGGATTCCAGCAGGAGCCGCAGGGTCAGACCAGCATTCAGCCCGGGGCGGGGTGGGCTGGGGGGCACCGAGGTGAGTCCCGCCGCCAGTCCGAACTGATTGACGCCGTCCTCCATCTGGAGGAAGGAGGTGGTGTTGCCCACAAAAGAATAGCCGCCGTCGGAAAAACGGTATAGGCAGTTGGCGTTGTGCT
Source organism: Lawsonibacter asaccharolyticus (assembly GCA_003112755.1). NCBI lineage: Bacteria > Bacillati > Bacillota > Clostridia > Eubacteriales > Oscillospiraceae > Lawsonibacter > Lawsonibacter asaccharolyticus. Next base: position 1,093,722 of record BFBT01000001.1, on the reverse strand, counting down.
CTTCCAGCTCCGTGAGAAAGTCGCTGTTCCGGCCGAACAGGGCTCCTCTCCCCCTGCGCAGGGCAAAGCAGGAGCAGCAGGGGCCGGGCGGCATGGCGTACATGGAGAAGAGGACCCCGGCCAGTTCGTCCGGGGCACACCCCTGCCCCTGGGCCAGCCCCCGCAGCTCCTCCAGGGCGGCGGGGAACCACCGGCGGCAGAGGGGCAGGCAGGTCCGGGCAAACTCCAGCCGCGCCGGGGTGATGGGAAAGGGAACAGCGTCCAGGATAAAATGGCCGTCCCGGGCCAGACCGGCTCCCAGCTGGAAGCCGATCTGCCAGTGTGTGCCGTGCAGTTGTGTGTGAAGCATAAAAACGCTCCTTTTCTGTTCAGATCTCAGAGTAAAGAGCGCGGCGCCGCCTCTCAAAAGAACGGTAGCACAATTAAAATATTGGAGCAAGGCCGATTTATTTTTTAAATTTTTTTATTCCAGGCCGTTTTTGGAGGGCTGGCCCGGCCCCGCTCCTGCAAAAGACTTTGAAATTTTGGATTTTGGGCGGGAAGGGCTTGCATTTGCGGGGAAAAAACGATAAAATTCCAAATATCTATGTCAAATGATGAAATGGCCCCCGGGCCGGGAAAGGATACTGCTATGAGTGAGACATTTCAGGGAAGCCAGGACTATGTCGCTTCCGAGGAACTGATGCGGGCGGTGAATATCGCTATGGTGCTCCAGAAGCCCCTGCTGATCAAAGGGGAGCCGGGCACGGGAAAGACGGTGCTGGCTGAGGCCATCGCCAAATCCCTGGGCAAAGAGCTGATCATCTGGAATATCAAGTCCACCACCAAGGCCCAGGACGGTCTGTATGTCTACGACGTGGTCCAGCGGCTGTATGACAGCCAATTCGGCGGCGAGGGCGTGGACGACATCGAGAAGTATGTCAAGCTGGGCAAGCTGGGGGAGGCATTCACCGCCGACGACCAGGTGATCCTGCTCATCGACGAGATCGACAAGGCCGATCTGGAGTTCCCCAACGACCTGCTGTGGGAGCTGGACCGGATGGAGTTCCACATCCCGGAGACGGGACGCACCGTCACCGCCAAGCACCGCCCCATCGTCATTATCACCTCCAATGCGGAGAAGGAGCTGCCCGACGCCTTCCTGCGCCGCTGCGTATTCCACTACATCGAGTTCCCAGACCGGGAGCTGATGGCAGAGATCGTCAACGTGCACTTCCAAAATCTGGACCAGCATCTGCTGGACCAGGTGCTGGAGGCCTTCTACCGCATCCGCAGCCTGCCCCAGATCAAGAAAAAGCCCTCCACCAGCGAGATCATCGACTGGATACAGGCCCTGATCCACGGGGGCTATGACCCCGACCGCGTCGTGGCCGAGGTGCCCTATCTGGGCGTGCTGCTGAAGAAGAACGAGGACATCGACGCCCTGCGCAAGAGCTGGCGGTGATGGTATGTTCGGTGATTTTCTCTATCTGCTGCGCCGCAGCGGCCTGAAGATCTCCCTCACCGAGTGGATGGCTCTGATGGAAGCCCTGGACAAGGGGCTGGAGGGGGCCAGCCTCACTGGCTTTTACTACCTGTGCCGGGCACTGCTGGTGAAGACGGAGGCCGACTTCGACCGCTTTGACCGGGCTTTCCTGGAGTACTTCAAGGACGTGCCCTTCGAGCAGGAGGTGTCCCAGGAGCTGCTGGACTGGCTGGACCGCCCCGATGCTCTGATGGGCCGGTATGACGAGCAGCAGGCCGAGCTCAATGAGCTGCTGTCCAACACGGAGATCGAAGAGATGTTCCGAGAGCGGATGAACGAGCAGCGGGAGCAGCACAACTGCGGCAACTACTGGGTAGGCACCCACGGCATGTCCGTCTTCGGCAACTCGGGCATGAGCCCCAACGGCATCCGGGTGGGGGGCGAGGGCCAGGGCAAGCGGGCCTTCCGGGTGGCGGGCGAGCGCCGCTTCCGGGATTTCCGGGGGGACAACACCCTGGACACCCGCCAGTTCCAGGTGGCCCTGCGCCATCTGCGGCAGTTCTCCGGCCTGGTGGACCTGCCTGCCACTGAGTTCGATGTGGACAACACCATCAAGGACACCGCCAACAACGCCGGCTCCCTGAAGGTGCGCTATAAAAAGCCCCGGCAGAACACAGTGAAGGTGCTGCTGCTCATGGACTCCGGCGGGTCCATGGAGTATTACAGCCGCCTGTGCTCCGCTCTGTTCCAGGCGGTGAGCAAGTCGGGCCATTTCAAGGATCTGAAGGTGTACTATTTCCACAACTGCGTCTACTCCCGCCTGTACACCGAGCCCACCCTCCGTCCCAGCAACACGGTGCCCACCGACTGGGTGCTGAGCAACCTGTCCAGCGAGTACAAGGTCATCCTGGTGGGGGACGCCCAGATGGCTCCCCACGAGCTGGTGACCCAGTTCCGCTACCGAACTCCGGATGGGGAGGAGCACAAGCGCTGCGGCTTGGAGTGGCTCCAGATGCTCAAGGGGAAATATCCCCATATCGTGTGGCTCAATCCCGGCGACCGGCCCACTTGGGGGGAGTACTGGACCCGGACCTATGATACCATCGGCCGGGAGTTCCCCATGTTCCCCCTGACAGTGGAGGGGCTGGAGGAGGCTATGAAGAAGCTTCTGGTGCGGTGAGCACCGGTTTTCCTGGAGCGGGCCAAGGCCGGACGCGGGGACCCCGTGCTCCGGCCTCCGTTTTTCTCTGTGCCCGGGGCGGAAGAGACCCATCTTGTACTTGTATTTTTACGGGAAATAGAATAAAATATGACCAGTATCAGTATGAAAGCCCATCCAGAGGGCGCGCCGCGGGAGAGCCCGCCTCAGGGCCCGCCGTCCGCCGCGGCCCCGGCCGCCCTGGTGAAAGGAAGGATGCAACCATGAAACTGGAAAACGATCTGGGCGAGATCCGCATCAGCAGCGATGTGTTTACTGCCATTACCGGCAGCGCCGCCACCAACTGCTATGGCGTGAAGGGCATGGCGGTCCGCTCCAAGACCGACGGCCTGGTCCATCTGCTCAAGCGGGAATCCATGGCCAAGGGAGTCAAAGTATATTACAACGAGGACGGGACCGTCTCCATCGAGCTGCACATTATTGTGGAAAACGGCGTCAATCTGGTCGCCGTCTGCCGCTCCATCATGAGTGAGGTGCGCTATGTGGTGAGCAAGACCACCGGCGTGGAAGTGAGATCCGTGGACGTCTTTGTGGACTCCATGCGGTTTTAACCATTTGTAGAAAGGAACATCGCCGATATGACACAGACCATTGACGCAGCGGCCTTTCAGCAGATGGTCATCCATGCCGCCGCCGCCATCAGTGCCCAGAAGCAGCACATCAACGACCTGAACGTATTCCCAGTCCCCGACGGGGATACCGGGACCAATATGAGCCTGACCATCAGCGCTGCCGCCGCGGAGCTGAAGAAAAAGCAGTGTGCCACCGTGGGAGAAGCGGCCCAGACAGCGGCCAGCGCCCTGCTTCGGGGGGCCCGGGGAAACTCCGGCGTCATCCTCTCCCTGCTGTTCCGCGGCATTGCAAAGTCCCTCAAGGACCGGGAGACCATCGACGGCCGGGATCTGGCCATCGCCCTGGACTTCGGCGTGGCCGCCGCCTATAAAGCGGTGATGAAGCCCGCGGAGGGCACCATCCTCACCGTGTCCCGCCTGGCTGCCGCTCAGGCCGCCGCCGCCGCCCGGGAGGAGAACGCGGCGGAGTCCGTGCTGGAGGCCGCCATTCGGGAGGGGCAGGAAGCCCTGGCCGACACCATCAACCAGAACCCGGTGCTGAAGAAGGCCGGCGTGGTGGACGCGGGGGGCAAGGGCTTCCTGGTGATCCTCCAGGGGATGCTGGACAGCCTGCGGGGAGAGCCCATGCCTCAGGTGGAGGAGGAGTCCGCCCCGGCGGACAAGGCCGACTTCGTGGCCATGGCCGCCGAGGACATCACCTTCGCCTTTGACACCGTATTCATCGTGCGCAAGCACACTGAGGAGGTGGATCTGGAGCCCTTCCGCACCTATCTGAACAGCATCGGGGACAGCCTGGTCATCGGAGAGGACGACACGGCCTTCAAGGTCCACGTCCATACCAACACCCCCGGCGCCGCCCTTACCGAGTCCCAGAAGTACGGCACCCTGGAGCTGGCCAAGATCGAGAACATGCGCACCCAGGCCGATGACCTGGCGGCGGGCAAGCACGTGCAGAGCACCGACGACCTGGAGGCGGTGGAGGCCGAACTGGAGGCCGGCGCCGACAGCGGGGCGCCGGTGAAGGCCGCCCCGGAGAAGAAGTATGGCTTTGTAGCCGTCTGTGCCGGACAGGGGCTGGAGGCTGTGTTCCGTGACCTGGGGGTGGACGGAGTCATCTCCGGCGGACAGACCATGAACCCCTCCACCGAGGACATCCTGCGAGAGGTGGATAAGACTCCCGCAGAGATCGTCTATGTGCTGCCCAATAACAAGAACATCATCATGGCCGCGGAGCAGTGCGTGCGGCTGTGCGAGGACAAGAGGGTGGTGGTCCTGCCCAGCAAAACGGTGCCCCAGGGCATCTCCGCCATGCTGGCGGTGGACTTGGATGCCCAGGAGGAGGACAACACCCAGGCCATGACTGAGGCGCTTCAGAATGTCCACACCGCGGAGGTCACCTATGCCGCCCGCGACTCCGACTTTGGCGGCTTCACCATCAAACAGGGGGACTATCTGGCCCTGGAGGAGCACCAGCTGTTCGGTACGGATCAGGACCTGGACACCCTGCTCACCCGGCTGGCCCAGGCCCCGGAGCACCAGGATGCCGGCTTCATCACCATCTTCTATGGCGAGGATGTGACGGAGGAGCAGGCCCAAAAGGCCGCGGATATCTTCACGGAGGCGTGTCCCTCCGCCGAGATCAACCTGCTGCCCGGCGGACAGCCTGTGTATTATTACATGATCTCCGCCGAATAAGTGCAAAAACATCGGGAGCAGCCTTAGGCTGCTCCCGATGTTTTTTTGGATATTCCATGCAGGATGTAAAAGAAGAGGGGATGAGGAGCTCAGCCCTCCCCCTGGACATTGGGGTCGGCCTCCGGCTTGTAGAAGTTGGTCTTCACACGGACCTCCCGCTCATAGGGGACCACGCCGGCCTCGCGGGCGGCGGTCATGGAGCGGAGCAGCCAGGCCATATTGTCCCCCACCAGGCGCAGGGTCTGCATCCCCTCCAGATCCGCCCGGACCTCCTCCGGCCGGTCCCCGTGGACGCCGTTCCAATACTGGGAGGACACCACCGGCATGGAGGAGATGGTGAAGTACTTGTTGAGCTGGTCAAAGGTGTTGCCGGCCCCGCCACGGCGGCAGGTGACCACGGCGGCGGCAGGTTTGTAGAAGAACAGCCGCTTGGCGTCGTAGAACACCCGGTCCAGCAGGCACTTCAGCCCCCCCGCGATGCCGCCGAAATAGACTGGGGAGCCCACCACCAGGCCGTCGGCCTGGATGATCTTCTGGATGCACTGATTGACGCTGTCATCGTCGAAAACACAGCGGCCCTTGCCCCAGCAGGATCTACAGTCGATACACCCCCGGATGGGCTGATTGCCGATCCAGAAGATCTCGGTCTCGATCTCATGCTTCTGGAGCTGAGCCGCCACCTCGGACAGGGCGGTGTAGGTGCAGCCCTCTTTGTGGGGGCTGCCGTTGATGAGCAGGACTTTCACACGTATCTCCTCCTTTGGGCATCTTGAGCCCTTTCCCATATGCTCCCATTGTACCGCGCCGGGCCAGGATTTGCAATGAGAATCGAAAACACGGGAGAGATTGGGCAAAAGCGGGAAAAAATGGGAGTCTCCCAGGCGAAAGATTCTTTACCGGGCGTGCTCCACGTGATACAATAAAAAAATAACCCGGAGGCGGCCCTGAGCGCGGACAGGCCGGCCTCGGAGGAGAAGAGGGGCGGAGCCTATGCATGAGAAGCTGATCCGAGAGATCAACGGGGAGATCGCCGACGCGCTGCTGGCGCGTAAGCTGCCCTTTGCCCCCAGCCGGAAGGCGGCGCTGGCCCTGCTGAAGGTGCCGGGATGGACGGAGGGGCTGGAGCAGATGCTGCCCATCCGGGGGCGGCTGGAGTGCGCCCATGTGCTGGAGCTGTGCTCCTGTGTACTGCCCCGGCTTGCCCCCCGGCCGGAGGAGGGGTGGCTGGCCTTCTGCACCCAGTACGCCCGGGAGCGGATGTACCCCGGCCAAGGCTTCGCCCCTGATCGGGAGGAGTATGAGGCGGGGGCCCTGTTTTTCCTCACCGTCCTCCAGGTGATGCTGGACCGGGAGCGGAGGGCGGTGCCCTTCGACCCCCTGAAGGACTTCCAGTTCCTCTCCTCAGAGGAAATGGAGGAATATGAGTGCGGGGAGGAGTACCGCCGCTTCCTGGCCGCCTTCCGGGAGGAGTACGTCTATGAGATGATGCGGCTGAGCGAGGAGACCACCCCCTTCCGCACCCTGGGGCACATCGCGGGGGTGCATTACATCGCCATGACCGTGGCCCGGGGCATCCGGGAGGCGGGGGAGAACGTAGACCTGGCGCTGGTGTCCGCTGCCGCCGCCGCCCACGACCTGGGCAAGTTCGGCTGCCGGCCCGGGGAGCGTGTCCCGCTCCTCCACTACTACTACACCGACCAGTGGCTGCTGGGGCGGGGGATGCCCGCCGTCAGCCACATCGCTGCCAACCACTCCACCTGGGACCTGGAGCTGGACACCCTCTCCATGGAGTCCCTGTGTCTGATCTACGCCGACTTCCGCAGCAAGCAGGGACGGGATGAGCAGGGGCGGGAGACCACCATCCTCTATCCCCTGGAGGAGTCCTTCCACATCATCCTGAGGAAGCTGGAGAATGTGGACCAGGCAAAGCGCCGCCGGTATGAGTTCGTCTACGGCAAGCTCCACGATTTCGAGGACTACATGCGCTCTCTGGGGGTGGACGTAGACCTGACCGGGCAGCCGGGGGCGCGGAAGCCCCCCAAGGACCCGGCCCTGATGCCCCCGGACGAGACGGTGGACAGTCTGATCCTGCTGTCGGTAGAGCACAACCTGAAGCTGATGCACCAGTTGAGCAGCGAGCGGAAGTTCGGCAACATCATCGAGGCCGCCCGCTCGGCCAAGAGCTGGCAGCAGCTGCGGGCCTATCTGGATGTGTTCGACGAGTACTGCACCTATCTGTCCGTGCGGCAGAAGACCCAGGCCCTGGCATTCCTCTATGAGCTGCTGATCCACCGGGAGGGGGATATCCGGCGCCAGGCAGCCAGCCTCATCGGAAAGATCATCGCCAAATTCCACCTGGTCTACCGCAAGGAGGTGCCTGCCGACGCCCGCACTGACCCGGCGGAGGAGGTGCCCTTCACCCTGTGGGAGGAGTATCTGGACAAGCTCATCTACCCCGACCACAAGACCACCCCCCAGCAGCGGGGCCAGATCGGCTATACCCTGAAGCTGGTGGTGGACGCCCTGCTGGAGTACGGCCGGAGCGAGACCATGCCACGCTTCATCGGGGCGCTGCTGCGCTACTATGACCGGCCGGAGGAGAAGGACGAGGATACCGCCTTCACCCTGCTGGACGCCATCCGCTATCTGCCCGCCCAGCAATATGACCAGGAGACCCGGGGCGGCCTCATCCGCTTTGCGGCCTGGTTCGCCGCCTCCGGCAACCTGCGCCTCCAGGCGGCGGCCCTCCAGTTCCTGCGGGAGGCCCAGCGCTCCCTGCCCCAGGATCACCCCCAGATGGCTCAGATCGCGGCGGCCGCCCGGTCTGCCGCCGGCGGGAGCCTGCCGCTGCTCTTCCTGCGGTATAAGGTCCTCCAGCGGGCGGGGGAGGACGTGTCCGACTATCAGGCGGCCCTGTATGAGCAGGACGTGACCAGCGAGATCTTCCTGGACAACCTGAAGAGCGCCACACACTGGATCATCAAGGTGGTGGGCATCGAGCTGCTCCAGGACCAGGTGGAGCACGGCCTGCGGGAGCACATGCTCCACATCGCCACCCACTTCTCCAACCTGGTGAAGGTGTCCGAGCGGGTGGGCGTCCGCCACGCCGCCGGCGAGGCCCTGGTCCGCCTGATCCCCCTGCTGCGCCGGGAGCAGCGCAACGAGGTGGTGGTGGAGCTGGGCAAGGGCCTGGAGATGGGCCAGTACCAGATCTCCAAGTATATCCCGGAGTATCTGGGCCGGGCTGCCCTGTCCCTCCACCCCAGCGAGCTGGACGAGCAGGTGCTGTGGCTGAAGAACCTGCTGGGCTCCCCCACCAACATCGCCGTGTCCGGGGCGCTGAACACCGTGGGGGTGCTGCTCCAGCACTACCCCGCCTACCGGGGGCGCTTCCCTGAGCCGGAGCGGGCCTATGAGGCCCGCCGCCAGGAGCTGCTGGGCCTGCTGCTCCAGGGGCTGGCCCACTACCGGGAGGAGGTGCGGCAGGAGGCCCTTCTGGTCACCGGGACCATGCTCTTCGACAGCCCGGTGCTCTCCATGGAGGAGAAGTCCCGCCTGTTCTCCCTGTGCTACCGCAAGCTCCTCTTCCTCATCCAGGCGGGCCCCCGTCAGGACCCGCTGACCTTCTTCTACCGGGCTTCCGCCCTGGCCCACATCAACCGCTTCATCGCCCTGCGGCGGTTGGACAAGGGGCCCTTCGCCTTCTCCCAGCCCCGGAAGATCGCCTTTTTCCCCGGCACCTTTGACCCCTTCACCCTGTCCCACAAGGGCATCGCCCACGCCATTCGGGAGATGGGCTTTGAGGTGTATCTGGCGGTGGACGAGTTCTCCTGGTCCAAAAAGCCCCAGCCCCACATGATCCGCCGGCAGATCGTCAACCTGTCCATCGCCGGGGACTTCCACATCCACCTGTTTCCCAACGATATCCCGGTGAACCTGTCCAACCCCAGGGACCTGCGCCGCCTGCGGGAGCTCTTCCCCGGCCAGGAGGTCTATCTGGTGGTGGGCAGCGATGTGGTGGGCCACGCCAGCGCCTATCAGGCCGCCCCTGTGGACTGGTCGGTCCACTCCATGGACCACATCATCTTCCGCAGGGCGGGCCAGCCCCCCCTGCCGGAGGGAAAGGAGCTGGGCATCACCGGAAAAGTGATCCAGCTCCAGCTGCCCCCCCACCTGGAGGACATCAGCTCTACCCGTATCCGGGAGAACGTGGACATGAACCGGGACATCTCCACCTTCATCGACCCGGTGATCCAGGACTTCATCTATCAGAACGGCCTGTACCTCCGCGACACCCAGGACAAGCCCCTGCTCAACGCCCGGGACCTGTCCTTCCAGTGGGTGGAGCGGCCGGCCCCCCTGCTGGTGGCCGATGTCACTGCTGGGCACCGGGAGCGGGAGAGCCTGCGGACCGCTATCCTCCGGGACGGGGACCAGTTGCTGGTGCTGCGCCACCGTCGGGAGGGCGGGGAGCCCATGCTGGGTTGGCTCAGCTTCCGCTATCTGTCTACAGCCGACCTCTACTCCGCGTTTCAAAACGCCGATCTGGCGGACCAGGTGCGCCTGCGGGCGGGAGGTAAGACTTTGTTCATCACCGGCCTGGCCGCCGAAGAGGAGCAGGAGAAGGACTATGCCCAGCTGCTGGTCAGCGAGGTGCTCTCCCACGCCCTGGAGGCGGAGTGCGTCTACGCTGTCTTCCACCCCCACGAGGGGCTGTGCTCCCCGGAGACAGAGGAGCTCTTCCGGCGGCAGGGCTTCATCCGCCGGGATGGGGGGCCGCTGGAGGCCGATCTGCGGGCCCCGGTGGTGCTGCTCCAGAATTTGGAGACCACCATTCAGGAGCCCCTGAGCCGCAACCCTAGGGTGCTCGCCGCCATCCGGCGGGGACACCAGCGGCTCCAGACCGCCCTCACCGGCCTGTATCCAGGCAACCTGGTCCTCACCCTGTCTGCCGACGTGATCCACCACCGGCTGCTGCGGATGATCACCCAGTTCAACCAGGTGCCTCAGGAGCCCACCACCCCCCGGAAGCTGGGGAAATATATGTGCGTCCCCTTCGGTAAGCTGCTCCGGGGCAAGACTGTGCCCAACACGGTCACCAAGACCATCCACACCGACCGGGTGTACTCCCCTGACCTCAGCGAGAGCACCATCGAGGCATTTCCCAACTACGCCTCCATCCCCTGCCAGGTGCGCACCATCAAATCCTTTGACCGGCCCGTCATCCTGGTGGACGACCTGATGCACCCCGGGGTGCGCATCAAGGCCCTGGACCCCGTCCTGCGCCAGGAGGGGGTGGACATCCAGCTTGTCCTGGTGGGCATCCTCTCCGGCTACGGCCGGGACCTGATGAGTCAGCAGAAGCGGCCGGTAGACAGCGTGTACTTCCTGCCCTCTCTGCGGCAGTGGTTCGTGGAGGCCACCCTGTACCCCTTCATCGGGGGCAACACAGTGCGCCGCTCCCGGCCCCCAGTCCCCGGCCTGCTGCCGGGAATCAACCACATCCTGCCCTATGCCGTCCCTCCCTTCGCCAAAGAGTGCGGGGAGGAGGCCGTCTTCCAACTCTCCCGCTGCTGCCTGGAGTCCGCCCGGGATGTGATCGGCACCCTGGAGCGGGAGTACCGGGCACTCTACGGTCGGAATCTGACTCTGGGCCGGCTGGCTGAGGCGGTCATCCTGCCCCTGTGTCCCGACAAGGGCACCTGCCTGGGTTATGACCCCAACTTGGCCGCGTCGGTCTATCTGGAGAACGACCTGGAGCAGCTGCTGAGGACCCACCCCCGGGGCTGACCTCCGCCGACTGCTGGAAATGATCTGCGGGAAACCATTACGAGGTGTAATATTATGTTCTATTATTATGAAAAGGCTGGAAAGCTCCTGGCCTCTGAGCGGAGGGACCTCCCCTATCTCAAGGCGGAGCCCGCCCCGGGGACTCCGATCTGCTATCTGGTGGAGGGGGACCCGGTGCTGGGCCGGGGCTCCTTCAAGGTAAACTGTCCGGGCCAGCTGAGGGCCCCCCACGGCCTGGAGGTGCTGGACGCCTCCCGCCTGCCGGACTTTCCCCTGGACGCGCCCCTGTCCGCCGCCCTGGAGGAGGGGTTGCTCACCGCCGTCAATACCGGCCGGGCGGGGTGGGAGCAGGTGTTGTCCCAGAGGGCCGGGACGGAGAAAAAGCGGGTCAATATCCTGGCCATCGGGGACGTGGGCTCCACTCTGCTCACCGGGCTGAAGCTGCTGGGCGGGGATGTGATCTCATCCATCGGCATCTGCGACCTCTCCGACCAGATCACCGCCCGGTGGGAGTTCGAGATGGGGCAGATCAGCCTGCCCTGGGACTACGGGGCATTTCCGGAGGTGGAGGTCATTTCCCTGGAAAAGTTGTTTGACTGCGATGTGTTCGTCTTTGTGGCCTCCCGGGGCATCCCGCCGGTGGGCTCCCAGGTGAAGGACGTGCGCATGGCCCAGTTCGAAAACAACGCCGCCATTGTGAAGCAGTACGCCCGCATGGCACGGGCGGCCGACTTCCAGGGGCTGTGGTGCGCGGTGTCCGACCCAGTGGACCCCCTGGCCAAGACCGCCTATCTGGAGAGCAACCGGGACGAGAACGGCGTATGGGATGGAAAGGGCCTGCGGCCAGAGCAGATCCAGGGCTTCGGCCTGGGGGTGATGAACGCCCGGGCAGCCTACTTTGCAAAGCGGGACCCCAGGCTGGCCTCCTTCCTGACGGAGGGGCGCTCCTTCGGCCCCCACGGCACGGGACTGTTCATTGCCAACTCCATCGACCACTACGATGAGGAGGTCTCCCGGGAGCTGACCCACAGGACGGTCACCGCCAATCTGGTCATGCGGGAGATCGGCTTTAAGCCCTATGTAGCCCCTGCACTGTCCTCCGGAGCCCTGTCCATCCTGCTTACCCTGCGGGGGGCGTGGCACTGCGGCTCCGTCTTCCTGGACGGGGTCTTTATGGGGGTCAAGAACCGCTATACCCCTGCCGGGGTGGAGACCGAGCTGCTGCCCCGTATCCCGGACCCCCTGTTCGGCCATATCCGGGAGGCGGCGGAGCATTTAAAGTCGGTATTATAGAGGGAAAACCGGTAAGGACGCGATTTGTTGTGCCCCTGCATCCGAATGGAATAACTTGCCCTGCATGACAAAGGGAGTGTCCCATGAGAGAAAAAATTTTGGCCCACCGCATCCGCTGGCTTATCGGTCTCTGTATATTTCTGGTGCTTTTCGGCTGTTCTGGCTTCCCCATCTATAATTTCACCACAGGGCGGCAGCTTGGCAGCTGGTATTTTATGCTAATGCTCTGTATCGGTTACTTTGAAATCGGACAGCTCCTGGGTGTGCTGTATAGCCGGAACAAGGTGTGGAGATCAGCTGCCCTCGCCCTCGGTATGACGCTTTTGGGGCTGGCCTGCCGGTTTTTGATGGAGTTTGGTGAGGTGTCCAATACCTGCAACTTTACGCCCCCCAATGTGGCGCTCCACCTCTCTGTCGCTGCGGTGATCACCGCCCTGGGGTCCCTGTCCTTTGTGGACGGTCGGCGGCCACCCCTGGGAAAAGACTGAACTTTCCGGTCTCTCCGCACATCAACTTTTGAAGAAGGCGATCTCATGTCCATCATTTTGATCCATCCATACCCGGGCCGGCCGGAGGCGGACGTCCGCCTGTCCGGTATCCTCTCCCACGCCCTGGCGGACCGGGAGGGGAGGACCATCCGCACCGCGGAGGAGCTGGACCTGAGGCCGGGAGACCGGGTCCTGTTTGCCCTGGCCCTGGACAGGGCGGGACAGAATTTGGAGTATTACCGCATGCTCTCCCGGCTGCGGCGGGAGCCGGACCTGCTGGAGGGATGCACCGCCGCGCTGATCGTGGATGGCCCCGGAGAGCTGTACACCAAATCCACCGCCGGAGAGCTGGCCCTGGCCGCAGATATGGCGGGATGCGCCCTCATCGGGCGGCCGCTGGTGGAGGGGACGGGCTCCCTGGCCAACTTCCGCGTCCAGGCCAAAAACCTGGGCACCGACCTGATGGGGGCCTATCTGGCGGCGGCACAGGAGCTGGTCCAGCGTCTGGACACCTTCACTTTCCCCCAAAAGGAGCGGCCTGAGCTGCTGGTCCTCCACGCCTCCAGCCACCACACATCCAACACCATGGCCCTGTGGGCAGGGGTGCGGGAGCGGCTGGGGGAGGTGTGCAGTGTCCAGGAGATCGGCCTGCGCAACGGGACACTGGACGACTGCTCCGGCTGTCCCTACACCATGTGTATCCACTTCGGGGAGAAGGGGGAGTGCTTCTATGGCGGAGTCATGTCCCGGGAGGTCTATCCCGCGGTGCGCCGGGCCGACGGGGTGGTCATGCTGTGCCCCAACTACAACGACGCACTCTCCGCTAATCTCACTGCCTTCATCAACCGCCTCACCGCCCTGTTCCGCCAGACCCGCTTCTATGACAAGGCCCTGTTCGCCCTGGTGGTCTCAGGCTATTCGGGCAGCGACTTGGTGGCCCGGCAGCTGATCTCGGCCATGAACATGAACAAGTCCTTCTATCTGCCAGGACGCTTTGCCCTGCTGGAGACAGCCAACGACCCAGGGGAGGCCATGGGGCTGCCCGGGGTCCGGGATCGGTTGGACCGGTTCGCGGACCATATGCTGGAAGTCCTGGCCCGGCGGGCTTGAAGAGGGCCCTTCTCCCTTGGTGAAAGGCATGGCGGGGCGGGGGATAAGATTATTCCGCAGACAGCAAAGGGCTCCACACCCATCAAGGGCGTGGAGCTCTTTTGATCCTTCAGCGCTGGGGCAGGTAGCTCACAGGGTCCACCGCCTTGCCGTCCTGGGCCATCTCCAGATGGAGATGGGAGGGGCGGCTGCTCTCGGCGATGGCGGTCTCACCCACCACGCCCAGCACGGTGCCGGTGCTGACGGTGTCGCCCTCCGAAACAGTTGGCTTGGCGCTGAGGTTGCAGTAGGTGCTGGTCAGGCCGTCCCCGTGGTCCACTACCACGCAGGTGCCCATCAGGTCGTCGTCGTAGACTCCCTGGACCGTGCCCGCGCTGATGGCCAGCACGTTGGTGCCCACGCTGGCGGCGATGTCCACGCCGCTGTGGGTGCGCCAGTCGCCCATGGTCTCATCATAGGCCAGCACCTCCAGGCTGAAGCCGGAGAGGATCTCCCCCTTCACCGGCCAGGTGAAGACAGCGGGAACAGGGTCCTCCTCCACCGGCTGGACCGTCTCGGCCGGCTCCTCCTCCACGGTCTGGGGGAGGGAAGCCTCCTGGCTCCCGCTGTCCTCTGGCTCGGTCACAGTAGGCGTGGTGGGTGTGGTGACAGAGGGAGTGGTATGGGGGGGAGCCGCATTCTGGCTGCTGTCGGGAAGGACCACGGTGGGGCTGCCGGTGACCGGTTCCGCCTCTCCGGGGGTGCTGCTGACGGTGCGAACAAGGTAATAGCCCGAAATTCCAATGGTGGCGACACAGAGGAAAAGGACTATGTAGAAGCCCTTTCCCAGTACGAAGTCGCCCAGTTTCTGAAATACGGTTCGTTTCATGGAACCACCTCCGAAGCCTATTGTGGACAGGCCCGGGGATGGTTATACATTCCAGAGAAAAAATTTTATGGAACTTCTGCCCTCTGAGCAAAAATCGACCGCGCGATGAGCGCGGCGGGGGACTGCCCTCAGATCATGGAAGGCAGTCCAGAGAAAAGCAGACCCGGTCCTCCTGCTCTTCAAAGCCGGTTTTTTGATAAAAGTGGTAAGCGGGCGCGTTTCTTTTGGTTTGGAGCGAGATGTTCCGAAAGCCGTGCTGACGAGCATAATTTCGGATCAGCTGGATCCACAGGGACCCGAACCCTTGTCCCTGATGTTCTGAGGCAATGCACAGGTCGTCAATGCAGTATTCAATGCCATTGTACCAGTGCCGCAGACGGCCCAGAGAGATCCCAATCAGGACATCTTCCGAAAAAAGTCCCAGGGCCAAAGAATTCTGATTGCCCATCACGTCCAGAATATAGGAATGAAACACATCCTCATCCTCCCAGCGGTCACACCAGGGTTCCGCCGAAAAGGCATCCCGGATCAGTCCTTTGACGGCCTGCTCATGCGCCATCCCCAATACTTTTAACATCATTTCTGTTGACCTCCCTTTCTCTGTTTCCATAAAAAAAGCCAGACTGAAACAGCCTGACTGATGGTAGGTGCTCACCCAATAGGTCTATTGTTATAATATCATATTGCCTGGCAAAAAGCAACCGGAGGGAAAAAGGCCGCCGGAGGAAATCGTCTCCTGATTCCGACCATGTTTTTCCAAATAATGGATTATAATGTGGGGCACAACGTTCCGGACAAGCCGGAAGCTACATAGGAGGAGACGAGATGGCGGCCAGAGAGGATCTGAAAATGCGGCTGACGAGGCTGCGGGGGCAGACGGCCCGGCTGGGGCGGACAGGGCTGAGCGGCCCGGCGGTGCTGCGGACGGCAGAGGTGGGCATCCATCTAATGCTGGCGGCGGTGCTGGCAGGGGCGGAGGTGTTCGGCGGCTTCGCCCCCTTCGGCGTGGCCATGGTGGGGGCATCAGGCACCGGACTGTGCGGCGGTGCGGCCCTGCTGGGGGCGGGATTCGGCTATCTGACCCTGCTGGGCTTCTCTGATGCACTGCGCTATCTGTCCGCTGCCATCCTGACCTTCGCGGTGGGCTTTGCATTTTACGACATGAAGCTCTTCCAGAGGCCCTGGACCATGCCCGGGGTGGCAGGCCTGATGAACGGCTGCACCGGCTTCATCTACCTGTCCCAGGGGGGCTGGCGAACAGTGGACGTGATCTACTTCCTTAGTGAGATCGCCCTGACGGTGGCCGCGGCCTGGTGCTACCGGGTGCTGCTGCTGCCTATACGGCGGGGGAGCGGGGAGGGGGTATGCTCCGCAGCCCGGCGGACCGGGGCCCTGGTCCTGGTGTGTACCACCTTGATCTCCCTCTCCAACCTGTATCTATGGAAGGATGTCTCCTTCGGCCGGACGCTGGGAGCCTGTCTGGTGCTGGCGGGGGCCTGGCAGGGCGGACTGGCGGCAGGAGCCGTACTTGGGGTGACCATCGGCTTGTCCATGGATCTGGCGGGCTCGGGCGTCCCACTCTACGCCATGGCCTGGGGGCTGGCCGCTCTGGCGGCAGGGGCCTTCCGGGGCAAGAAACGGGTGTGGGCGGCGGCGGCCTTCGCGGCGGCGGACGGGGCCGCCGTCCTGTGGACCTGGGACCGGGGGCTGACCCTGGCCATCCTGTATGAGGTGTTTCTGGGTTCGGTGGCTTTTTTCATGGTGCCGGAGCGCCAGTGGAAGCGCTTGGGAGGCCTGCTGGCCCCAGCCCAGACGGCGCCCCCGGATGGCAGGGCCCAGGGCTATGTGCAGAAAAAGCTGGAGGCCACCGCCGCCGCCTTCCGTACCTTGTACGAGTCCCTGCGGGGCTCCTTCCGGGTGCCGGAGAACGACAACGATGTGGCGGCGGTCTTTGACCGGGCGGCCTGTCGGGTGTGCCGGACCTGCTCCCTCCGGTCCAGCTGCTGGGAGCGGGACTATGTGACCACCTTCAACGCCCTCAACGACGCCACGGCCCCCATGCTGGAGCGGGGGCGGGGAGTGGCCAGCGACTACCCCCGCTACTTCGCCGACCGCTGCCTCCACTTCCCCGCCTTTGTGGAGGCGGTGAACCAGGAGCTCACCGCCCTGCTCTACCGCCGGCAGTACAACAGCCGCATCCGGGAGAGCCGGGCGGCGGTGTGCCGGCAGTATGGGGAGCTGTCCGCCCTTCTGGGGACGGCGGCGGCAGAGCTGAGCCGGGAGCTGATCCCGGACCCGGCAGGCAATCAGAAGCTGAGGCGGCACCTGGCTCTGCTGGGACTGGAGATGGAGACGGCGGTGTACCGGGACGAGTACGGCCGTCTGCGGGCGGAGCTGAAGGGGGAGGGATGCCAGACTCTGGACACACCGGAGGAGTTGGCCGCCCTATCGGATCTGCTGGGTGTGCCTACCCGGGCGGAGGCGGGGGAGGAGAGCCTGACTCTGATCCAGCTGGAGCCGCTGATGGCGGTGGCGGGTGTGGCAGCCCGGAAGAAGGACGGGGAGACGGTGAGCGGGGACGCCGGGACCTACTTCAAGCGGGAGGACGGCACCCTCTATGTGCTGCTGTGCGACGGCATGGGGAGCGGGCCCGGGGCGGGCCGGGAGAGCTCCCTGGCTGTCCGCCTGCTGGAGCAGTTCCTGATGGCGGGGGTGGAGACGGGCCACGCCCTGGCCACACTGAATTCTGCCCTGGCCCTTCGGGGAGAGGAGGAGGGGGGGTTCACCACAGTGGACCTGCTTCAGGTGGACCTGTTCACAGGGGAGGGGGCGGTGTACAAGCTGGGAGCTGCCCCCACCTATGTGCGGAGAGGGAGCTCGGTGCGGCGGATCGCAGGCAGCTCCCTGCCCGCTGGGCTGGCCCCTTCGGAGCACGCGGTGCCCGACCATACCCGGCTGCGGCTGGAGGCGGGGGACTGCGTCCTTATGGTCAGCGACGGCATCGCCGGAACTGGGGACGACGCCTGGGTCCGGGAGCGGCTGGCTAAATTCGATGGGGAGAGCCCCAAGGAGCTGGCCCGGAGTCTGATCACCGACAGCCCGGAGGGAGCCACCGATGACCGCACCGCCTTGGTGGTGCGGATCGCGCGGAGAACGTAGAGGTCAAGTGCGCGGACCCTTTGCCTGGCAGCAAATGCCCCTGGCGGCCGTATGGATGCGGCCGCCAGGGGCATTTTCCTACGGGATCAAAGCCGCCCCTGGAGCACCGGGATGAGAAGGATCACGGCCAGATTGACCGCACATACCAGCGCCAGGGACAGCAGCTGCTCCTTGGATTCATCGTCCATCTCCGCCCCTCCTTCAGATCTCTTGGCAAGATCCAGTGTACGGCGGTCCGGGCCGGAATATACCCGGTAAAATTGGGCAAGAATAACTGTGTACACAGGGGGCTCACGGCAGGGGCCCCGGAAACGGAGGAGGTATCTCATGGTCAAAGGCATCACACGCCAGGTCATCCTGGTGAAATCCCCGGACCCCAAGCTCTTCGAGGAGGCCATTTTCATCGTGAAAGAAGAGGCATTGGCCAGAGAGGGGGTCAGCGCGGACCAGGTCATCCGGGAGGCCAGACAGGCGGCGGACGGCTATCTCCGCCGCAGCCGGGCATGGAACGCCCGGGGCAGGCAGCTTCCCGGACCGGCCTGGGGAGCTGCGGGGGCGGTCCTGGCCTCGCTGGCCTGGGGGCTGGTTCTGTTTCTGCTGTAACAGACCTGAGGCGCATGCATACAATGGGATGTGGACCGGGCGGCGGCGGACCCGTCTGCCCGGGCTCCCGGTCCAAGGCTGATAAAGGAGCTTACTTATGTGCGGTATCTGCGGATTTTGTGATTTTACCCGGGACAACGCGGGCCCGGTCTGGCGGGAAGCGGGAGAGCGGATGGGGGAGACCCTTGCCCACCGGGGGCCGGATGGAAAGGGACTTTGGCAGGGAGCGGACTGCGTCCTGGTCCACCGACGCCTGGCGGTCATCGACCCGGAGCGGGGGCAGCAGCCTATGGCCCGGGTGCGGGACGGCGTGGAATATGTGTTGATCTACAACGGCGAGCTCTATAACACCGATGAGCTGCGCCGGGAGCTTCGGAAGCTGGGCTTCTCCTTTGAGACGGAGTCAGACACCGAGGTGCTGCTCAACGCCTGCATCGCCTGGGGGGATGGGGCGGCCCAACGGCTGGAGGGCATCTTCGCCTTTGCTTTCTGGGATGGGGGGCGGAGGCGGCTGATGTGCTGCAGGGACCGGTTCGGCGTCAAGCCATTCTTCTATGCCTGGAAGGACGGGGCACTGGTGTTTGCATCCGAGCTGAAGGCACTGTTCCAATATCCGGGCCTAGAGCCACGGCTGGGCCGGCAGGGGCTGTGCGAGGTGCTGGGCATCGGCCCCGCCCGTACAGCGGGGGCAGGTGTATTCGAGGGGGTCCGGGAACTGAAGGGGGGCTGTCAGCTGATGGCCGGCCCGGAGGGCCTCCAGATCCGTCGGTACTGGGCACTGGAGAGCCGCCCCCACGAGGACGGCTACGAGGAGACGGTGGAGAAGGTGCGCCATCTCCTGGAGGGAGCGATCCGGCGGCAGCTAGTCAGCGACGTGCCCCTGTGCACCTTCCTGTCTGGCGGGCTGGACTCCTCCATCATTACCGCGGTGGCCGCCCGGGCCTATCAGGAGCAGGGGCGGGAGCCCCTGGAGACCTACTCCTTTGACTATGTGGGCAACCGGAAGCATTTCAAGGCGTCCGCTTTCCAGCCGGACGCCGACGCTCCCTGGGTAAAGAAGGCGGTCCGGGCACTGGGTACCCGACACCGGGTGCTGCGGTGCGACATCCCCTCCCTGCTCCAGCTGCTCCCTGAGGCCGTGGAGGCCAAGGACCTGCCGGGGATGGCGGATGTGGACTCCTCCCTGCTGTATTTCTGCCGGAAGGTGGCGGAGCGGCACACGGTGGCCCTTTCCGGGGAGTGCGCTGACGAGGTGTTTGGCGGCTACCCCTGGTTTGAGCGGTCGGAGCTGCTGGAGGCGGACACCTTCCCCTGGTGTCCGGACCTGGAGTTCCGAAGGGCGGTGGTGAAGCCAGAGCTGTGGGAGAGCCTCCAGGTGGAGGACTATGTCCAGGCCCGCTACCAGCAGTCCCTGGCGGAGATGCCGGCCCTGCCGGGGGAGGCCCTGTGGGAACGCCGCCGCCGGGAGGTCGGCTGGCTGTCCCTGAACTGGTTCATGTCCACCCTGCTGGACCGGAAGGACCGCATGAGTATGGCCGCCGGGCTGGAGGTGCGGGTCCCCTTCTGTGACCACCATCTGGTGGAGTATGTGTGGAACATCCCCTGGGCAATGAAGGCTATGAACGGGCAGCGCAAGCAGGTGCTGAGGGACGCGGCCGAAGGCCTGCTCCCGGAGGAGCTGCTCCGCCGGCCCAAGAGCCCCTACCCCAAGACCCACGACCCCCTGTATGAGCAGCTGGTCCGGGCAAGGCTGCTCACCATCCTGGACGACCGGGACGCCCCCATCCACAGCCTGGTGGACGAGAAAGCCCTGCGCGCAGGGCTGTTGTCCGACGCAGGGGACTATGGAAAGCCCTGGTTCGGGCAGCTGATGGCCGGGCCCCAGATGCTGGCCTACCTCATTCAGATCAACGAATGGATGTCCCGATACCACTTGACTGTCTGACCTGCGGTGACAGTGCGTTTCTCCTGTTTGTTCCTCCTGCTTTCTGGCGCGCCCCATCCGGGGCGCGCTTTTTTGTCCCTGGCTTTATGATTTCTTAAGAAAACCCTAAGAGCTCCTTTAGAGCATTTGAAGCAACTGTATGGTATCATTCATACAGTTTCAATAAACCATTTTGGGGCGGCGGAGCCGCCTGCGGCAAGGAGCGCATGAATATGGAAGAAATCTTGAAGGTCACAGACCTAAAAAAAGTCTATGGAAAGCGGGGGGCCGCTACGACGGCCCTGAACGGGGTCAGCTTTTCCCTGAGAGGCGGAGAATATGTGGGCATCATGGGGGCCTCCGGCTCGGGCAAGACCACTCTGCTCAACTGTGTCTCCACCATCGACCGGCCTACCTCCGGCTCCATCTTGGTAGATGGGAAGGAATTGTCCGACCTGAGGGGAAAGGAACTGGCCCGCTTCCGCCGGGAACGGCTGGGCTTTATCTTTCAGGACTGCAACCTGCTGGACACCCTGACGGCCTTTGAGAATATCGCCCTGGCCCTGTCCATCGTCAGGACGCCGGCGGGAGAGATCCGGGAACAGGTGGAGGAGAACGCCCGGCTGCTGGGCATCCAGGACTGTCTGGACAAATACCCCTACCAGATGTCCGGCGGGCAGCAGCAGCGCTGCGCTGCGGCCCGGGCCATCGTCACCCGACCCGCCCTGGTGCTGGCCGACGAGCCCACCGGCGCGCTGGACTCCAGATCCGCCCGGATGCTGCTGGAGCGGCTGGAGGAGCTGAACCAGATCCGGCAGACCACCATTCTGATGGTGACCCACGACGCCTTCACCGCCAGCTGCTGCCACCGGGTGATCTTCCTGCGGGACGGGCAGATCTTCCTGGAACTGAGCCGGGGCGGGATGGACCGGCGGGCGTTCTTCGCCCAGATCATCCGGGTAGTGTCCCAACTGGGAGGAGAGATGGAAGATGTTCTCTAAGCTGGCCCTGCGGAACGTCCGCCGCTCCTTTCGGGACTACGGGGTGTATCTGCTCACCCTCACCTTTGGCGTGTGTCTGTTTTATACCTTTAATTCCATCGACGGGCAGGGGGTAATGGTCTATCTGGCTCAGAGCCAAAACCCCATGGCCCAGCTGATCCAGACCATTCTGGATATTTTCTCCGTCTTTGTGGCGGTGGTGCTGGCCTGTTTGATCCTGTATGCCAACACGTTCCTCATCCGCCGACGCAAGCGGGAGCTGGGGACCTATCTGCTGCTGGGCCTGAGCCAGCGGCAGGTGTCAGGACTGCTGGTGCTGGAGACGCTGGTCATCGGCCTGATCTCTCTGGCGGCGGGGCTGCTGTTGGGCCTGGCGGCCTCCCAGGGCCTGTCTGCCCTCACTCTGTCCATGTTCTCCATCCGGGTAGACGCCTTCGCCCTGGCCTTCTCCCCTCGGGCAGCGGTGCGCACAGTGGGCTATTTCGGCCTGATCTTTCTGCTCGTGATGGTGTTCAGCGGCATCCAGGTGTCCCGGGCCCGGCTTATCGACCTAATGCAGGGGGAGCGGAAAAATGAGGAGCTGCGGGAGAGGCCCCTGGGGCTGGCGGTGGTCCAGTTCGTGCTGGGGGCGGTCTGCCTGGCGGCCGCCTATGCCATCCTGCTGACCTTTGGCATGGCCATCGCTGTGGCGGTCCTGCCCATCTGTGCGGCCATGCTGTTCCTGGGCACCCTGGGCACTCTGCTGATCTTTAAGTCCCTGTCCGGCTTTGTGGTGAAGCTGGTCCAGAGCCGGCCCGGGCTCTACTTCCGGGGGCTGAACCTATTCACCCTGCGCCAGTGGCTGAGCAGGGTCCACTCCACCTACCTGTCCATGACGGTCATCTGCATCCTGCTGCTGCTGGCCGTCGGCATCACCGCCAGCTCCATCGGACTCAACTCCACCTTGGAGGCGGCGGCCGATGAAGAGGCTCCCTTTGATCTGACGGTACAGAATCAGTCCGCCGACAGCGCGGGCCTTGTGGACTTCCCGGCCGTGCTGGCGGAGGGCGGCTTTGACCTGGACCGTCTGGGAGAGCAGCTGGACGTACTGTTTTACTACAATGACCCAGCGGTCACCGGGGTGGAGGAGGTGTCGGCGGCTATCCGGCTCTCCGACTATAACGCCCTGCTGGCCCACGGCGGGCGGGGGAGCTGTCATGAGGAGGTGCCCATGGTGCCTGACGACCCAGAGCGCCGGGCGGTCACCGGCGGGCTGTCCCTGAGCTACGCAGTGGTCCCAGACGAGCTGGCTGGACAGCTGGAGGTGCGGCGGCAGGTGTGGTTTGTGGACTACGCCGGAGGGGACGAGGAGCGGACGGAGGCCGAGTTGATCCAGCTGATCCGCCCCCTGGACCTGGACTACGCCCTCCACTTCTCCAGCCGCCTGGACGCCTATCAGAGCATCATGGGCTCCAAGATCCTGGCCCTGTTTCTGGGGCTGTATCTGGGCTTCACCTTCCTGCTGGCGGCGGCCGCGGTGCTGGCCCTCCAGCAGCTGAGCCAGGCGGCGGACAACCAGAAGCGGTACGCCATGCTCCGCCGGCTGGGGGCGGACGACGGCCTCATCGCCCGCTCGGCCTCCCAGCAGGTGGCTCTGGCCTTCCTGATGCCCCTGGGGCTGGCCCTGATCCACTCCATGGTGGGGATGAAGGCGGCCAACGACATCATTGCCACGGCGGGCGAGGTGGACTCGGTGGGGAGCAGCCTGGCCACAGCCGCTGTGCTGATCCTGGTCTACGGAGGCTACTTCCTGGCCACAGCCCTGGCCTGCCGTCGGATGGCCCGGCAGAGCTGGACCAAGCTTGAATGAAAGAACAGCGGCTCCGCGGAAGAGAGCTTCCACGGAGCCGCTGATTTGATGTTTTTAAAATTTTGCGCCGCCGAACTCTGCCAGCTGAAGGCCCTTGTTCCGGTCCTGGACCCACTGGATGGACCACTGGGAGGCGAACAGCAGCAGCTGATTGCCCTTGTAGTCCTCCACCAGCTTGGCGTCGTTGGGGAGCAGCAGGTCCTCCTCCTTCAGCGGGGGGGCGTCCTCGTCCTCCTTCACGATCCAGCGCAGGTACTCGAAGGGCAGGCCCTCCTTGTACAGCTCCACGTTGTACTCGCTGCGCAGGCGGTACTCCAGCACGTCGAACTGAAGGGTGCCCACCACGCCTACGATGACCTCCTCCATGCCGGTGTAGGGGGTCTTGAAGATCTGAATGGCGCCCTCCTGGGCGATCTGCTCCACCCCCTTGAGAAACTGCTTGCGCTTCATGGTGTCCACCGAGCGGATACGCTCAAAGTGCTCCGGGGCGAAGGTGGGAATGGGGTCGAACTGGAACTTTTTCCCTGGGGCGCACAGGGTGTCCCCGATGGAGAAGATGCCCGGGTCGAACACGCCGATGATGTCCCCGGCGTAGGCCTCCTCGATGATCTCCCGTTCTGCCGCCATCAGCTGCTGGGGGCGGGAAAGACGGATCTTCTTCCCGCCCTGGAGGTGGTAGACCTCCTTATCCGCATCAAAACGGCCGGACACCACCCGCATAAAGGCGATGCGGTCCCGGTGGGCCTTGTTCATGTTGGCCTGGATCTTGAAGACAAAGGCGGAGAAATCGTCATCAAAGGAGTCGATGATATCCTCTCCCGCCTTCCGGGGCAGGGGAGGCGTGGTCATGCGGAGAAATTCCTCCAGAAAGGGCTCCACGCCGAAGTTGGTGAGGGCGGAGCCGAAGAACACCGGGGACAGCTTCCCGTGGCGCACCCGGTCCATGTCGAAGTCGCAGGAGGCCCCGTCCAGCAGCTCGATCTCGTCGGTGAGCTGGTCCTTTTTGGCCTGGCCGATGAGCCCGGCCAGAGCCGGGTCGTCCAGCTCAATCTGGGTGGCAGTGGCGGCCCTGGCGTTGGTGTTGGAGGTGAAATGGATGATCTGGCGGTTCTGGCGGTCGTAGACGCCCTGGAACTCCTTGCCGCAGCCGATGGGCCAGTTCATGGCGTAGGTGTCGATGCCCAGCTCCTTTTCCAGCTCCTCGCACAGCTCAAAGGGGTCCCGGGCCTCCCGGTCCATCTTATTGATGAAGGTGAAGATGGGGATGTCCCGCATGGCGCACACCCTGAACAGCTTCCGGGTCTGGGCCTCCACGCCCTTGGCCGCGTCGATGACCATGACGGCGGAGTCGGCGGCCATCAGGGTGCGGTAGGTGTCCTCAGAAAAGTCCTGGTGTCCCGGGGTGTCCAGGATGTTGATGCAGAAGCCTTCATACTGGAACTGCATCACCGAGGAGGTCACCGAGATGCCGCGCTGCTTCTCGATCTCCATCCAGTCGGAGGTGGCCGCCCGGGTGTTCTTCTTGCCCTTCACCTGGCCGGCCTGGGCGATGGCCCCGCCGTAGAGCAGGAACTTCTCCGTCAGTGTGGTCTTGCCCGCATCGGGATGGGAGATGATGGCAAAGGTCCTTCTGCGCTTGATTTCAGATTCATATTGAGACATGAGCTTCACTCCTGAGTCAGTGGGATGGGGGGCAGGCGGCGCTCAGCCCTGCTGCTCCTTCTGCCGCTCCAAATACTCGTCATAGGTCAGCTTCCGGTCGATGAGCCTGCCGTCCTCAGTGAAGTCGAAGACCCGGTTGCACACCGTCTGGATGAGCTGGTGATCGTGGGAGGAGACCAGCACATTGCACTTGACCGCCTCCAGGCCGTTGTTCAGGGCGGCGATGGACTCCAGGTCCAGGTGGTTGGTGGGCTGGTCCAGCATGAGCACGTTGGCCCCGGACAGCATCATCCGGGAGAGCATGCACCGCACCTTCTCACCGCCGGAGAGGACCTTCACGGGCTTATACACCTCGTCGCCGGAGAAGAGCATCCGGCCCAGGAAGCCACGGAGATACTGCTCCTGGGGATCAGGGGAGAACTGGCGCAGCCACTGTACCAGATTGTCGTCGCAGTCCTTGAAATATTCGGTGTTGTCCTTGGGGAAGTAGGAGAAGGTGGCGGTCTGCCCCCACTTCACAGTGCCCTCGTCGGGCTCCATCTCGCCGGCGAGGATCTTGAACAGGGCGGTGTGAGCGTTCTCATTGTCGCCCACAAAGGCGATCTTGTCCCCGTGCTCCACAATGAAGGAGACCTTGTCCAGCACCTTCACCCCGTCGATGGTCTTGGATACATCGGTGACAAAGAGGATGTCCTTGCCCACCTCCCGGTCGGGGGAAAAGCCCACCCAGGGGTAGCGGCGGGAGGAGGCAGGCATCTCCTCCACGGTGAGCTTGTCCAGCAGCTTGCGCCGGGCAGTGGCCTGCTTGCTCTTGGACTTGTTGGCAGAGAAGCGGGAGATGAAGTCCTGGAGCTCCTTGATCTTCTCCTCGTTCTTCTTGTTCTGATTCTTGATGAGCTGCTGCACCAGCTGAGAGGACTCATACCAGAAGTCGTAGTTGCCCACGTACATCTTGATCTTGTTGTAGTCGATATCCACGATGTGGGTGCAGATGGTATTGAGGAAATGGCGGTCGTGGCTGACCACGATGACGGTGCCCTCAAAGTCCAGCAGGAAGTCCTCCAGCCAGTTGATGGCGTCGATGTCCAGGTTGTTGGTGGGCTCGTCCATCATCAGAATGTCCGGATTGCCGAACAGGGCCTGGGCCAGCAGCACTTTCACCTTCAGACGGGCATCCAGGGTGGCCATGTCGCTGGTGTGATACTCCGTGCCGATGCCCAGCCCCTGGAGAATGCGGCTGGCGTCACTCTCCGCCTCCCAGCCGCCCAGTTCGGCGTACTCCTCCTCCAGCTCACAGGCCCGCATTCCGTCCTCGTCGGTCATCTCCTCCTTGGCGTAGATGGCCTCTTTCTCCCTGCCCACCTCATACAGGCGCTGGTTGCCCATGATGACGGTGTCCATGACGTTGTAGGCATCATAGGCGTTCTGGTCCTGCTTCAGTACCGACATGCGCACGTTGGGCAGGATGGACACGGTGCCGCTGGTGGATTCCAGGTCCCCGGACAGGATCTTCAAAAAGGTGGACTTGCCAGCCCCGTTGGCGCCGATGATGCCGTAGCAGTTGCCCCGGGTGAATTGCAGGTCCACGTGAGAAAACAGGGGCTGCCCGCCGTACTGCAGCCCCAGATCGGTGGCGGTGATCATAGTCGTCTCGCTCCTTACACTCCATGGTAAAAACAGTTTGCGTCCGCTCAGTGCACAAAGGGCGGCACGCCCGCGGTCTGCCCGCCCCGAAACGCCGTGCGGTCCTCTGCACACTGAGGTTACTATCTTATCACAAACAGGAGGAAAAGGATAGAGTATTTTCCGGAAAATTGGGGGCATTTTTTCGTTTACAGCTGTTTTTTTGACCAACAGGACAGCGGAAAGGGAGAAAAAGCGCCCCAGGACTCTCCACTGGGAGATCTCGGGGCGCGGAGGGGGAGTCAGTGCCGTGCGGGCCTCTCCGGCGGACGGGAGGCCAGGCGCAGGGCTCGGCGGAGCTCTGAGGCTCGGGCTGGGGAGAAGGCGGGGGCTCCGCCGCCGAAGTAGAGCTGGTCCAGACAGCGGGCCAGCTCCCCCAGCTCTTGGGCACAGCCGGGCAGCTCCGCCGCCGCCCGGTCCAGGAAGGCGCGGCAGGTCTCCCCCGGCCGGCGGCCCCTGCGGCGGCGCTTCAGGCGGCGGTCCAGCCACACCAGCACGCCGGCGGGGGTATTCCGCCGGGCCAGGTAGGTGAGCTGGAAGCGGACGCGGTCCGCCAGCCGGGACCACAGCATTGCCAGGGTGTCCCGTGGGCTGCGGCGGTCCACGACGCGGCCCCTGCGGACCGGAGGGTGGGACCGGGTGCGGCTTCCGCCCCGGCGGAGGGCCCAAAGGATCGCGCCGACGCCGGCCAGCAGGACCAGGCCGGCCAGCACATAGAGGACCGCATCGCTGCTCTGGACGGCCTCGCCGGCCGGGCCGCCTGCGGCGGAGATGGGATCGGGCAGGTTTAGGGAGCCGGTCTCCGGGGCAGGGAAGAGGGAGAAGAGCCAGCGGAAGAACCGGTCCAGAAGGGCCAGCGCCCCAAAGGCCAGCTCACGCAGCCAGCCGGTGAGGGCGGTGAGGGCCTGGGCGGCGGTGCCGGTGAACAGCAGCACGCACAGGGCTGCGCCCCCGCCCAGGGCGGCCAGCAGCAGGAGAAGGAGCAGACGTCCCCGGAGGGAGCCGGCGGCCTGTCCGCCGGGACGGCTGTTGGAGGCTCTCTGTCCGGCCAGGGCTGCCAGGGCCAGCAGAGTGCCGGCGGCGGGGGCCAGGGCTGTGTCCAGGGGGAGGACACCGGCGGCGGTGCACAGGGCGGCGGCCAGCAGGACCAGGGAGGCGGTCTCGAAGGAGACCATCAGCTGCTCCGCGGGCGTGGGGCGGATCAGCAGCTCATAGCAGCGGAAGTAGGAGAAGCCCCACATGGCAAGCAGGCACAGCCAGGACAGCAGGGAGGGATAGCGCACCCCCCACAGCCAGACGACGGCCCCCTGGAGAGCCAGAGCGGTCAGCGCCAGAAGCAGGACGGAGCGCTGGGTCCGGGGGCGCCGGAGAAACAGGGCCAGACCCCCACAGGTCAGGGAGAGGCAGACGCACCAGATGAGCAGGCCGGCCGGATCAGACCGGCCGGTCTGACGGAAGGCGAAGATGGAGAACAGGGTGTGCAGGGCAGTCACATTGGACAGCAGGCCGGCCAAATCGACAAGGCGGGAACGGCTCTGGTTCACGGGCGGCTCCCCCCTTTCCGCAGGGAGTCCAAGGAGAGGGACCGGAACCCGGCCCGGGCGGGGACCTCCCAGTCCTGGGCGCACAGCACCCACAGCTGCCCTGGGTCCAGCCGCTCCACCAGGGCGGCGGGGAGGCGGCTGCCGGAGCAGGTGATCAGATAGGCGGTGCCGGACTGGGGGGCCGCGTCGGCGGCGAAGCGGGAGGGGAGAAAGGCCGGCCCCTGGGGGGAGCGACTCTCCTCTGGGACCCGCTGGGCCAGGCAGCGGTAGCCCGCCAGATAGAAGAGCAGGTCGTCCCCGCCGCCCTCCCCGGAGGAGACGGTCATGGGACCGAAGAGGCGGGAGTGGGGGAGGGAGAGGGAGCAGTCCACCCCTGCGCCAGACAGGCCGGAAAGGACGGAGGCCAGTACCTCCAGGGCCCCCTCCAGCTCCCTCCAGTCCTGGGAGAGACCGCAGAAGGACTCCCCATCCAGCAGAAAGCGCAGCCCTCTGGGCTGGATGGTCTGGTACAGGTTTACCGGCGTGCCCTGCTCCCGGGCGGCCATGCGCCAGTTGATATGCTTCCAGCTGTCTCCGGGCTGGTACTCCCGGCAGCCCCGGAGCACGGTGTTGTCCTCCATCCACCCCTGACGGCCGGCGGCGCAGTCCCACTGGGGGCGGAGAAAGAGGGAGAGGTCCACCTCCACCGGCCGGGGATAGACGGCGATGGCGGGGATCTGCCCGGCGGGGAGGGGCTGTTCCCCCTGGACCAGCCCGAAGCCGTCCCCGGAGCGGGCCACCAGTCGGTGGACCCGGTACAGTCCCCGCAGCTGGGCAGTCCAGGTGCTCTCAACCTGGATGGTCTGCCAGCTCCCCACAAAGGAGAAGGACTGGCGCAGGGCGGGGACCGGGGCGCCCCCTTCCTGATCCGGGGCGGGCTGCAGATAGGACTCAAAGGCATCGTCCGGGGTGAGGCACCCCTCCTCCGGGGCGTTTTGGGATAGCTCCAGCCAGATCAGCGGCAGAGACTTCCCGTTCTCCAGATGGTAGATGAGCTGGGTCTGCTGCCCGGGAAAGAGCCGGGGGCGGGGGCACTCCACCTGGATGGAGACGCCGCGTATGGCTCTGCTCCCCCACCACCGGGCGGCCAGCCCCAGCAGGAGGAAGAACAGGCATACCCCCGCCACCCCGCCGCTGCCCAGGCGCAGGGCCAGCAGGACCCCGGCCCCGAACAGCACCAGGGCAGGGGAAGAGATCAGCAGGCTGGAGCCCCGGCCGAACAGGGCCTTACGCTCCATGGAACTCATCTCCCGCCGCCGGGGGGACGGGGAGCTGGGCGGCGATCTGGTCCAGCACCCCGTCAGCGGTGACACCGGAGAGCCGGGCCTCGTTGGTGAGCAGCAGCCGGTGGGCCAGCACGGGGTGGATCAGGGCCTGGATGTCGTCCGGGGTAACGAAGGAGCGGCCCGCCATGGCGGCCCAGGCCCGGGCGGCCCGGAACAGGGCCCGGGAGGCCCGGGGGCTGGCCCCCATCCGGACCATGGGGTGGCTGCGGGTGGCCCCCACCAAGGAAACCAAGTAGCCGGCCACCTCCAGGGACACCCGGATCTGGGAGAGGGAGTCCTGGGCGGCCACCAGCTCCTCCGGGGAGGTGACAGTCTCCAGACCGTCCAGCGGGATGCTGTCTCCCAGGGAGAAGAGCATCCGCCGCTCCTCCTCAGGGGCGGGGTAGCCCATGGAGAGGCGGATGAGAAAGCGGTCCATCTGGGCGGCGGGGAGGCGGAAGGTGCTCTCCGACTCCACCGGGTTCTGGGTGGCCATCACCACAAAGGGGGTGGGGAGGGGAAGGGTCTCGCCGTCGATGGTGACCTGCCGCTCTTCCATGGCCTCCAGCAGGGCGGACTGAGTGCGGGGGACCGCCCGGTTGATCTCGTCGGCCAGCAGCAGATTGGTGAACACGGGGCCGGGCAGGTGGCGGAACTCCCCCCGGTTCCGGTCATAGATGTTCATGCCCAGGATGTCGGCGGGCAGCAGGTCGGGGACGAACTGGATGCGCTTGGATCGGCAGCCGGACACGGCGGCCAGGGTCTTGATCAGGGTGGTCTTACCTACGCCGGGCAGGTCCTCCAGAAGCACGTGGCCCTGGGAGAGCAGTGCCATGACGATCAGGCGGATCTGCGTCTCCTTGCCGTAGATGATCTTGGCGGTTTCCGCAGTCAGGCGGTCTGCCAGCTGAGCGATATCCATAGGGAGCTCCTCCTTGTGCCGGCTCTCGCCGGTTTTACAGATAAGCTCCATTTTACCACGATTTTTTGGGAATTCTATCCCCAATTTGTAAAGAAGTGCCCGACCCCGCCCCGAAGGGCTGGGCGGACAGTGCCAGGGCCTTCCGGAGCCGGAAGAGCGCCCGCATGGCGGTGCGCCGCTTTCTGAAATATCTGCCCTGTCAGGGGGCGGGAGCCATCCTCAGCAAGCCGGACGGGGACGGCTGGCGAAGTTCCCCGGAGGGGCAGACAGCAGAGCGGGGCGCTCCCGAAGGAGCGCCCCGCTCTTGGCGTGTGGGTGAGAGTATGGTTCTACTTGGGCTGATACAGCTCCAGGATGGCCCCGTCCTTCCACACGAAGGCCAGCTGGTCGCCCTGGTCGTTGGCCTGCATGGGGCCGCAGATGACGCTGTCCGCGTCGGCAATGTACTTCTCCAGGCTGTCCACCTTGTAGGCCACGTGGGGGCAGCGGTGAAGCACCTCGGGGAAAGGGGTGCCCTCCTCAAATTTCAGATACTCGATCTTGTAGTCGTAGTCGTCCACGTTGCTCACCCAGAACTTGGCCCCCTCGTTGTAGGTCATGCCGGGCTTCTTGTTGGTGATGGGGATACCAATGTGCATATACTCAGCGGACATGAAAGTTCCCTCCTGATCAAGCGTTTTTGATTTCCTGGTAGACCTCAAAGGCCTGCTGGGCGGTGTAGCCCCCGTGGACCACCTTGCCGATGGCCTGGGCCATGCCGGCGGGGCAGTCGGACTGGAAGATGTTCCGGCCCATGTCCACCCCGCGGGCCCCCTCCGCGATGGCCCGATAGGCCATCTCCAGGGCCTCCAGCTCAGGCAGCTTCTTGCCGCCGGCGATGACGATGGGCACCGGGCAGGCGGCGGCCACCCGCTCGAAGCCGTCGCAGTAATAGCTCTTGACCACGTTGGCCCCGTTCTCCGCCAGCACACGGGTGGCCAGCTGGAAGAACTTTTCGGTGCGCTCCATCTGTTTGCCCACCGCCACTACACCCAGAGTGGGGATACCGTACCGGGCGCCGGCATCGGCGGTGCGGCACAGCAGCTCCAGGGAGCGGGACTCGCCGGGGGCGCCGATGAAGGTCTGGACGGCCATACAGTCCGCGTTCATCCGGACCGCGTTCTCGATGTCGCAGGCGATGCCGCCGCCATTGGACATCTCATCGAAGAGGACGGTGGTGTCATAGGTCACCCGGACGCACTTGGCCACC
This sequence comes from Lawsonibacter asaccharolyticus, assembly GCA_003112755.1. NCBI lineage: Bacteria > Bacillati > Bacillota > Clostridia > Eubacteriales > Oscillospiraceae > Lawsonibacter > Lawsonibacter asaccharolyticus. The sequence goes on along the minus strand of BFBT01000001.1, from coordinate 1,062,322 downwards.
GGGGCGGCGGGGGAAATGCAGGAGCGGAGGATGCCCTTGGTGCCCATGAGCACGTTCACATAGGGGATCAGGGGAGGGATCACCACGTCGATGCGCTCCAGCCCGGCAGTGGGGCCCATGATGTAGCCGTGGTCAAAGGCCAGCATCACCGTGTTGCCCGACTTGGGATCAAAGAGGCGGGACAGACGGTTTTTCATGCCCCAGTCGCAGTGGGCGGCCCCCTTCACATAGAAGCCCTCCTGGACCGGGGCGATGTCCAGGTGATAGTCGTGGGCGGCCTTGTTTCCGATGTTGTCAGCCATGTCTTACTCCTTGCTGTACGCAGGGGTGTGGCAGGGGGTGTTCCACAGGCGGATGAACTCGTCGTCCCACTTGGCGATGTTCATCTGGAAGCCGGCGGCCTCCTGTACGGTGAGGATCTCTCCCACCATGCTGGCCACCACTTCCACGCCCTTGGCTTTCAGGAACTCCACGGTGTCCTTGAACAGCACCAGCATCTCCATCATGGTGGTGGCGCCGCAGCCGTTGATCATCACGAAGGCCTTGTCGCCCGCCTTTAGCTCCAGCTTCTTGGACAGGGCCTCGGCCACAGTGGCCACGGTATCCTTGGAGGACATCATGGGCACCCGGACGCCGCCGCCCTCGCCGTGCTGGCCGGCACCGATCTCCATCAGGTCGGTCTCACCCAGGTCGCCGAAAGACATGCCGTTCTGGGGGTGGGTGGCGTCGGTGGACTTGACGGTGACAGAGGCCATGCTGTCGGCGTACCGCTGGGCGATCTCGGCCACCTCGTCCAGGCTCTTGCCCTCCCGGGCGGCGGCGGCCGCAATGTGATACAGGGCCACCGCACCGGCCAGGCCCCGCTTGTTGTCCTCCCCGCTGGGGTCGTACTGGATCTCCTCGCCGGTGACCACCTGGCGGAAGTTCAGCCCAGCCTTCTGGGCCAGCTTGATGGCCTGCTTGCCCGCCAGCTGGTCGCCGGCGTAGTTCAGAGTGAGCAGCAGCACGCCGTGGCCCTTATCGGCCAGCTTCATGGCGTCAAAGACCAGCTTGCCGTTGGGGGCGGCGAAGATATCGCCCACCGCCTGCACGTCCAGCATTCCCTTGCCCACAAAACCCGCCTGGGCGGGCTCGTGGCCGGAGCCGCCGTAGGTGACGATGGTCACCCGGTCTGCGTCGGCCAGGTCCTTGCTGATGACTAGATGGCCGTCCACCTCCAGAATGTCGGGGTAGGCCAGGCCAAGACCCACCAGCTCCTCGTCGGTGATGGTCTCGGGGGAGTTGATAAACTTCTTCATTTTCATATATGGAGTACCTCCCGTTCAAAATCAATGGAGATGCGCTCAGGGCCGTGCCAGCCCCTGGAAGAAATAGGCCATGGAGGCGGCCCCGGCATCCGGGGTCCCGATGGTCTGCTCGCCGTAGCTCTTGGCACGGCCGAACTTGGAGACGAACTGCTTGCTGGCCTCGGCCCCCTGGAGCGCGGCCTGGGCGGCGGCGTCGAACAGCCCGGCCTCATCGCTGCCGGAGTAGGCAGCGATGGCCTGACTGGCGGGGATCAGGGCGTCCATCATGGTCTTGTCCCCCACCTTGGCGCCGGACATGTCGCTGAGGGCCTTCAGCGCTTTGGCGAAGATGGCCTGGATGCCCGCCGTATCGATCTCATTCCCCTCGGGGGCCTCCTCCTGGAGACCATCCAGCCAGGTGTTCCACAGGGGGACGGCACTGCCGCCGTTCAGGACCATGACAGCCATGGCCGCATCGTCCAGCATGGCTTGGATGCCGCCCTCTGACTCCCCTGCTGCGGCGGAGACGGCTTTGGCGATCTTGCTCATGGTCAGGCCGTGGTCGGCGTCGCCGAACCGGGAGTCGATCTCCGTCAGCTCCTGCTCTGCGGCGGTCACTGCCGCACAGGCGTTCTGAAGCCGGGATGCAAATTCCTGCTTGGTCATATGGTGTCACCTCCCTCCTGGACAAAACTTAGGAAAGCTCCTGCTGGGCTGTGTTACTTCTGTGCGTAGATACTACTATAAAAGGTAACAAAAATCAATAGATAGATCTTTTTTTCTCTGTCATTTACGTAATGATATATTGAAATTTATGCAAAACAGACAAAAATAGAACTCCCTGTGGAGGGACGATCCTCCGCAGGGAGTTACATATGTTACTTATTGGCCCAGCAGGGACTTGACCAGCTCCGCCCGGGCTGCGATGTGGGTGAAGATCCCGGACCGGAGGGCGCCCCGCAGGGCTTTCTCACTGGTGTTGGCGGAGCAGACGCCCACGATATGAGGGCACTGCTTCAGCAGCTCCAAAGGGATCTGGATGGCGAAGTCCTGATCCGACTGGATCACCGTGCCTGCCTCGTTGAAGTAGTAGACCAGCAGCCGTCCACAGGTGTGCTGCTGCTGGAGCAGGCTGCCGTACCGGACCAGGGAGGCAAAGTCGGGGCTGGAGGGGTAGTTTCCGATGTTGACCAGGGCGGTGTCCATCTGAACCCACTGGTCCTGGATCTGGCGGTAGACCTCGGTGGAGCACAGCAGCTGCTTCTCCTCCAGGCTCTCCGGCAGGGCGGGGAGATAGAGGAAGTGGGGGGCGGCGCCCAGCTGCTGGGCCATGAGGCGGACGTTTTCGTTGGACTGGTAGTTGCGGGCAGGGATGCTGGCATTTCCCACCAGGGGGAAGATATCAGTGACGGTGCTGCTGGGCTGGGGATTTTCCTCCAGCCAGGTCACCAGCTGGCCGATCAGGTGGCCCCAGCCTACCCCCAGGCGGCGGGCGCCGATCTGCCGCAGCAGGTCCACGGCCCCCTGGGAGAGCAGCTGATTGGTGGCGTCGTCGTCCCGGCCGTCCTCCACCAGCACGCCCCCCTGGAGGGAGGTGGACAGCCGCAGCCGGTCCAGCAGGACAGCGCTCTCTTCCCCCGGTTCGTAGACGGTGATCTGCACCACGCCCAGCTCCCGGGCCTCCCCCAGCATCCGGCTCACCAGGGGACGGGACACCCCCAGTTCCCGGGCAATGTCGATCTGCTTCCAGTCCTCCAGATAGTAGCGCCGGGCCACATGGGCCAGACGGAGGAGCTTTTCCTTGCTGGGCGCCAAGCCGCTCACCTGCCTTTCTACACCGCGGCTGTTACATAAGTCAACTGTACCATATCGGCATAACAAATGCAACGGGAAGGGGGAAGAAAATCCGCCCGGCAGGGAAGGGCCTCTGCCGGACGGGGGAGATCAGGGGGACACCAGAGCGTTGAGCACCCGGGAGGCCACATCTCCGGCCGCGGAGGAGCCGCTCCCGCCGTTCTCCACCAGCACGAGAAAGGCGTAGGGGTGGTCCTCATCCCGGAGGAAGCCGGTGAACCAGGCGTGGGGGGCCTGGCCGCCCCCCACCTCCGCTGTCCCCGACTTGGCGCACAGGTCCATATTGGGAAAGCGGCTGGTCCCGTAGGCGGCGGTGACGTTGTAGGCCATCATGTCGGCCAGGGTCTCGGCGGTGTCCCGGGCAATGAGGCGGCCGGTGCGGCGGGTGAACTGGGGCAGATCGGGCAGGCCCGGCGTGTCCACCTGGAGGAGCAGGCAGGGGACGGCGGCCCTTCCACCATTGGCGATGGCCCCCATGTAGACCAGCATGGAGCAGGGGTTCACCGCGTCGTGGTACTGGCCCACGCCTGCCCAGGCCAGGTCGTTGTCCGAAATTCCGGTGAGGGAAAAGCTGCCGGCGGCAGTGGGGATGCCGTTGACAGAGTAGCGGCTGGTCAGGCCCGCCTTCCCGGCATAGCGCTCCAGGGTGGAGCCGCCCAGCTCCACCGCCAGCTGGCCGAACACCACATTGCAGGAGTTGGCCAGGGCCTCTCGGATGTCCTGCTCCCCGTGGGCAGCGGTGCAGGTGACCGTCCCGTCCCCGATCTGGGCCGAGCCCTCACAGACCCATGTGCGCTCCTCCAGGTCGGGCAGCTCCTCCAGCGCTGCCGCCAGGGTCACCGTCTTGAAGATGGAGCCGGGCGGGAAGGTGGAGGAGAGAAAGCGGTTGAGATAGACACCATCATAGCTGGGATCGGTCTCCAAGCCGGAGGGGATGTTCCGGGGATCGAAGGAGGGGGAGGACACCAGGCACAGGATCTCCCCCGTCTGGTAGTTGTAGACGGCCACTGTGCCCTTCCGGCCGTTGAGGGCCCGGTAGGCGGTCTCATTCAGGTCCGCATCGATGGTGAGGTATACCTGATTGCCCCGCTGGGCCCCGAAGGCGCCGTTGAGCAGGTCAAAGCCGGTGAGGCGGTCGGCAAAAGCGGTGAGGGCCCCGGTGCCGATGCTGCCGTAGGGGTCGCCTACCACGTGAAGGATGGACTTGCGGCGGGTCTCCCCATCGGGATAGGTGCGGCTGCCCGACTGGTCCACGGCAGAGAGCACTTCACCGTCCCGGTCCAGCAGGGTGCCGCTGATGAGCTGTCCGGCGCTGTTGTACAGGTGGCGGTTGAAGGGGGAGGAGGCCCAGTGCCCCCCGTCGGAGAAGAAGCGGAAGAGGAAGAGGGCCAGGCCGGCCAGCAGCAGGCCGGCCAGCACCAGGCAGAGCACGGCCCGGCGTTCGATCTTTTTCACGGGACAGGTACCTCCTTTCCGGCGGGAGAACGGATGGCAAAGCTGGACTTTTCCCGGGTGTCAGAGGCCTTCAGGAAGGCCAGCAGGCCCCAGGAGGCCAGCATGGCGGAGCCGCCGTTGGAGACAAAGGGGAGGGTGACGCCGGTGAGGGGGAGCAGGTCCATGGCCCCGAAGATGTTCAGGGCGGTCTGCACCACCATGAGTGAGCCCGCGGCGCAGGCGGCGATGGTATAGAAAGCGGAGCGGCCCACCCGGCAGGCCCGGGCGGCAAAGAGGGCCAGGGTGACGATAGAGACCACCGCCAGCAGGGCGATGAGCAGGCCCCACTCCTCGCACAGCATGCCGAATACGAGGTCGGTGTCCGCCGCCGGCACGGTGTGCAGCCAGCCCTCTCCGGCCCCCACCCCCACCAGGCCGCCGGAGGCGGCGGCCGACATGGCCCGGGTCTGCTGATAGCCGGTGGTGGAGGCGAACTCCCAGGCGTGGCCCCAGGAGGCGAAGCGGCGGAAGATGTAGGGCTTGAAGTTGAGGACCAGCAGGCCGGCAAACAGGGCCCCGCCGCAGATCAGGGACAGGGTGGCGAAGTCGCCGGAGCGGAGGTAGGCGATCACCAGGAAGGTGGCGAAGAAGATGAGGGCGGTGCCGAAGTCGCTCATCAGCGCCAGACAGAGCAGACATACCCCGGTGAGCACCATGAACAGCCCCAGGTTGCGCCTGTGGAACAGCCGCTCCAGAGTGGCGGAGCCGGCAAAGATGTAGAAGATCTTGGCCACCTCAGAGGGCTGAAAGGAGAGGGGGCCCAGGATGATCCAGTTGGCCGCCCCAAAGCGGGTCTGTCCCAGCACCAAGGTGACGGACAGCAGGGCGATGGCAGCCGCAGCCATCAGCCAGCGCAGCCGCTGGGTGCGGCTGGTGTCCCGCAGCCACACCCCCAGCACCACAAGGGCGGTCAGCCCCAGCAGGATGGCGATGAACTGCTTCAGCACAGAGCCGGGGGCGGAGGAGGCGGTGACGGCCAGGGAGAGGGTGGAGAGAAAGAAGGCGATGGTCTCCATCTCGAACCCCCGGGCGCCGCAGCGGCGCAAAGCCAGATAGTAGGTCCACATGACGGTGGGGAGGCCGGGGAAGAGGAGAAACAGGCTGGGGGAGACCGACGCCCCCGCACTGACGGCCAGCTGGAGGGCAGCCAGCAGCTGGAACAAAGTCAGCCACAGCAGGGAGGGCCACATGGGCAGAGGGGCCTCCTCCTGCCGCCGGCGGGAGAGCTGTTCCCCCTCCTCCCGGGACAGGGGGAGGAAGAGCAGGTCCACGCCCCCCACGGTGAGGGTGTCCCCCACCCGGATGGGGGTGCGCTGGGAGACCTGGACGCCGTTGACCTGGGTGCCGCCCTTAGAGCCCAGGTCCGTGACCCACCAGGAACCGGACTCGTCCCGGAGAAGGGCGGCGTGCTGGCGGGAGACGGTGGAAAAATTGAGGCGGATATCTGCGGAGGAGGAGCGGCCCAGGATATTTTCCCAGTGGTCGATGGGGAGGGAGCCGCCGCCGGGCAGGCTGAGCTGTCCCCACTGCTCCGGGGTGTGGGGGACTCGCAGCAGGCCGCGGATGGCCCGCACCAGCACCAGCAGGGCGAGGATGGGGAAGAGGAAGCGGACCAGGGCGGTGTACCACCAGACGGCTTGGGCGTGCTCTGTCAGCCAGGTGCCCAGGAGTTGGGGAAAGGCCTGGAAGGCGGAGATCGATTCAGACAAGGGGACCCCTCCTTTCGGGGACGGCAGACCGGCAGGGGACTGCAAGACAAGAGATCGGTGATATTGTATCACAGGGACTGGAGAAAGCAAGCGGGAGTTAAAGGAGAAACAGCGGGCCTCCGGAACGATTCCGGAGGCCCGCTGTTGAAAATGAGATACGGTCAGCCCTGCTCAGGGGTGCGGGGAGGCTTCCCACTGCCCTTTGAGCGGCCGTCCCGGCCCTTGCCCTGGAGCTGGTTGTGCATGTCCAGCATGGTCTGGGCGGCCAAATCGAAGTCGCTGACCTCCTCGTAGTTGTCCACCAAGTCGCTCTGTACCAGGTCGCTGTAATCCTCTTCGGCCTTCTTCTTTGGGTAGACGGCGCGGAGCATGATGGGGGTGACGATGGTGGTGGCAGCCACCATGATGACCATGGGGGCCAGGAAGATGGGGTTCATCATTCCAGTGGCGATCCCCTTGTTGGTAACGATCAGGGCTACCTCGCCCCGGGATACCATGCCAACACCGATGCGCAGGGACTCGGCGTTGGTGTAGCCGAACAGCTTGGCCCCCAGGCCGCAGCCGATGACCTTGGTGACGATGGCCAGCGCGATGGCGATGACGGTGAGCAGGATGACGGTCCCATCCATGGAGGAGAGGGTGACTTTCAGGCCCACGCTGGCAAAAAAGACGGGGGAGAGGAGCATGTAGGAGAGGGTCTCACACTGGGAGTTGACATAGACGGCCCGGGTGGTGTTGGCGATCATCAGGCCGGCGAAGAAGGCGCCGATGATATCCGCCACGCCGAAGACCTCCTCCGCCACATAGGCATAGAAGAAGCAGAAAGCCAGGGAGATGACGGCGAAGCGCTTCCGGTTCCAGGAGGCAGAGTTCATCCACCGCTGGATCAGCCCGTGGAGGAAGTAGCCAGCCACGCCGGTGACAACAAAGAAAGCCACGATCTTGATCATCACGATGCCAAGGCTGATGCTGCTGTCAGAGGCACTGGTGATCAGGGTCAGCAGGATCAGCCCCAGAATATCATCGATCAGGGCGGCACCCAAGATGGCGTTGCCGGAACGGGTGGACAGCTTGCCCATCTCCTTCAGGGTCTCTACACTGATGGAGACGGAGGTGGCGGTGAATACGGTGCCCACGAACATGTTCTCCAGGAAGGAACCCCCGTGGTTGAAGACCTCGGCCAGGACATAGCCGCCCGCCAGGGGGACCAGCACGCCGATCAGGGCGATGAAAAAGGCAGCTTTGCCGGATTTTTTCAGCTCCTGGATATCGGTCTGGAGTCCGGCGCCGAACATGAGCACCACCACGCCCAGCTCGGAGAGCATAGCGAGAAAGTCACTGGGCTGGACCAGGTTGAGGATGCTGGGCCCCAGCAGCAGGCCGGCCAGCAGAGAGCCTACCACCTGGGGCATATCCACCCGTTTGGTAAGCATGGCAAAGCACTTTGTGACCAGCAGGATCAGGGCCACATCAAAAATAAAATGATATGATTCCATGGCAGATTACCTTCTTGCAGACGAAATGATGCGTAACTGTGGCGGCTGCGGCGGATGCCCTATGGGGAATTAAGAGAAGACATCAATGCCCCCAGACGTCCGGCCGCTGGGATCAAAGAAAGAGCAACCGTCTCCGTCAGCGTATGGATACTACCACAAACAAAAAAGAAAGTCCAGTGATTTGCACCGAGAAGGTGTACGATTTTAACAGAAACTGAACAACAATTTTGTTATGAACGTCAAAAGTGAGAAAATGGAAGGGAAAGAAGCAAATAAATAAATGAGAGAGGAGATCGCACTAGAAATGCCGCGCCCGGGGTCACTTCCGGGCGCGGCATAAGACAGATTTTCAGAAAAAGATCAGGCCTGGGCGAGGAAGTAGTCGGTCATCAGATCAATGGCCACGCCCAGCACCTCCTCCCGGGGAAGAAAAGCGTCGTTGTGCAAAGGGTGCTCGGCCTGGCAGCCAATGTGGAAATACAGAGAGGGGACCTGATGGCTGAAGTAGTAGAAATCCTCTCCGATCAGGCTGGGGTGGATGTCCGTGTGGACGTGTTCCTGTCCCAAGAGCCGGGCCGCATGGGTGGAAAAGCGCTGGAACAGCTCCGGTGAGTTGCGGAGGACGCCGTATCCAGCTTGGATGTCCACCTTGGCCTGCCCGCCGTACAGGGAGGCGATCTGCTGGGGGATCTCCCGAATGCGGCGGTGGAGGTAGTTTCGGCTCTCCTCACTGGTGGTCCGGACCGTTCCGTCCAGGACGGCCCGGTCACAGACCACATTGTAGCGCCCAAAGGTCTGGAAGGAGCCGATAGAGACGGAGACGGGCTCGAAGGGATTGACCTCCCGCCGGAGCTTCTGGACCAGGGCACAGTCGATCTCGGAGCCGATGACAATGGCGTCCACCCCCAGGTGGGGCTCCGCCGCATGGGCGGCAGTGCCCAGCACCTCGATGCGGAAGCGGTCGGAGGCCGCCATAATGGGGCCGGGCCGCAGCTCGATGTCCCCCACCGGCAGAGAGGGCCACATATGCAGACCGTACATCTCGTCGATGTGCTGGTCGGTGAGAAAACCGGCCTCAGTGACAGGGCGGGCGCCGCCCACCGGGTTTGCCTCCTCGGCGGGCTGAAACAGGACCAGAATGTTGCAGTTCAGCCGATCCTTCACCCGGTTCAGCTCACAGGCGATCCCAGCGGCGATGGCGGTGTGCATATCGTGGCCGCAGGCGTGCATGACTCCCTCGTGGACGGAGGAGAACGGAGCGCCGGTATGCTCGGTCAGAGGAAGGGCGTCGATATCCGCCCGCATGCACAGGGTCCTGGCTTTTCCTGCGTTGATGCGGACAAAGCCGCCGTTCAGCGCGCCGATGGGGCACAGCTCCAGTCCGTCCCGGGCCAGAAATTCCCGGATGCGGCGGGTGGTCTCCACCTCCTGGTTGCTCAGCTCCGGATGCCGGTGGATATCCCGGCGGAACTCCAGATAGCGGGAAGGATCAGCTTTCATACACAACCTTCTTCCTGAAAAAGATGCTGGGGCAGGCCCCTTTTGGGAGGCTCAGTCCACGGGGCGGAGCAGCGTGTCCCCGTAGAGAGTGGGCTGCCGGTCCCGGAACATATGGATCAGGTCCCGGACCTCCCGGGTCTTGGTGTAGTCGATGGAGCCGGTGATGATCTCCTCCTCACCGCCGCCCTCCGCGATGATGTCGCCCCAGGGGTCGATGATGATGGAGTGGCCGCAGTAGGTCCCCATAGGGCTGGGGCCCACCCGGTTGCAGGCCACCACGAACATCTGGTTCTCGATGGCGCGGGCGGTCAGAAGGGTGCGCCAGTGGTTCACCCTGGGATTGGGAAAGTCGGAGGTGACCACCAGCACATCCGCCTTTTTCAGGGCGTAGGTGCGGGCCAGTTCGCAGAAGCGGATATCATAACAGATCATCATGCCCAGGCGGCCCAGCTCGGTGTCATAGACCTCGGTCTTGTCACCGTTGGCGAAGGGGACATGCTCGTCCATGTCGCTGTACAGATGCATTTTGCTGTAATCACCCACGATCTCCCCCCGCCGGTCGATGAGGAAGGTGGTGTTGCGCATCTTGCCGTCGGCGTGGAGGGTGGCGATGGAGCCGCCCACCACCCAGACCTGGTACTGCCGGGCCAACTCCCGCAGCACCGTGACAGAGGGACCGTTTTCCGGCTCCACGAAGTCCTCCATGTGGTGGAACATCTCATCAGAGAAACCGGCGGACCAGTCCTCAGGCAGGACGACCACGTCGGGACGGGGGTCCTTGGCCATAGCCTGGGCAAACAGCTCCCGGACCCGCTTGAAATTGGCCTCGGGATCGCAGAACGCGATGTTGGTCTGAAGCAGTGCAAAGTTCGTCATACAAACATCTCCAATCTGATCAAATGCCGTTCACATGGTGTACAAAATGGCGCGGATGAGGACATAGGCGAAGGTGATGACAGTGATGACCCAGCCGTTGGCCAGCATGGCCTTGATGTTCTTGGAGCGGGCCAGGCCCATCTGTCCCACCATATCAACGGTGGGGGTGACGAAGAAGGTGACCTGGCAGCCCACCAGGACCACCATGCCCCAGATAGGCATGGCGATATTGAGGGACTGTACCATGGGGAGGAACAGCTCGTGGATGATCTGCGCCTGAGCCACGCCGGTGCCGGAGATGCCAAAGATGCCCACTGCGGCGCTGAGCATGAGGAAGGCGACCTCGCCGCCCACATCGATCAGGGGCTGCATGAGCTGGCAGACCGCATCGAAGGCGCCGGAGGCGCTGACATAGTTGAGGAAGGGCTCGAACAGGACGAACATGAAGAACATCCAGAACATTTTGGAGCCGCCCTGAATCATAGCCGTGAGGGAGGACTGGAAGGACAGGCCGCCCACCAGGCCTACCACGATAGAGGCCGTCATCATGACCAGGATGGCGTAGCTGGCGCCGGCGCCCACCACCAGGCCGTAGCCCAGCATAACGGCCATCACCAGCAGGAAGGCCAGGGTGGCGCGCTTGCAGCGGGCATCCGGGACAAAGGCGGAAGCGTCTTCCCCCGACTCCTCATAGGCCTCCAGCGCCTCGGTCTTCCGCTGGGTGCGGCAGGCCATGAAGAAGGTGGAGCCCCAGACGATGACGGCCAGAGGGATGCCGGCGGTGATGAGGTACTGTCCGTAAGAGAGCCCGGTCAGGCCGGTGATGGTGACCACCGGGGGGACGAAGGGGCCTACATACAGGCCGGTGGCTCCGGCGCCGTGGAGAATGACGCCCAGGGTGGAGGGGGTGAGCCCCACGCTGGCCACAATGGGGATCAGGATAGGGGCGATGATGGCGTTGGAGCCGGCCAGGGTGCCCAGCAGGGAGACCAGCAGGGTGGAGGTGATCATGGAGATCAGAATGGCCATCTTCTTGCTTTTCAGCTTGAAGCGGTTGACCACCATGTACACCAGGTTATGTGCCACTTTTGTCTGGGACAGGACTTCCGCCAGACCAGAGCCCAGGACGATGATGAAGCCGATGAGGGCACAGAAGGAGCCCAGGGAGGCGTAGAGCGTGTCGGCGAAGCCGGTAATGGATTCTCCGGTGAGGATCGCGCCCAGAATCACGCACAGAAGGACAGAGACGTTCATGTCCTTGCCCATCATCATCAAAACGATGTAGAGCAGCAAGGGCAGGAAGCCGAAGAGGGGATGCAGCCCAAAGATCATAGTTTCCATCTCCTTTTTTTCATTCGCGGTTTCCGTTGGGACAGGCATATTATATTCCTGCACCTTCCGGAGGCCGGCTTCTGCCGGAGGGCGCAAAAATACCGGAAGAAAAAGGAGCGGAATCAGATGGTCAGAGGTAGATGTGGTGCTCCAGGGCAATTTTGTCCTGCAGCTCCATCCGCTCCAGGGTCTGCTGGGCGTTCAGACGGCCCAGGGAGGTGATAAAGCAGTTGCACAGGGTGATGGCTCCCACGGGGGAGAAGTTCCCGCCGTTGGGGGCGATCAGCACCTCGGTGGCTTTCAGCGCGATGGGGGAGGTGAGCGAGTCGGTCAAAGCGACGATCTTGCAGCCCGCCCGGTGGAAGTGGGATACGATGTCATAGGAGGAGCTGGTGTACCGGGCATAGGAGATGACCAGCAGGCAGTCCTCCGGACGGACATCACTGAGCGCAGTGGGCAGGTCGCTGGTGGAGGTGGTGAGCAGATGGACGTTGTCACACATCTGCTGGAGCATGAAGGCCAGATAGTAGGCCGTGGCATAGGAGGAACGCATCCCGGCGATATAGATGGTCCGGGCCTGATGCAGGATCTCCTGGGCGCGGGCAAAGGAATCCCGCAGCTGGGGGGTGTACAGGGCCTCCAGCAGGCCGATGTTGTTCTGGATGGTCCACTGAAGGGAGTCCGGTCCGGCGTCCTCGGCAGGGGTCTCCCGGCGGAGCAGGGATTTCAGCTGGCCGAAGGGGGCCCACTGCTTCTGGTGCTCATAGAGCCCGCGCTGAAGGTCCGGATAGCCCTGAAAATCCAGCCTGCGGGCAAAGCGGGTGATGGTGGCCGGACTGATCCCGGTCCGCTGGCTGAGCTCATTGATGGAGAGAAAGGCCACCTCGTGGAGATTTTCCAGAATAAAATCAGCCAGCCTCCGGTGGCTTTTGGAAAAAGAATCGTAGTGGGTGCGGATCTGGGTGACAACATCTTTTGTCTGTTCCATAGTACAGTTTCCCTCTTTACGATCATAAAATGGCGGACTTGGGGCGGAAAAGCACAGCCCCGACAGAACCATTATAGGAGGAAACCGCCAGAAAGGAAACTGTTTTTCAACATTTTGGCACTCAGATAGGCAATCTTATTTTTTGATGCGGATGAGCCGGCTGTTGGTGCGGCAGAAACGGGGAGCGCGGTCCTGCTTCCCCTTGAAGCGGCGCACTGCGGCGCGGTAGTCTTCCAGATCCCGGCGGAGAAAGAGCATCAGGGAGCCGGCGATCAGCACACCGGCGGACACCCCGTAGAACAGGGTGGACCAGAGGGCGGTGTGCTCCCTGTACAGAAAACAGGTGGCGGCAAACTGGACCAGAAAGACGGCCATGTTGATCTGCATGACCATCAGGGCACCCTGGATGTGTCCACGGGCTCCCAAAAAGGCGATGCCCACCAGGACGGCCCCGCCGGCCAGCGCAAAGGGGAGGGAGCTCCCTGTATAGGAGTGGGAGACCAGCCCGATCAGGCGGTCCAGCACTACGATGACCGCCCAGGAGGCCATGATGATCTGTACGGTGCGGTGCGCCCGGCGGAAGGAGGCGTCAGACTGTCTGGCGCTGCGGATCTTCTGCATCAGGGAGTCAGGGCGGAGATTAGGGTCAGGGCGCATAGGGATCCCCCCGTTTTCAGATTCAGTAACTGCATTATAACAAAATGAAAATATATTTTCAATATAGAAAAAGAAATGAAAATATAAAACCATTTTTGGAGCATCTGCTGAAAATCAGGCGCGCTTTGGCCAAACAGACCTGAAAGCGGGGAGGTCTGAGGAGGTGCGTTCAGGCACAATCCGGATGAAATGAGGGAAAGCGAAGGCCGCATCGGTTTTTGGCCTTGATTTGAGGGGCTGAATCCTCTAAAATGGGAATATACAGAACACAGCGGTCCGGCGGGGCAGTGACGCCCCGCTGTTTTTGGGACCGGAAGGGGAACCATGAGAAAGCTGGTCATTGGAATTTTAGCCCATGTGGATGCGGGGAAGACCACCTTATCCGAGGGGATGCTGTACACCTGCGGCACACTGAAGCGGCTGGGGCGGGTGGACCACCAGGACGCCTTTCTGGACACGGAGGCGCTGGAGCGGGAGCGGGGCATCACCATTTTTTCCAAGCAGGCGGTGCTGCCGCTGCCCGGTGTAGAGGTCACCCTGCTGGACACCCCGGGCCATGTGGACTTCTCCAGTGAGATGGAGCGTACTCTCCAGGTGCTGGACTGCGCCATCCTGGTCATCAGCGGGACGGACGGGGTGCAGGGGCACACCCGGACCCTGTGGCGGCTGCTGGAGCGCTATCATATCCCCACCCTCCTATTTGTCAACAAGATGGACCTGGCGGGGGCGGACCGGGCGGTTCTGATGGCAGAGCTCCAGAGGCTGGACAGCGGCTGCGTAGACTTCGGCCAGGAGGGACCCGGGCTCCAGGAGAGCGTGGCCATGTGCGACGAGGGAACGCTGGAGCGATATCTGGAGCGGGGGCAGGTGGAGCCGGAGGAGATCCGGGCCCTGGTGGAGAGGCGCAGGCTGTTTCCCTGCTGGTTCGGCTCCGCCCTGAAGCTGGAGGGGGTGGCGGAGTTCCTGGAGGGGGTGGAGCAGTATGCCCCCCGGAAGTGCTGTCCCCCGGAGTTCGGGGCCCGGGTGTACAAGGTCGCCCGGGACGCCCAAGGGGTCCGGCTGACCTACCTGAAGATCACCGGGGGCAGCCTGCGGGTGAAAACGCCCCTGACCGGCGGGGAGGGGGAGATGCGCTGGGAAGAAAAAGCGGACCAGATCCGGATCTACTCCGGGGCCAAATACCGGGCCGTGGAGGAGGCGGAGGCGGGGACCGTCTGCGCTGTAACAGGGCTGAGCCGCACCAGGCCGGGAGAGGGGCTGGGCTTTGAGGCGGCGGGACAGCCCCCGGTGCTGGAGCCGGTGCTCACCTACCGGCTGGAGCTGCCGGAGGGGTGCGATCCCCACGCGGCTCTCCGGCAGCTGCGGGAGCTGGAGGAGGAGGACCCCCAGCTCCACATCCTGTGGGACGAGCGCCTGCGGGAGATCCATATCCAGCTCATGGGGGAGGTGCAGCTGGAGATCCTCCGCCAGGTCATCGCCCAGCGGTTCGGCATGGAGATCTCCTTCGGCGCGGGGAGCATCGTCTACCGGGAGACCATCGCCGCGCCGGTGGAGGGAGTGGGCCACTTTGAGCCCCTGCGCCACTACGCCGAGGTCCACCTGCTGCTGGAGCCCGGGGAGCGTGGCAGCGGCCTGCGGGTAGGGACCGCCTGCTCCACCGACCAGCTGGACCTGAACTGGCAGCGGTTGATCCTCACCCACCTGCTGGAGCGTGAGCACCTGGGGGTGCTCACTGGCTCCCCCATCACAGATCTGAGGATCACACTGGTGGCCGGCCGGGCCCACGAGAAGCATACCGAGGGGGGCGACTTCCGCCAGGCCACCTACCGGGCGGTGCGGCAGGGGCTGATGCAGGCGGAGAGCATCCTGCTGGAGCCTTGGTACGACTTCCGGCTGGAGCTGCCCGCCTCCTGCCTGGGGCGGGCCCTGTCCGACATCCAGCGGATGGGGGGCGAGGCGGCGGCCCCAGAGAGCCAGGAAGAGGAGGCAGTGCTCACCGGCGGGGCCCCGGTGGAGGGGCTGCGGGACTACGGGACTCAGGTGGCCGCCTATACCAGGGGCCAGGGCCGGCTGTTCTGCACCCCTGGGGGCTACCGACCCTGCGGAGATCAGGCGGGCGTGGTATCCGCCCTGGGCTATGACCCGGAGCGGGACACGGACAACCCTGCGGACTCGGTGTTCTGTTCCCACGGCGCCGGCGTTACAGTGAAGTGGGACCAGGTGCGCGCCCACATGCATGTGGACAGCGGCCTGCGCCTGGGCGGGGAGGAGGCGCCTCCTCCAGAGACGCCTGTCCGTCCGGCGGAGCGGGGGCCGGCGGGCTCACTGGAGCAGGACAAGGAGCTGATGGCCATCTTCGAGCGCACCTACGGCAAGGTGGAGCAGAGGGCCTTCCAGCCCCAGAAGAAGCCCGCCCGCACCAGCCTGGATGGGGAGAAGTACAGCATCCGGACACAGAAGCAGGGGCCGGAGTACCTTCTGGTGGATGGATACAATGTGATCTTTGCATGGGAGGAGCTGGAGCGGCTGGCCCGCCAGGATGTGGCCGCCGCCCGGGGGGCCCTGGAGGATATCCTCTCCAACTATCAGGGCTTCCGCAGGTGCGTGGTCATCCTGGTCTTTGACGCCTACAAGGTAAAGGGGAACCCGGGCTCGGTGGAGCGGCGGAACGGGATCTACGTGGTGTACACCAAGGAGGCAGAGACAGCGGACGCCTATATCGAGAAGACCACCTATGAGATCGCCCGGGAGCACCGGGTGCGGGTGGTCACCTCCGACGGGGCGGAGCAGCTCATCATCCTGGGCCACGGGGCCCTGCGCCTTCCAGCTGCCTCCTTCCGCCGGGAGGTGGAGGAGGCGGAGGGGGAGATCTCCGCCATCCTGGCCCGGCACAACCGGGGGGAGCGCTCCCGGCCGGTGAAGGAGGCGCTGGAGCGGGCCGCGGCGAAGGAGCGGAGCGGGCCCGGGAGCGGCAGGAAGAGGTGACCGCTCCGCCAAAGCAGAAGGCGGGACCGGCCGGGCGTCCCAGGAGCAGGGGGAGGCACAACCGGGGCTGGACCGGTGTATATGATATTTGAGACCGCCCGGGAGCTGTATCCCGGGCGGTTTTTTCTGCCTTTGCAGGAAAAAGGGAGAGGAAAATGAAAATTAAAAAAGAAGAAAAGCGGGCGGAGAGGACACAATTGTGAAAACTCACAATTGACTTTTTTCCAAGGCTTGTTAGAATATCACTAAATTATTTTAATTAAATAATTTGAACTAAAATTCGACAAGGAGTGTTTTTATTATGTTTGAGAAGGTCAAAGAGGTCATTCTGGATACCCTGAGCTGTGAGCCCGAGCAGATCACCATGGAAGCCAGCCTGGTGGACGACCTGGAGGCCGATTCTCTGGACGCCGTGGAGCTGAATCTGGCGCTGAACGACGTGCTGGGCTTCTCCCTCACCGACGAGGAGCTGAAGAGCATCGTCACTGTGGGCGATATCGTCCGTCTGCTGGAGGAGCATCAGTAAGCCATGGATCTGAATGAGATCAAGGCTCTGATGGACCGGTTCGACACCTCCGCCTGTACCGTGCTGGAGCTGGAGGAGGGCAACCTGCGCCTGCGCCTGGAGAAGGGGACCGCCCCCGTTTCGGTTGCCCCGGAGATCCAGGCCGCCCCGGCGGCCCCTGGAGCGGCTGCGCCCCAGCCCGCTCCGGCGGAGGAGGGGCAGACCCTGAACGCCCCCCTGGTGGGCACCTTCTACGCCGCCCCCGCCCCGGGGGAGGCCCCCTTTGTCAAAGCGGGCGACCAGGTGCGGAAGGGACAGACCGTCTGTGTGCTGGAAGCCATGAAGATGATGAGCGAGGTCCCCGCTCCGGCGGACTGCATCATTGAGGAAGTGCTGGTGAAGGACGGAGAGCTGGTGGGCTTTGACGCCCCCATGTTCCGCATCCGGGAGGTCTGAAATGTTCCGGAGGGTTTTGATCGCCAACCGGGGCGAGATCGCGGTGCGGATCATCCGGGCCTGCCGGGAGCTGGAGATCGAGACAGTGGCGGTGTACTCCGTCGCCGACCGGGACGCCCTCCATGTCCAGTTGGCCACCCGGGCGGTGTGCATCGGTCCGGCCCGGGCAGCGGAAAGCTATCTGAACCAGGCCGCCATCCTGACGGCGGCGGTAGAGACAGGCTGTGACGCTGTCCATCCCGGATACGGCTTCCTCTCTGAAAATCCGGACTTTGCCGACCTGTGCGCCAAGTGCGGGCTGAAGTTTATCGGTCCCTCCGGCGACGTGATTCGGCAGATGGGGAGCAAGGCGGCGGCCAAGGCGCTGATGCGCC
The DNA here is from genome assembly GCA_003112755.1 of Lawsonibacter asaccharolyticus. Taxonomy (NCBI): domain Bacteria; kingdom Bacillati; phylum Bacillota; class Clostridia; order Eubacteriales; family Oscillospiraceae; genus Lawsonibacter; species Lawsonibacter asaccharolyticus. The sequence goes on along the minus strand of BFBT01000001.1, from coordinate 1,044,810 downwards.
GCTCCGGCGTGCCCGTGGTCCCGGGCTCCGAGGGGGCTGTGGACCTGGAGGAGGCCCGCCGGGTGGCGGACGAGGTGGACTACCCCGTGCTGGTGAAGGCCTCTGCCGGCGGCGGAGGCCGCGGGATGCGCCGGGTGGACCGGCCGGAGGACCTGCCGGCCCTGTTCCAGGCCGCCCAGTCTGAGGCAGTGGCCTGCTTCGGCAACGGGGAGCTGTATGTGGAGAAGCTGATCCTCCACCCCCGCCACATCGAGTTTCAGATCCTGGCCGACTCCCAGGGCAATGTGATCCATCTGGGGGAGCGGGACTGCTCCATCCAGCGGAAGAATCAGAAGCTGATCGAGGAGTCCCCCTCCCGGGCCCTCACCCCCCGGCTGCGGGAGGAGATGGGCCAGGCCGCCGTCCGGGCGGCCCGGGCCGCCCATTACGAGAGCGCGGGTACCATCGAATTCGTGCTGGATGAGGATGGGCGGTTCTACTTTATTGAGATGAATACCCGCATCCAGGTGGAGCACCCGGTGACCGAGTTCGTCACGGGGCTGGACCTGGTGCGGGAACAGCTGCGCATCGCGGCGGGCCTGCCCCTGAGCGTGGGGCAGGAGGAGGTCCGGCTGTCCGGCTGTGCCATGGAGTGCCGCATCAACGCGGAGGACCCCAGGGAGGGCTTTCGGCCCAGCCCGGGACGGGTGGAATTCCTTCATCTCCCCGGCGGGCCCGGGGTTCGGGTGGACACTGCCCTGTTCGGCGGCTACCAGATGCCGCCCTACTATGACTCCCTGTGCGCCAAGGTGGTGGTGTGGGCCCCCACCCGGCTGGAGGCGGTGCGCCGGATGCGCCGGGCGCTGGAGGAGCTGATGATCCAGGGGATGGTGACCACTGCAGAACTGTGCCATCTGATCCTCTATCAGCCCGACTTTGTAAAGGGGCAGTACCACACGGGATTCTTGGAAGAAAATCTGGAGACCCTGATGGCCTGGGACTGCGGGACGGAGGGGTGAGTCCCGTCCCCGCCGGATAGTGAGATAGGAACCTTTTCAGCCGGAGGACCCGGTTGAACGGCGCGGAGCGGAGGGAGAGGTCCCTCCGCTCCGGCCTGTGCGATGGAAGGAGCGCTATGGAAGAGATCTTTGCCCGCCGGAAGGCCCGGCTGATGGAGCTGCGGGCCCGGCGGAAGGGGGAGGACGGCGAGCCCAAAAGGCTGGCGGCCCGGCCTGTGTTCGATAAGTGCCCCAGCTGCGGGGCGGTGGTGCCCAAGACGGAACTGTCCCACAGCCTGTATGTCTGTACGAAGTGCGGATACCACCACACCATCGGGGCCTACCTGCGGCTGGCCATGCTGCTGGACTCCAAGAGCTTCCGGGAGCTGGACCAGGACCTGGTGGCCCCCAATGTGCTGGGTTTCCCCGGATATGAGGAGAAGCTGGAGCGCCAGCGGGATAAGACTGGCCTGATGGAGGCGGTGGTCACCGCCCGGGGCCGGGTGGAGGGCCGCAGCGTGGCCGCCGCCGCCCTGGACAGCCGCTTCTTTATGGGCAGCATGGGAGCGGCCGTGGGGGAGAAGGTGACACGCTGCGTGGAATATGCCCAGCGGAACAGGCTGCCCCTCATCATTTTCTCCGCCAGCGGCGGGGCCCGGATGCAGGAGGGGATCCTCTCCCTGATGCAGATGGCCAAGACCTCCGCCGCCATCCAGCGCTTCCGGGAGGCGGGCGGGCTGTACATCTCCTTTCTGACCCACCCCACCACCGGCGGGGTCACCGCTTCCTTCGCCTCCCTGGGGGACATCACCCTGGCGGAGCCGGGGGCCCTCATCGGCTTTGCCGGCCCTCGGGTCATCGAGCAGACCATCGGACAGACTCTGCCGGAGGGATTCCAGCGCTCGGAGTACCTGGAGGAGCACGGCTTTGTAGACCGGATCGTCCCCCGGGGCGAGATGCGGGCCACCATCTCCAAACTGCTGCGCCTGCACGAGAAAGGAGGGACGTTCCGTGGCTGAGATCCTGACCGCAGCCCAGCGGGTGGTGCTGGCCCGGCATATTGCCCGGCCCGGGACGGCGGACTTTATTGCTGCCCTGTTTACCGACTTTTTTGAGCAGAAAGGGGACCGGCAGAACCGGGAGGACCCCAGCATCCTGGGGGGCATCGCCCTCTACAAGGGGCACCCTGTGACGGTGATCGGACACCGGAAGGGCAAGACTCTGGAGGAAAATGTGGCCTACAACTTCGGTATGCCGGGGCCGGAGGGATACCGCAAGGCCCAGAGGCTGATGGACCAGGCGGAGAAATTCAAGCGCCCGGTCATCACCTTTGTGGACACGCCGGGGGCTTATCCAGGGCTGGAGGCCGAGGCCCGGGGGCAGGGCGAGGCCATCGCCTCCACCATCGCCCGGATGAGCTGCCTCACCGTCCCGGTGGTCACTGTGGTCATCGGCGAGGGGGGCAGCGGCGGCGCGCTGGCGCTGGCCGTGGCCAACCGGGTGCTGATGCTGGAGAACGCGGTGTACTCCATCCTCTCCCCCGAGGGGTTCGCCTCCATCCTGTGGAAGGACGCCGGCCGCAGCGGGGAGGCGGCGGAACTGATGCGCATGACTGCCGCCGACCTGCTGGAGCTGGGGGTGGCGGATGAGGTGATCCCCGAGCCGGAGGGCGGGGCCCACAGTGACCCCCAGGAGGTGTTTGAGGCGGTGGACCGCAGCCTGTCCGCCGCCCTGGCCCGGGTGGTCAAAGAGGGCAGCTTTGCCGCCCGCCGGCAGGAGAAATTTCGCAGAATGGGGAGCGCCGCCCCCTGGAAGGAGAATCCATGAACGGACTGAGCATTTTGGGCACTGGCCGCAGCCTGCCCGACCATATCGTGACCAACGACGACCTGGCCCGGCGGGTGGAGACCAGCAACGACTGGATCGTCAGCCGCACCGGCATCCGGGAGCGGCGCTTCGCCCAGGGGGAGACCCTGACCCAGCTGGCCGTAGCCGCCGCCCGGCGGGCCATGGAGCGGGCGGGGGTCGGCCCCCAGGACATCGGTCTGTGCCTGATGGCCACTGTCACGCCGGACTGGATCACCCCCTCCCAGGCGTGCCTGCTCCACCAGGAGCTGGGCCTGCCGGAGGACTGTCCCGCTTTTGACCTGAGCGCCGGCTGCACCGGCTTCCTCTACGCCATGGAGACCGCGGCGGCCATGCTGCCCCGGATGGCCCGGCCCTGCGCTCTGCTGGTGGGCGGCGAGCTGCTCAGCCGCATTACCGATATGGATGACCGCTCCACCTGCATCCTCTTCGGAGACGGAGCGGGTGCCGCAGTGGTCAAAAGCACGGAGGGGGCCCCCTGGCACGCCCTGCTGGGCACCCGGGGCAACCGGGAGGCCCTGTGGGCGGCGGGCCCGGGCAACCACCCGGCCTACCTCCACATGAACGGCCAGGAAGTCTTTCAATTTGCCCTCAAGACTGTCCCGGAGCTGGCCCGGTCCCTGCTGGACAAGGCCGGGATGGACAGGGACCAGATCGACTGGTATGTGCTCCACCAGGCCAACCACCGCATCCTGGAGGGGGTGGCTAAGCGGATGAAGGTCCCCATGGAGCGGTTCTATGAGAACATCGGCCGGTACGGCAACACCTCGGCCGCCACCATCCCCATTGCGCTGGACGAGATGGCGGAGCAGGAGCTGCTGCGGCCGGGACAGTGGATCATGTGCCTGGGCTTCGGCGCCGGGCTGACCTGGGGCGGGGCAATGTTCCGGTGGTGAGGAGCGCCGGGCGCTCTTTCCGCTGGGGACGTGGGGATGACAAACAAACTGCCTCGAGGGGCGGATGCGGGAGGAAACCATGAAATTGAATGAGCTTTTGGGGACGGAGTTCCCCTTTATCCAGGGCGGCATGGCCAACATCGCCACCGGTGAATTTGCCGCCGCCGTCTCCAACGCTGGGGCCCTGGGCCTGATCGGCGCGGGCGGCATGACACCGGACAGCCTGCGGGAGAACATCCGCCGGTGCCGAGAACTGACCGCCAGGCCCTTCGGCGTCAATGTGATGCTGATGCACCCCCAGGTGGAAGAGATGGTCCGGGTGGTGGCGGAGGAGCGGGTGATGGTGGTCACCACCGGCGCGGGCAACCCCGGCGCCTATATCCCTGTCTGGAAGGAGTACGGCGCCAAAGTGCTCCCCGTGGTCCCCGCGGTGGCGGTGGCTAAGGTGGCGGAGCGGGCCGGCGCAGACGCGGTCATCGCCGAGGGCACCGAGTCCGGCGGACACGTGGGTGAGCTGACCACCATGGCCTTGGTTCCCCAGGTGTGCGACGCCGTGGATCTGCCCGTAGTGGCCGCCGGCGGCATCGCCGACGGCCGGCAGCTGCTGGCCGCCTATGCCCTGGGGGCCTGCGGCGCCCAAGTGGGCACCTGCCTGCTGGTCAGCCAGGAGTGCCCCATTCATGAAAACTATAAGCAGGCCATCCTGAAAGCCAAGGACAGCGGCACCATCGTCACCGGCCGGATCGCCGGCACCCCGGTACGCATCCTGAAGAATCAGATGGCCCGCACCTATGTCTCCAAAGAGCGGGCCGGCGCCACCATGATGGAGCTCGAGCAGTACACCCTGGGCAGCCTGCGCCGGGCTGTCTTTGACGGGGACACCAAGACGGGAAGCCTGATGGCCGGACAGGTGGCCGGGATGCTCCACGAGATCAAGCCCCTGCGGCAGATCTTCGAGGAGCTCTCCGCGGGCTGCGACCGCCGCCTGGCGGAGCTGAGAGGATAAGAATGGAGATACGAGGACATCACCTCTCCATTCCCGTTCTCCAGGGCGGCATGGGGGTGGGCGTCTCCCTGGGCGGCCTGGCGGGCGCGGTGGCCGCCTGCGGCGGCATGGGCACCATCAGCACCGCAGACGCGGGCTATCAGGAGCCGGACTTCCCCACCGACCCCGCCGGTGCCAACCTGCGGGCCCTGCGCCGGGAGATCGGCAGAGCGAAGGAGCTGGCCCGGGGGGCTGGGATGGTGGCGGTCAATGCCATGGTGGCCACCCGGCAGTTTGCCGATGCGGTCCGCACCGCAGTGGCCGCCGGGGTGGACGCGGTAGTCTGCGGTGCGGGCCTGCCCCTGGAGCTGCCCGCGCTGACCCAGGGGAAGACAGCCATCGCCCCCATCGTGTCCAGCCCCCGGGCAGCCCGGCTGCTCCTTAAGACCTGGGACAGAAAGTACCAGACCACCGCCGACTTCCTGGTGCTGGAGGGGAGCAGGGCGGGGGGGCACCTGGGCTTTGGGGAGGAGGCACTGAAGGAGGGGACTTGTCCCTCCTTGGAGGACCTGCTCCCCGGTGTGCTGGCGGAGACGGCCCCCTACGCGGAAAAATACGGGCACCCCATCCCGGTCTTTCCCGCAGGCGGGATCTGGAGCGGGGCGGACATGGCCCGGCTCACCCGGCTGGGGGCGGCGGGGGTCCAGATGGCCACCCGCTTCATTGCCACCTGGGAGTGCGACGCCTCCCAGGGCTATAAGGACGTGCTGCTGGAGGCCCGGGAGGAGGACCTGGCCATCATCCACAGCCCGGTGGGGATGCCGGGGCGCGCGGTGCGCACCCCGCTGATCCGCCGGCTGGAGGCGGGGGAACGGCTGGAACCCCAGTGGTGCGCCCAGTGTATGCAGGGCTGCCGTCCTTCGGAGATCCCCTTCTGCATTACCCACGCACTGATCCAGGCGGTGAAGGGCAACCGGGAGGAGGGCCTGTTTTTCAGCGGGGCCAGCGTGGGCCTGCTGGACCGGATGTGCTCCGTCCGGGAGCTGATGGAGGAGCTGACAAGAGAATGGAGGGCATTGGCATGAAATTGGCCTTTTTATATGCGGGGCAGGGCACCCAGCACCCGGGAATGGGGCAGGACCTGTACGAGACTTATCCCGCCTTCCGGCAGGTGCTGGACAGCGCCCAGCTGGACTTTGACCTGAAAGAGCTGTGCTTCGAGGGACCGGAGGAGAAACTGTCCCAGACCCAGTACACCCAGCCCTGCATGGTGGCCTTTGCCGCCGGGGTGACGGCGGTGCTGCGGGAGAAGGGGATCATCCCGGAGGTGGCCGCCGGCCTGAGCCTGGGCGAGTACTCCGCCCTCCAGGCCGCCGGGGTGTTCGACTCCAAGACGGCGGTGGAGCTGGTTGCCTTCCGAGGGAAAGCCATGGCCCAGGCGGTGCAGGACCGGCCCTGCGGCATGGCCGCGGTGCTGATGCTGGGCCGGGAGCAGCTGGCGGAGTGCTGCCGTCAGGCCGGAGAGGCCGGTGTGGTGGAGATCGCCAACTACAACTGCCCCACCCAGCTGGTCATCGCCGGGGACGCCGCCGCCGTGGAGAAGGCGGGTGAGCTGGCCCTCCAGGCGGGGGCCAAGCGGGTGGTGCCGCTGAAGGTGAGCGGCCCCTTCCACACCTCCCTGATGGCGCCCGCGGGGGAGGCTTTGGCGGAAAAGTTCCGCAGCGTCGCCTTTGGGGAGATGAGCTTCCCGGTGCTGTTCAACTGCAAGGGCGGTCCCATGGAGGCGGGAGAGACCATCCCGGAGCTGCTGGTGCGCCAGGTTCAGAGCAGCGTCTATCTGGAGGACACCATCCGCGCCATGGCGGGGATGGGCGTGGACACCATCGTGGAGATCGGGCCGGGCAAGGCTCTGTCCGCATTTGTGAAAAAGACGGAAAAGGGCATCAAGACCTACGCGGTGGAGACGGTGGAGGACATCGAGAAGCTGTGTGAGGCGCTGAAAGGAGAGCAGGCATGAGCTTGAAGGGAAAAGTGGCCCTGGTCACCGGCGGGAGCCGGGGGATCGGCCGGGCGGTCTGTCTGGAGCTGGCCCGCCAGGGGGCGGACGTGGCGGTGAACTACGCCGGGAACGAGGCTGCGGCCCAGGAGACGGCCCAGGCGTGCCGGGAGCTGGGCGTGCGGGCAGTGGTCCTCCGGGCCGATGTGGCTGACGCTGCGGCCTGCGACGCAATGGTGGCTCAGGTGCTGGAGCAGCTGGGCCGGCTGGACATCCTGGTGAACAACGCAGGCATCACCCGGGACGGCCTGATGCTGCGGATGCCCGAGGCAGACTGGGACGCGGTGCTGGACACCAACCTAAAGGGGGCCTTCCACTGTATGCGGGCCGCCTATAAGACCATGATGCGCCAGAAGAGCGGCCGGGTAGTCAACATCAGCAGCGTAGTGGGCCTGCGGGGCAACGCCGGCCAGACCAACTACTCCGCCAGCAAGGCGGGTCTCATTGGTCTGTCCAAGTCCCTGGCCAAGGAGCTGGCCACCCGGAACGTCACCGTCAACGTGGTGGCCCCTGGCTTTATCACCACCGATATGACCGATGCCCTGCCGGAGGGGGCGCGGGAGGCCCTGCTGTCCACCATCCCCATGAAGCGGCTGGGCGCGGCGGAGGACGTGGCCCGGGCGGTGGCCTTCTTTGCCGGCGAGGGCGCCGGCTATGTCACGGGCCAGGTGCTGTGCGTGGACGGAGGAATGGCGGTTTGAGCCGCAGAAAGGAAACTGCTATGGAAAAAAGACGAGTAGTTATCACCGGCCTGGGCGCGGTCACCCCCCTGGGCCATACCGCCCGGGAAACCTGGGAGGCGGCCAAAGCGGGTGTGTGCGGTATCGCCCCCATCACCCTCTATGACCACTCCGCCCAGAAGGTGTCCCTGGCCGGCGAGGTGAAGGAGTTCGACCCCTCCGGCGTGCTGGAGAAGAAGGAGATCCGGCGGATGGACCGCTTCGCCCAGTTTGCCGTGACGGCGGCCGCGGAGGCCATGGCCCACAGCGGCCTGGATCTGGAGCGGGAGGACAGGGCCCGGATCGGCGTCGCCCTGTCCAGCGGCATCGGCGGCATCGGCACCCTCCAGACCTCCTGCGAGACTGGGCAGAGCCGGGGCTTTGACCGGGTCTCCCCCTTCTTCATCCCAATGGTGATCACCAACCTGGCGGCCGGCCATATCGCCATCCGCTTCGGACTGCACGGCATGTGCATCTGCCCGGTGGCGGCCTGCGCCGGCGGCGCCAATGCGGTGGGTGACGCTTTCCGCCACATCCGGGACGGCTACGCCGAGGTGATGGTGGCCGGCGGAGCCGAGGCCTCCATCACGCCCCTGGCCATGGGCGGATTCACCTCCATGAGCGCCCTGACCGACGCCTCCGATTCCAGCCGTGCCTCCATCCCCTTTGACAAGGAGCGCAGCGGCTTCGTCATGGGCGAGGGGGCCGCGGTGCTGATCCTGGAGGAGCTGGAGCACGCCAGGGCCCGAGGGGCCCAGATCCTGGGCGAGATCACCGGCTACGGCGCCACCTGCGACGCCTACCACATCACCGCCCCTGACCCGGAGGGCGCCTGGAGCGCCGCCTGCATGGAGCAGGCCCTGGCCGATGCCGGCCTGGCCCCGGAGGCGGTGGACTACATCAACGCCCACGGCACCTCCACCCCCCTCAACGACAGCGGGGAGACCGCCGCCATCCGCCGGGTGTTCGGCGCCCACGCGGACCGGCTGATGGTCAGCTCCACTAAGTCCATGACCGGCCACCTGCTGGGAGCCAGCGGCGCGGTGGAGGCTGCCCTGTGTGTGTTGGCCCTGAAGGATGGGTTTGTCCCCGCCACCATCAACTATCAGGTCCCGGACCCGGCCTGTGACCTGGACATCGTGCCCAACGAGGGCCGGGAGGCGGACATCCGCTGCGCCATATCCAATTCTCTGGGCTTCGGCGGGCACAACGCCTGCCTGGTGTTCCAGAAGTGGGAGGGCTGAGACATGGAGCTTGACGCCAATCAGATCCAGGAGATCCTGCCCCACCGCCCGCCCTTTCTGCTGGTGGACCGCATCACCGGCGGAGAGCCCGGCGTCTGGGCCCAGGGCATCAAATGCGTCACTGTGAACGAGCCCTTCTTCGCGGGCCACTTTCCGGGGTATCACGTGATGCCCGGAGTGCTCATTATGGAAGCGCTGGCCCAGGTGGGGGCTGTGGCTATCCTGTCCCTGCCGGAGAACAAGGGGAAGCTGGCCTTCTTCGGGGGGATCAAGAACGCTCGGTTCAAGCGCCAGGTGGTGCCCGGAGACGTGCTGGAGCTGCGCTGTGAGCTGACCCGCCAGGTGGGCAGCGTGGGCTTCGGCAAGGCGGAGGCCCGGGTGAACGGCAAGCTGGCGGCCCAGGGAGAATTGACCTTCGCTGTTGCACAGCCGGGCGATCCCTGATAAAATGGACTCCAGCAGAGAAAACAGGGGAAAAGAGGAGGGGTCCATCTTGCTGGAGAAGGATTTTAACGAGGTGTACACCAAATTCAAGCTACATTTTTACCGGGCGGTGTTCGGGCGTTTCAAGCGGCGGGAGGCCACGCTGACCACAGTGGAGACCTTCTGCATGGAGATCATCCTGGCCCTGGGGGAGCCCACGGTGAACGAGTTTTCTAATTTCGTGGGCATCTCTCCCCCCAACGCGGCCTACAAGATCAACAGCCTGGTCCAGAAGGGGTATGTAGAAAAGCGGCAGTCCCAGGAGGATAAGCGGGAGTACCACCTGGTGGCGACCCAGAAGTATCTGGATTATTACAACATCAGCTATCATTATCTCAACACTGTCATGAGCCGTATCCGGGCCCGCTTTTCCCCGGAGGACGTGGCCAAGCTGGAGGGGATGCTGGAGATCATCTCCCGGGAGCTGATGCCCGAGATCCCCCTGGGGGACCAGATCCATCAAGCAGAACAGGCATAAAAAACCCGGCGATCACAGGATCGCCGGGTTTTTATCCATATAAAACTCGATCAGTCAGTGACGTAGGGCAGCAGGGCGACCTGACGGGCGCGCTTGATGGCCTCAGTCAGCTGGCGCTGATGCATGGCGCAGGTGCCGGTGGTGCGGCGGGGCAGGATTTTGGCCCGCTCGGAGATATAACGGCGCAGCTTGGCGGCGTCCTTATAGTCGATGCACTCCACCTTGTCCACGCAGAAGGCGCAGACCTTGCGGCGCTTGCGGCCGCGAGGGCCCCGGTTATCACGATCCATAGGCATGAGAGAAACCTCCTTTTCAGACCATATCGGTCAAAGTATCACGGGTGTCCCCTCTCAGAAGGGCAGCTCCCCGTCGTCATCAGAAAGCTCGGCAAACTGGTCGCCCATGTCGGGGGCGCCGAAGCCGGAGGGGGCGGGAGAACGCCCGCCGGAAGGGGCGGAATAGCCCCCGCTGTACGGGCCGGCGGATTCCGCGTCCCGCTTGGAGTCACCGAAATAGACGTTATCGGCAACCACCTCGGCACTGCGGCGCTTGTTGCCGTCCTTGTCCGTCCAGTCGCGGATCTGGAGGCGGCCCTCCACCACGGCCATGCGGCCCTTGGTGAAGTAGCGGCTGACAAACTCGCCGGTCTGCCGCCAGGCAACCACATCAATGAAATCGGTGGTGCGGTCGCCGGTGGCCTTGTCCTTAAAGTCCCGGTCCACTGCCAGAGAAAAGGAGGCCACAGCCGTCCCGGTCTGGGTGTGCCGGAGCTCGGGGTCACGGGTCAGACGACCCATGAGGATGATCTTGTTGAGCATATGCCCGCCTCCCTCACTGGTCCTTGCAGACGATCAGGGAACGCATCACGCTGTCGTTGATCCGGAACAGACGGTCCAGCTCGTGGGGAATGGCGGCGGCGGCATTGAAAGTCATCAGGACGTAGTAGCCCTCGTTCAGGTCGTTGATGGGATAAGCCAGACGGCGCTTGCCCCACTGATCGATCTCAGAGACGGTCCCGTTGGCCTCCACCACACCCTTGAACTTCTCCACCAGAGCGGTGATCTCCTCCTCGCCCAGGGCGGGGTCCAGGATGTAGAGCGCCTCGTAGTTCGCGTTGATTTTTGCCATAGTTCTTGCACCTCCTTATGGACATATGGCCCCCGGAAGACCCGGGAGCAAGGATATCTCCTGTCTCATCAGAAAGACAGGCTTAATTATTATATAGGAAATCCCCGGGATGTCAAGAGAAAATCCCGGGGATCTGGCAAAAATTTTATTTCAGAGGCAGGAAAAACACCGGGGCGGGACTCAGTAGCGGCGGACTACCGCCACCACCTTGCCCAGGATCTCGGCCCGGTCGCCGTCGATGGGGGTATAGTCGTCGTTGGCCGGCATGAGCCACACATGGCCGTCCTTCCGGCGATAGGTCTTGACGGTGGCCTCATCCTCAAACAGGGCCACCACGATCTCACCGCTGTGGACTTCCTGCTGGCGGTGGACCACCACTAAGTCCCCGGGCAGGATGCCGGCGTCCAGCATAGATTCCCCCCGCACCCGCAGGGCGAAGTGCTCCCCGGACAGGCCCTGGGTATCAAAGGTGAGGTAGTCCTCAATGCACTCCTCCGCCAGGATGGGGGAGCCGGCAGCCACACTGCCCACCACCGGGATCTGATCGGCGTGGGGGTCCTGCTCCTCCGCCACCGGCCGGCCGGTGCCGGACAGGGTGATGGCCCGGGTCTTGCCCTCTGCCTTGATGATGACGCCAGCCTCCTCCAGCCCCTTCAGATGGAAATGGACGGTGGAGGGGGACTTGAGACCCACAGCCGCGCCGATCTCACGGACAGAAGGGGGATAGCCATGTTCCGCGGAAAAGGTCTGGATGTAGTCGTAGATCTTCTGCTGCTTCGCAGTGAGTTTCTCCATGGTCTGACTCCTTTCCACAGATGGGCGTCGTCGGTTCATTTAATAAAAGCATAGCACAGGAAAGCAAAAAAGTCAAACGAATGTTCCAAATAAGCTTTCTGAAAATGAAATAAATGGAGGATGGGGAGCGGTGGGGCCTGTATCCCGTGCAGGCCGATGGGGGCACTACGCCCTACACGGGGACGCAGCCTCCGCAGAGGGGAGGGCCGGTCCATTTATGAACAATTTTTGAAACATACAGGGCTCCCCTTGACTTTTTATGGCCGAATGCTAAAATAATCAGCATGTTAATTATTAAGCCGTTAATGATTGAAAAATATTCCGTAAGGGGGCGGAGATATGTCCAGTCTGAACATGGATCTGGGTGTGTTGGAACACCAGATGCATCAGGCGCATCGGAATGCGGTGCAGGCGGAATTGAGCGCGGCGGGACTGCAGGAAGTGGGCCATCCCCCTCTGCTGTGCATCCTGCGCAGCGCGGGGGAGCGCTGCCCGGACGGGCAGGCCCAGAGGGAGCTGGCGGAGCTGCTGAACATTTCGCCGCCCGCAGTGGCAGCATCCCTGAAATCCCTGGAGAAAAAGGGGTATATTCACCGGGAGCCGGAGCCTGGGGACGCCCGGAGGAACCGGGTGCGGCTGACCGCCAAGGGGGAGAAGGCGGTGGACGACTGCTTCGCCTGCCTGCAGCGGGTGACCCGCAGAATGTTCACCGGCTTTACCACCGAGGAGCAGGCAGTGATGCGGGGCTTCTATCTGCGGATGCTGGAGAACCTCCAGGCTCCCCTGGCCGGCGTGCGGGCTTCTCCCCTTGCCTGAGGGCGGGAACGATGAAGCGGCGGGCGCGCGGCTGGATTTCTCGTCATTTTGACCATAAGCTTCTTAAAAAACCAAGAAAGGAAGATGATCGATTTGCTTCAGTTGTTTCTGACCCACCTGCAGGGCTACAAGCGGCAGGCGGTCTGGTCTCCCATCCTCATCGTGGTGGAGGTCATCTGTGAGCTGCTGCTGCCCCTGGTCATGGCAGAGATCGTGGATACGGCCATCCCAGCCGGCGACGAGACTTACATTTTTCAGCTGGGTGCGGTGATGCTGGTGCTGGCGGGCGTGGCCATGCTGTGCGGTGTGCTGGCGGCCAAGTATTCTGCCTTTGCCAGCCAGGGCTTTGGCGCCAATCTGCGCCAGTGCCTCTTCGACAAGGTGCAGGAGTTCTCCTTTGCGGACATTGACCGTTTCTCCTCCGCCTCCCTCATCACCCGTATGACCAACGATGTCAATGCCATGACCATGATGCTGGCCATGGGTCTGCGGATGCTGGTACGGGCCCCAGTGATGCTGGTGGCCGCCCTGTGTATCAGCTTCTATCTGAACGCCAGGCTGGCATTGGTGCTGGTGGTGGTCATTCCTCTGATGGTGCTGGTGATCGGCATTCTGATGAAGGTGTGCACCAAGCTCTTTGAGACCATGCAGACCAAGATCGACAACCTGAACAATACGCTCCAGGAGAATCTGGTGGCCATCCGAGTGGTGAAGGCCTTTGTCCGGGAGGGCTACGAGCGCATCAAGTTCAAGAAGTCCAACGATGAGCTGATGGACGCCGCTCTGGCGGTGGGCCTGCGGATCATTGCGATCATGCCGGTGATGATGCTGGCCCTCAACGGGGCCACAGTGGCGGTGCTCTACTTCGGCGGAGGCATGGTCATGGGGGGCACCTTTGAACTGGGCGACCTCCAGGCCTTCATCAACTACATCGTGCAGATCCTCATGAGCGTGATGATGGTGGCCATGTCCCTGCTCCAGCTCTCCCGGGCTCAGGCCTGCGCCCACCGCATCAAGGAAGTGCTGGAGACAGAGCCCTCTGTGGAGAACAAGCCGGAGGGGGAGATCTGCCGGGCGGCCCTCCCCGGGGAGGCGGCGGACGGAACGGACCACGTCCTGCCCGCCCCCAGGGGCGAGGTGGAGTTCCGGGACGTCTCCTTCAAATATGTGGCCTCGGGCAGCGGGGACGACGTGCTCTCCCACATTAGCTTCCATGTAAGGCCGGGGCAGTTCGTGGCCATCGTGGGCGGGACCGGCACGGGCAAATCCACTCTGGTCAACCTGATCCCCCGGTTCTACGATGTCACCGGCGGCCAGGTGCTGCTGGACGGGGTGGATGTGCGGGACTACCCCCTGGAGGAGCTCCGGGGCCGCATCGGCATGGTGCTCCAGACCAACATCCTCTTTTCCGGCACCATCCGGGAGAATCTGCTGTGGGGCAACCCGGAGGCCACAGAGGAGGAGATGATCCAGGCGGCCAAGGACGCCCAGGCCTATGACTTCATCATGTCTTTCCCTGACGGCTTCGACACCAGCCTGTCCCAGGGCGGCGTCAACGTGTCCGGCGGCCAGAAGCAGCGACTGTGCATCGCCCGGGCCATGCTCCGCAAGCCGGCGGTGCTTATCCTGGACGACTCCACCTCTGCCGTGGACTCAGCCACAGAGGCGGCCATTCGGGAGTCCTTCGCCACCAACCTGAAGGACACCACTGTCATCATCATTGCCCAGCGGATCTCCTCGGTGCAGTACGCCGATGAGATCCTCATTCTGGAGGATGACCACATTGCGGCCCGGGGCACCCATGAGGAGCTGCTGGCTACCAGTCCCATCTATCAGGAGATCTATCAGTCTCAGCAGGAAGGAGTTGGTGAATAATGCCGGGACCCAATCGCGCCCCCCGGGGGGGCTATCAGAAGCCCAAGGATCTGGGCAAGACCATATCCAGGCTGCTGGGTTATCTCACCCGCAGCAAGCTGCCCCTGATGGCCGTGTTCGGATGCCTGCTGATCTCGGTGTTCACCAACATCGGCGGCTCCTACATGATGCGGGGCATCATCAACGACTTCATCTGGTCGGGCTGCACCGACTTCGCCGGCCTGGGCCGGGCCATCCTGGTCCTGGTAGGCATCTACCTCATCGGCTGCGCGGCCACCTACGGACAGTCCGCCGTCATGGTGCGGCTGGCCCAGCGGGGGATCAACCGGCTGCGCAAGGACCTGTTCGACAAATTGCAGGACCTGCCGCTTTCCTACTTTGACAAGCACCCCCACGGCGAGTTGATGAGCCGCTTCACCAACGACGCGGACAACGTGCAGCTGGCCCTGGAGCAGAGCGTGGTCTCCATGTGCTCCAGCTGCCTGATGTTCGTGGGCCTGGTGGCCATGATGCTTTTCATCAACTGGAAGCTGTTCCTGGTCACCGCCCTGGTGCTGGCGCTCACCATGGTGCTGTTCAACAAGCTGGGCGGGCGCAGCCGCCGCTTCTATCAGAAGCAGCAGGCAGCCCTGGGCGACGTGAACGGCGACATCCAGGAGATCATCGAGGGGCTGAAGGTGGTCAAGGCATTCACCCACGAGGAGCAGGCCAAGGATCAGTTCCGCAAGCTCAATGAGACCTACCGGGACGCGGCACAGAAGGCCAACTTCTACTCCACCATGATCATGCCCGTGTCGGGCAACCTGATGAACATCAGCTACGCCCTCACCGCCGCATTCGGCGGACTGCTGTCTGTCATCCAGGGCTTTGACCTGGGCGGCCTGGTGGTCTATCTCAACTACTCCAAGCAGGTGGGTCAGCCCCTGAACCAGATCTCCCAGCAGATGACCACCCTCCTCTCCGCCCTGGCGGGCGCCGAGCGGATCTTTGAGGTGATGGACACCCAGCCCGAGGTGGACGAGGGGACCGTCACCCTGGTGGGGGCGGAGAAGGACGCCAACGGCACCCTGTCCGTCTTTGACGGCGCAGGCCGGCCCCGTGTCTGGGCCTGGAAAACTCCAAGGACCGCGGCCATGGCGCTGGTCCCCGTGCTGGTGGGAGCAAAGGATGCCCTCACCGAGCTGGGCCAGGCGGAGCGGACCGAGAGCGGCGGCCTGAAGCTGCTGCCTCCCAGCGTGGACTCCTCCCAGGGCATCTGGGTGGAGGTGGCTTCTGACGGCAGGCTCACCGAAGTGACCGACCTGGCCGCCCTGGCCGGCCACGGCTGGGCCTGGAAGTACCAGGACCACACGGGCAAGCCCTCCCTCCACCTGATCCGGGGCACCGTGCGCAACGTGCCCGGGGAGGACTACTACCTCACCGAGCTGAAGGGGGCCGTCCGGTTCAGCCATGTGGACTTCTCCTATGTGCCCGGCAAACGCATCCTGAAAGATGTGACCGTCTACGCCAACCCGGGCCAGAAGATCGCCTTCGTAGGCTCCACCGGCGCGGGCAAGACCACCATCACCAACCTGATCAACCGCTTCTATGAGATCGAGGGAGGACTCATCACCTATGACGGCATCGATGTGAAGGCCATCCGCAAGGACGACCTGCGCCGCTCCCTGGGGGCGGTGCTCCAGGACACCCACCTGTTCACCGGCACCATCATGGACAACATCCGCTACGGACGGCTGGATGCCACTGACGAGGAGTGCGTCGCCGCCGCTAAGAGCGCCAATGCCCACTCCTTCATCCGCCGCCTGCCGGACGGCTACCAGACCATGGTCACCGGGGACGGGGCGAACCTGTCCCAGGGCCAGCGCCAGCTGCTGGCCATTGCCCGGGCGGCCGTGGCCGATCCCCCGGTGATGATCCTGGACGAGGCCACCTCCTCCATCGACACCCGCACTGAACGGCACATCGAGCAGGGGATGGATGCCCTGATGGAGGGCCGCACCGTCTTTGTCATCGCCCACCGCCTGTCCACGGTCCGCAACTCCAACTGCATCGTGGTCATCGAGCATGGCGAGATCCAGGAGAAGGGCGATCACCAGGAGCTGCTGGACCAGAAGGGACGCTACTATCAACTCTACACCGGTCAGTTCCAGCTGTCCTGACCCCCGGACGTGGGCGGAAGGCACCGGAGACAGGAGGAGCGCCATGTCGCAGATCACAAAGCGGGCCCTGGCCTCTGCGCTGAAGGAGCTGCTGGAGCACAAGCCGCTGAATAAGATCACCATCGCCGACATCACCGAGCAGTGCGGGGTGAACCGCCAGACCTTTTACTACCACTTTCAGGATATCTACGCCCTGCTGGAGTGGATCTACACCACCGACGCCCAGCGCCTGCTGGAGGGAAAGCGGGACGGGGACACCTGGCAGCAGGGGTTCCTCCAGGTCCTGGAGTACATCCGGGACAACCGGGCCCTGGTCCGCAATACCTACCACTCCGTCAGCCGGGAGCTGCTGGAGGGCTACCTGTACCGGGTGACCTACCAGCTGATGCGGGACGTAGTGGAGGAGAGGGCGGCGGGGACCCAGGTCCCGGAGGAGGACCGGGCCTTTCTGGCCCACTTCTACAAGTACGCCTTTGTGGGGCTGACGGTGGAGTGGATGCAGGGGGGCATGAAGGAGGAGCCCGCCAGGCTGGTGAGCCGGGTCAATACCGTGATGGAGGGAAATATCGCCGCGGCCCTGGAGCGCATGGCCCGGCGGAAAGAGCCCTGAGATCCAGACAAAGGGGGCCCGCTGTCGCAATTTGCGACAGCGGGCCCCCTCTATCCATTGGCAGGCAGGGCCGGGGGCGCTATACTGACCTCACAAACTCGATCTGGAGGTCATGGATATGTATTACAGCAGCGGAAATTACGAGGCATTTGCCCGCCCCCGTAAGCCGGAGGGCGTGGAACGGAAATCCGCCTGGCTGGTGGGTTCCGGCCTGGCCAGCTTGGCGGCCGCCTGCTTCCTGGTGCGGGACGGGCAGATGAAGGGGGAGAACATCCACATCCTGGAGGAGCTAAAGCTCCCCGGCGGGGCCTGCGACGGCATCCAGGACCCCACCCGGGGCTTCGTGATCCGGGGCGGCCGGGAGATGGAGAATCACTTCGAGTGCCTGTGGGACCTGTTTCGCTCCATCCCATCCCTGGAGCACCCGGAGAATTCTGTTTTGGACGAATACTACTGGCTGAACAAGGAGGACCCCAACTATTCCCTGTGCCGGGCCACGGTGGATCGGGGAAAGGACGCCCATACAGACGGGAAGTTCACTCTGAGCGACAAGGCCGCCCTGGAGATCATGAAGCTTTTCCTCACCCGGGACGAGGACCTGTACGACAGGACCATCACCGACGTGTTCACCGAGGAGTTCTTCCGCTCCAACTTCTGGCTCTACTGGCGGACCATGTTCGCCTTCGAGACCTGGCACTCTGCCCTGGAGATGAAGCTGTATCTCCAGCGGTTCATCCACCATATCGGCGGCCTGCCCGACTTCTCGGCCCTGAAATTTACCCAGTACAACCAGTATGAGTCCTTGATCCTGCCCATGGTGCACTACCTGAAGGAGCACAATGTGCAGTTTCAGTATGACACGCAGGTCACCAACGTGATCTTCGACATCGCCCCGGGCCGAAAGGTGGCAAAGCAGCTGGTGTGGGTCCGGGAGGGCCGGGAGGAGGTCAGGGCGCTCACTGAGGACGACCTGGTGTTCGTCACAAACGGCTCCTGCACGGAGAACTCCTCTCTGGGCAGCAACGACCGCGCCCCGGAGTTCCTCACTGAGCCGGTGGGGGGCTGCTGGCAGCTGTGGCGGAACATCGCTGCCCAGGACCCGGCCTTCGGCCGCCCGGACAAGTACTGCACCAAGCCGGGCCTTACCAACTGGGAGTCGGCCACCGTCACCACCCTGGACGACAAGATCCCGCCCTATCTGGAAAAGGTCTGCAAGCGGGACCCCTTCTCCGGGAAGGTGGTCACCGGCGGTATCGTCACGGTGAAGGACTCCGCCTGGATGATGAGCTATACCTTCAACCGCCAGCCCCACTTCAAGGCCCAGCCGGAGGGGCAGCTGGTGGGGTGGATCTACGGCCTGTTCACCGATGTCCCCGGGGACTATGTGAAAAAGCCCATGCGGGCGTGTACCGGCCGGGAGATCTGCATGGAGTGGCTGTACCACCTGGGGGTGCCGGAGGAGGAGATCCCCCTGCTGGCGGAGCAGTCTGCCAGCACCATCCCCTGCATGATGCCCTACATCACCGCCTTCTTCATGCCCCGGACCCGGGGGGACCGGCCCGACGTGGTGCCGGAGGGCTGTGTGAACTTCGCCTTTATCGGCCAGTTCGCCGAGACGGCACGGGACACCATCTTCACCACCGAGTACTCTGTCCGAACCGGTATGGAGGCCGTCTACACCCTGCTGGACATCGACCGGGGGGTGCCTGAGGTGTGGGGGTCTTGCTACGATGTGCGCTGTCTGCTGGATGCCGCATCCAAAATGATGGACGGCAAAAAGCTGACGGAGATGGACCTGCCCTTCCTGTATGGATTCGTGGAGAAGAAGGCCCTGAAGCATGTGTCCGGGACCGTGATAGAGGAACTCCTCCTCCGCTACCACCTGATTTGATGGCTCCCGCCCCAGCCTAGTGCTGGGGCGGGACTTTTTTTGCCTTTTTTATTGACAAAAAGGGATATAGGTGATATGATTAATTACACAAGTAATGAACCGATAAACCGAAGGACAGGAGGCGGTGAGATGCATGGGACCCTCAGCGATCAGTCACTGATCTATCTCCAGATCGCTCAGATGCTGGAGGACGACATCCTGCGGGGCGTCTACCGGGAGGAGGAGCAGGTGCCCTCCACCAATGAGCTCTCCCGGGTCTATCACATCAACCCGGCCACGGCGGCCAAAGGGCTCAACCTCCTCTCGGCGGAGGGGATCCTGTATAAGCGCCGGGGCATCGGCATGTTCGTGGCCCCGGGGGCGGAGCAGGCCGTGCGGGCCAAGCGGAAAGCGGCGTTTTACGACAGCTATGTGCGGCCCCTGGTAAAGGAGGGGGCCTCCCTGGCTGTGACCGGGGAAGAACTGCTGGCCATGGTGCGCCGGGCCATCGAGGAAGGAGAAGCCAAATGAATACAGGCATTTTGAAAGCGGAGGGGCTGTGCAAGTCCTATGGGAGCAAGCGGGTGCTGGAGGGGCTGGACCTGACCATCCAGCCGGGCAGGATCTATGGGCTGATCGGACGAAACGGGGCGGGTAAGACCACCCTGCTGGGCATCCTCACAGGCCAGAACACCAAGGACAGCGGGCAGGTGACCTGCGATGGAGAGCCGGTGTGGGAGAACTGCAGGGCGCTGGAGCAGATCTGCTTTTCCCGGGAGCTCCAGCCCACCCTGTTCTCAGGTCCCAACAACCAGAAGGTCCGGTACTACCTGAAGTCGGCCGCCATATTCTACCCCAACTGGGACCAGGAGTATGCCGACCGCCTGCTGAACGAGTTTCAGCTGGAACCAAAAAAGAAGATCAGTCAGCTGTCCAAGGGGCAGATGTCTATGGTGACCATCCTGATCGCCCTGGCCAGCCGGGCACCCATCACCATTCTGGATGAGCCGGCGGCGGGGCTGGATGTGGTGATGAGGGAGCGCTTCTATCAGCTGCTGCTGGAGGACTTTGCCCAGACGGGGCGGACCTTCCTGGTCTCTACTCACATCATAGAGGAGGCCGCCTCCGTCTTTGAGCAGGTCATCATCCTGGACCAGGGGCGCATCCTGGAAAACAGCCCCACAGAGGAACTGGTGGAGCAGTTCCGCTATATCTCCGGCCGGGAGGACGTGGTGGACCAGGCCTGTGCCGGCCTGGAGGTCCTCTCCGTCCAGCAGATGGGGCGGCACAAGACCGCTGCCGTCCGGGGGAGCGACGCCCAGTTCCGTCAGGCCCGGCAGGCCGATGTGGATGTGTCCCCCATGAACCTTCAGAACGTGTTTGTGGCCCTGTGCGGCCACGGAGATGCCCAGTAAGGAGGGGAAGGTATGAGAAAGGAATTCCGCTTCCTGCTTCAGTCGGCCAGGATCAATCTGGCCCTGGTGGCGGGATATGCGGCGGTGCTCACCTTGGGAGCCATCCTGTTCCCGGCCCCGGAGGGCGAGCGAAATCTGTTCTACAATTATTTCATTTCCGCGCCCGTCACCGTCTCGTTCATCCTGTTTATCATGAGCTTTTCCATGGGCGCAAACAACCTAAACATCTCCCTCACTCTGGGCGGGCGGCGGCGGGGCTACTTCTGGGCCCTTCAGCCGGTCCTGGCGCTCTATGTAGGGACCAGCTGGGCCATCCAGCTGCTGATGTCGGCGGTGCCCAAGGCGCTCCGGTGGACCGATCCCTGGGGGTGGGATCTCTCACTGCTGGGAGGCTGGCCCCTGTGGGTGTACCCCCTGGTGTGCTGGACAGTCCTGGCCTTTGGCACCCTCTGCGGTCTGCTGATGGTAGAGTCCAGGGTATGGAGGGGGATCGTGGTTGCTCTGGCC
This sequence comes from Lawsonibacter asaccharolyticus, assembly GCA_003112755.1. NCBI lineage: Bacteria > Bacillati > Bacillota > Clostridia > Eubacteriales > Oscillospiraceae > Lawsonibacter > Lawsonibacter asaccharolyticus. Next base: position 1,023,931 of record BFBT01000001.1, on the reverse strand, counting down.
GCAATGGTAATGACGGCAGCCCTGATTTTCCTGATGGTGATGGCGGCGGGGCCCAAGATCCCTCTGTGGGGCGATCTTCCCTATATCCTGGGGGGCGTTCTGGCAGTGGTCCTGGCGGTCAGCGAGTTCTTCCTGTGGCGTAGGATCACCCGTTTTTCTGTGAGGTGAGCATATGATGATGAAAATGATCCGGGCCAACTGGGTGGATCTGGCCCAGGGCTGCGGAGTGGTGGCGGGGATTTTCCTGGCCATCCACCTGATCACGGCGGGGGTGCTCTTCTGGGGCCATCCAGACAGCAGCGTCACCATCTCCGGGATCGCTCTGCCCGCGGCGGCGGGGCTGATGATCCTGGTCGTTACCGCCACCTATCTGGCCATCACCTTTGACCAAATGGTGCGCTTCAGCCTGACACGCCGCCGGGCACTGGGGCTGCTGATGGGGATGGCCGGGGCACAAGCGCTGTGCTCCATGGGGCTGGCCGCCCTGTTGACCTGGGTGGAGCGGGCCACGGCGCCCATGCTGTGGAAGGCCATTTCCGGCGCGGCGTCGGTGACGCTGGAGCGGAGCGGACAGGTGATCCCGGAGCTGGGGCGCACGGCGGCAGCGGAGGCGGTGCCCTCCCTGCTGGTGGTGGATATGTATTTGGAATGGTGGTGGTATCCAGCCATCGTCCTGGCCGCCATTGCGCTGGGGCTGATTATCGGAGGCGTGATCCAGCGCTTTGGAGGAAAAGGAGGCTGGTTCCTGTGGGCCATCTGGATGGCGGTCATCTTCGGTGATTCCCTCTTCGGCGGCTTTGTGTTCCTGAAGGATCTGGTCCCCCTGATGGTGGTCCTGCTGGCGGGGTCCCTGGTCTGGTCCGTGTGGTCCCTGCTCCACGCAGTGGTGAAAAACTGAAAGGAGGGGGAGGCCATGATACCGGCGGGTGCCATCCGAAAGAGAGCCATCATCAGGCAGTTCCTGGAGGCGGGGGCGGTCTCGGAGGAGACGGCCAGAACGCCGGAGGAGGCGGGAGTCTTCCGGGGGCTGGGCATCAAATTTGACCAGCTGGTGGAGCGGGGCGTTCTGGTCCCCTGTGCTGGAGGACGGTATTACGTGGACCAGTGCAAAAGCGGTTGAAAAAGGGAGGCGCTTCCGCCGGAAGCGCCTCCCTTTTTTCATTATGCCGGTATTCCCCGGCGCCGCAGTCATTTCCCGCGCCGGGACCAGACTTCTATGGTATCCAAGGGATGGATCGAATGCTCTGAAAGCCGCTTATTTGATGGCCTTGGTCCGCACGTCCTCGGCCAGAAGGGCCTGGAACTGGACGCAGGACATGGCGCCCAGGTCCTCACCGGAGCGCATGCGGACAGAGACGGTCTGACCCTCCATGTCCCGGTCGCCCACCACCAGCATATAGGGGACCTTCTCCATGGTGGCCTCCCGGATCTTCTTGCCGATCTTCTCGTTGCGGTGGTCCACCTCTACCCGGAAACCGGCCTCATCCAGGTCCTTGGAGATCTGGTCGGCGTACTGGGCGGCCCGGTCGGTGACAGGCAGGACCTTCACCTGGACGGGGGCGAGCCATGCGGGGAAAGCGCCGGCAAAGTGTTCGGTGATGACGCCGATGAACCGCTCGATGGAGCCCAGCACCACCCGGTGGATCATCACGGGGCGGTGCTTCTGGCCGTCCTCGCCGGTGTACTCCAGCTCGAAGCGCTCAGGCAGCTGGCTGTCCAGCTGGATGGTGCCGCACTGCCAGGTGCGGCCCAGGGAGTCGGCCAGATGGAAGTCCAGCTTGGGGCCGTAGAAGGCGCCGTCCCCCTCGTTGATGACGAAATCCTTGCCCATGGCGGTGATGGCGTTTTTCAGGATGTCCTGGTTGCGCTCCCACTCCTCCACGGTGCCGATGTGGTCCTCTGGCATGGTGGACAGCTCAATGGTGTAGCTCAGGCCGAAGACGGAGTAGACCTCGTCGAACAGGCGGACGGTCTCCTGGATCACGTCCTGCATCTGGTCCCGGGTCATAAAGACATGGGCGTCGTCCTGGTTGAAGCAGCGCACCCGGAACAGGCCGTGGAGGGCGCCGGACAGCTCGTGGCGGTGGACCAGGCCGATCTCGCCCACCCGCAGGGGCAGCTCCTTATAGGAGTGGGGCTGGCTGGCATAGACCAGCATCCCGCCGGGGCAGTTCATGGGCTTGACGGCGAAGTCCACATCGTCAATGACGGTGGTGTACATATTGTTCTTATAGTGGTCCCAGTGGCCGGAGCGCTCCCACAGCTGACGGTTGAGCATGATGGGGGTGGAGATCTCCACATAGCCGTACTTCTTGTGGACCTGACGCCAGTAGTCCAGCAGGGTGTTCTTCAGGGTCATGCCCTTGGGCAGGAAGAAGGGGAAGCCGGGGCCCTCGTCCCGGAGCATGAACAGGCCCAGCTCCTTGCCCAGCTTCCGGTGGTCCCGCTTCTTGGCCTCTTCGATCTTGGCCAGATAGGCGTCCAGCTCGTCTTTCTTGGGGAAGGCGATGCCGTAGATGCGCTGGAGGGTCTCCCGGTTGGAGTCACCGCGCCAGTAGGCGGCATTGCAGGCAGTGAGCTTCAGGGCGTTGCCCTTGATGCGGCCGGTGGAGTCCAGGTGGGGACCGGCGCACAGGTCGGTGAACTCGCCCTGCTTATAGAAGGAGATGTGGGCGTCTTCGGGCAGATCCTGGATCAGCTCCACCTTGAAGGGCTCTCCCTTCTCCTCCATAAATTTGACAGCCTCCTCCCGGGGCAGCTCGAATCGCTCCAGCTTCAGCTTCTCCTTGCAGATCTTCCGCATCTCGGCCTCGATCTGCTCCAGGTGCTCGGGCGTGAAGGCGAAGGGGGCGTCCATGTCGTAGTACCAGCCCTCGTCGATAGAGGGGCCGATGGCCAGCTTCACCTCGGGCCACAGGCGCTTGACCGCCTGGGCCATCACATGGGAGCAGGTGTGCCAGTAGGTCTGGCGGTACTCAGGGTTTTCAAAGGTAAATTCATTTTTGACTTCTTCGGACATCAAAATACCTCCTTGCGTCCGCGGGGGTGCGCAGGGCGCGCCCCCCAAAGGCTCTGAGGGGCAAAACAAAAGCGCCTCGCCCCTGAATCTCCATCAGGGGTGAGGCGCAGTAAGGCGCTCCACGGTTCCACCCTGCTTGCGGTTTTACAGAAAACCGCCGCTTGTGACCGCTGTAACGGGCGGGCCCGTCCCGGTCATCCCGGGCGGCTCAGGAGTGGTACCAGCCGCGGCAATGTCGCAGGACGCTTCCAGCCTTTGCGTCCCTCTCTGGGCGAGTCCCGCGGCCTCTTCTCCATCAGTGCTCATTTGACAAACGCACTATATCACCAAACGCCCGACCTGTCAAGTGGGGAATGGAAGAAGGAAAGGAGCCGATCTCAGCCCAGCACCTCGAAGAGCGCGCCCCACACGTAGTCCAGGTCCTCAAACCGGACAGAGGGGGCAAGGCGGAACACGGCGTCCTCCCCATCCTGAAGGACGGTGACACCCCAGTCCCGCTCCAGCCGGTCCAGCACCCCGCCGGTGTCCTGGCCGGGGAAGCGGGCGGTAACGGTGCCGGACGCCTCATCCACCCCCGTCACTCGGGGCCCGCCGGGGCCGAAGTCCTCCAGCCGGGCCTTCAAGTGCCGGGTCAGGCGGGCCACCCGGGCCCGGTCACCAGAGGGGGCTCCGGGCCGGGCCAGATCCACCCGCCTCACAGCTTGGTCTCCATCGGGGTACTGACCACGTACTCCCGATAGTTCAGCTGACGAAGCAGGGCGGGGAGAACATCCGCGGTCTGCCGGCTGTCATCCAGGGTAACATAGGCGCTGTTCAGGGCAGCCCGGCCCAGCTGGCGCAGAACGCCGTAGGAGTAGGAGGCGGCGCTCTGCTCCCCGTCCAGAGGAACGGCGTCCAGGCTCTCCTGCCAGCAGACCCAGCCCTCCGCCTCCAGCCCCTCCCACAGGGCCTCTCCGCAGTAGACATAGCGGGTGCAGCTGCGGGTCTGCTCCGCCAGGGCGCGGTTCCCTGCCTCCAGCTCCGCTCGGGCCCCCTCCGGGGTGCCGGCCTGGACAAGGATGCCAACGCTGTGCCCGGTGCCCAGCAGGCGGCGGACCATGTCCCCATGGACAGAGAGCTCCTCCGGGGCGAAGAAGAAGACGCCGGATTTTCCGGATTTCTCCAAAGTGGTGAGGATGCTGTCCAACGCCTCCCCCGTCTGGCAGCGGAAGGCCAGATAGGTGGGGATGGAGGTGGGGTCCAGCTCCTGGCCCGGGGGATCGGCGGGGACCGCTGGGGTGACGTCAGGGGTCTCGGGTTCCTCCACAGGGAGCAGGCTCTTTTGGTACTCCTTCAGCTGGAGGTTCATCTGGTTGCCGGCCGAGTCGATGAAGACATCGTCGGTGAGGATGGAGCGCCGCCCGTTGGAGGCGGTGTCGTCCCGGTTCTTGATGCGGACCAGATAGCCGTAATCGGTGTGGAGATAGGAGCTCCGCAGCCCGAAAAAGTCCACCACGATGTTCAGGGGGAGGTAGATGCGGCCGTTGCGGGTGATGGCCCGGCCGCTGAGCAGCTCGCCGGTCTGCTGGTCTACGCAGATGCCGGAGTTCAGGTCAAAGACCAGGATGCCGCTGAGGCTGTAAAGGGTGATGGTGCCGCTGCTCTGGCTCTGAGTGAGGCTGACCCCCAGGGTCACGCCGTAGCTGGCGTTGGTGGCGCTGCCGTCGAACAGGGAGGCGGGCACGTAGAGGACGCCTCCGGACCAGAGGGGCATGGTGTCGGAGGCCAGGGGCAGCAGCTTGTTGTTCAGGGAGGTAAAGCACACCTCCTCCAAAGCCGAGGCGGGGGACAGCAGGGCCAGACACATGACCAGGGCGCACAGCAGGGCGCCGAGACGCTTTTTCAAGGGGCACACCTCCGTTTCCAGTTGATAAGGGGATTATAGCATAGTATAATGAGAATCACAAGCAGCCGCGGGAAAGGCGTTTTCATCCATTTTTAAGAAAGGCTAAAGGACACTTCAAGCCCGGGCGGTTATACTGACGTCAGAACAGGCAGACTGCCCGGAAAGGAGCGATTCAGGATGGAGATCACAGTGGAGATGGTAGAGCGCCTGCGGGAGAAGGCCCCCGTGTCCTACGCCCAGGCCAAGGAGGCCCTGGAGTACAGCGAGGGGAATCTGCTGGACGCCCTGATCTATCTGGAGGAGAAGGGGGCCATCCCCCAGGCGGAGGGGACCCGGTGGTCGGGCCGGGAGGAGAAGGAGTCCCAGCCCACGGCGGCCGAACTGGTGGTCCAGGAGACACCGGAGCCGGGAAAGAAAAAGAAGCACAGGAGCCCGCTGGGCGTGGTGGTGGTGTGGCCCAAGGGGGAGAAGCGGCGGGGCCGCTCCCTGCGGGAGCTGCTGTCCCGGCTCTACCGGGTGCTGGTAGATAACGAGCTGGAGGTGTGGCGCCGGGACGAGCCGGTGACCTCCCTGCCCCTGCTGATCCTGTTGATCCTGTTTGTGTTCGCCTTCTATGTGACCATTCCCCTGCTGCTGATCGGGCTGTTCTTCGGATTCCGCTACCGCTTTTCCGGCCCCGAGCTGGAGCGGGACAGCATCAACGACGTGATGGAGAACGTGGCCAGCACCGCCGCCGACATGGGGCGCCAGGTAATGGATGAGCTGCACCTCCAGTATGAGAAGCGGACCCGGGACCGGGACGGCAAGGAATAGATCTCCGGGGGAGTGCCCGGATGTTGAGGTGAGAGAGGATATGGAAGAAAAGATCCTTCTGGTGGAGGATGAGGAAAAGCTGGCTCGGATGGTGGAGCTGGAGCTGCGGTATGAGGGCTATCAGGTGCACAAGAGCTTCGACGGCCGCTCCGGCCTGGAGCGGGCCCTGTCGGGGGAGTACGACCTGGTGCTGCTGGACATCATGCTGCCCCAGCTGTCCGGCATGGAGGTGCTGCGCCGCCTGCGGAAGGAGGGGGTACAGCTCCCCGTCATCATGCTCACCGCCCGGGACAGCGTGGTGGACAAGGTATCCGGCCTGGACTCCGGGGCGGACGACTATATCACCAAGCCCTTCGCCATCGAGGAGCTGCTGGCCCGCATCCGGGCGGCCCTGCGGAAGCGGGGGAGCGGAGAGCGGCCGGAGGAGCCGCTGCTGTCCGCCGGTCCCCTGACCATGGACGTGGAGCGCCACACCGTGGCAGTGTCCGGGACGCCGGTGGAGCTGACCCGCCGGGAGTTCGACCTGCTCCACCACCTGCTGGAGAACAAGGGCAGGGTGCTCAGCCGGGAGGCCCTGCTGGACAGCGTGTGGGGCTTCGACTTCGTGGGGGAGACCAACTCGGTGGACGTATATATCCGTTTCCTCCGCAGCAAGATCGACGAGGCCTTTGACATCAAGCTGATCCACACTGTACGGGGCGTGGGCTACGTCATCCGGGAGGAGTAAGGCCGGGAAGAAGGGGAGCTGATTCATATGACGATCGTTTATACCTCCAAGACCGGTTTTACCCGGGAGTACGCCCAGATGCTGGGCCGGGCCGCCGGGCTGCCGGTCTGTGCCCTGGACGAGGCTACGGGAAAGGTGGGGCCCGGGAGCGACATCCTGTACCTGGGATGGCTGATGGCCGGGCATATCAGCGGCATCGACCACGCAGTTAAGCGCTTTCATGTCCGGGCCGCCTGCGGCGTGGGCATGACGCCGCCGGGGGACAAGGTGCTGCAGGACCTGGCCCGGTCCAACTATGTGCCAAACGCCCCCATCTTCTACCTTCAGGGCGGCTGGGCCCCGAAAAAGGTGGGGTGGCTCCAGCGCCGGATGGTAGGGATGGCCACCAGGGGGCTGCGGCAGTCCCTCCAGCAGAAGCGGGAGCGGACCCCTCAGGAACAGCGGCAGCTGGATCTGCTGCTCCGCGGGGGCAGCTGCGTGGCCTTCCGGAATCTGACGCCCCTGCTGGAGTGGCTGAAAAAGCAGGAGGGCTGACCGGCTGCGGCATGGAAGGAGAGGAGGGGGCCCGGTGGGAAAACGGGACATGAAGAACAAGACGCCCCCCAGCGGGGCCAAGTCCCAGTCGCTGGTCCTGCGGCTGAATACCCGGCTGTTTTTCCGGCAGCTGGGGATCTTTCTGTGTATGGACCTGCTGCTGGTGGTGCTGGCCCTGATGGGGCAGCTGATGTGGGCGGAAAAGCGCTGCGCGGACGTGGCCCAGCTGGTCCAGGAGCGGGGGGTGCCCACCGCGGAGGCCGTCCCCTGGATGGCGGCCAGCGACTACACCATCATCCCCCTGGACCGGGAGCCCAAGGGAGTGGACGTAGGGGAGCTGGGGTGGTTCTCTGGCGGGGAGGCAACAGCGGACGGCCTGCGCACCTATGTGCTGTTCTCCTACTACACCGTGGAACTGCCCAACGGCGGGGAGCCCTACGCCATTACGGTGGATCTGTCCGGGATCGGGCGGATGTTGAAGTGGGCGGGCTTTATCCTCCTCACGGTGCAGATCATCTCCCTGATCGCCAACCTGTTCCGCAATGCCGGGACTATCCGCCGCACCCTGAGGCCCATCCAGGAGCTGGCGGCCACTGCCGCCCGGCTCAACTCCATGACCCACATGTCCAGGCGGGAGCTGGAGGCCCTGGCCGGCGAGCTGAGCAAGATCAACGCCACCCACCTGGACAGCCGTATCGACCTGCCCGGCACCCAGAAGGAGCTGAAGACCCTGGCCAAGGCCATCAACGACATGCTGGACCGGGTGAACGCGGCCTACTCCGCGCAGATGCAGTTCGTCTCTGACGCCAGCCACGAGCTGCGCACCCCCATCGCGGTCATTCAGGGTTACGCCGCTCTGCTGGACCGGTGGGGCAAGGACGACCCGGAGGCCCGGCAGGAGGCCATCGACGCCATCCGCTCCGAGTCGGACGCCATGGAGCGTCTGGTGGAGCAGCTGCTGTTCCTGGCCCGGGGAGACAACGACACCCAGCCCATCCGACCGCAGCTGATGGACCTGACCGCGGTGGCGGAGGACGTGCTGCGGGAGGAGCAGATGATCCACCCGGAGCGGGCCTTCCTGGCCCGGTGGCAGGGGCCGGTGGTGGTCCGGGCCGACCCAGGGCTGGTGAAGCAGGTGATGCGCATCCTGATGGACAACAGCGTCAAGTACAGCGGCCCGGAGGGGCGGGTCTATCTCCGGGTGTCGGCCCAGAAGGACTATGCCAGGGTCACGGTCCAGGACGAGGGGATGGGCATCGTGCCCCAGGCCATCCCTCATATCTTTGACCGCTTTTACCGCACCGACAGCTCCCGGGCCCGCCAGACCGGGGGGACCGGGCTGGGGCTGTCCATCGCCCGGTGGATCGTGGACCGCCACGGCGGCTGGTTCGAGGTGGTCTCCCGGGAGGACGTGGGCACCCGCATCACCTTTGTGCTCCCCCTGGAGGGGACGGCATGAGCTGGTGGGTCTATCTTCTCCGGTGCGGGGACGGCACCCTCTACACCGGGATCACCGACGATCTGGACCGCCGTCTGGCCGCCCACAACGCGGGCCGGGGAGCGAAATATACCCGGAGCCGCCGCCCGGTGATGCTGGTGTGGCGGGAGGAGCAGCCGGACAAGTCCGCAGCCCTGCGGCGGGAATACGCCGTCAAACAGCTGACCAGGGCCAAGAAGCTGGCTCTGATCGAAGGCGGGCCGCTTGTGTAGATGGTGTTTTAAGACCTTCACTGCTTATGGCGCTGAAACCAAGGATGTCCGTTCAGCTTCCGATGAACCTCTTGATTTGCCAAAATTCTAAAGTGAAGGTGAGCTTATGGAAAAACACAATCATTTTAGTGAACGGCGCTGCTTTGACACGAAACATACTGTTCTCCAGGCTTGATTTATCAAAAGACCCCGGCCCCTTCCGAATGGAAGGGGCCGGGGTTCTCATTTCTATTTAGCTCTTCAGCCTCTGCGTGAGAGCAGGGATGCGGCCGGCGGCGGCGATCATGCCGATGCTGGTACCGTCCGTTTGGGACGACCGATTTTGCCTTCTTCTTTATATTTGGGAATAGCCCTCATAATTGGTTATTTATGATATATCATATTCTGCCCTGGATCACAAACGCATTTTCTCCCAGAGTGTGTTGAGCTTTCATCAAAAAGCGTCTGTTTCACCCCAAAAGGTGCGATTTTCCGGAGCAGGATGACAGATACAGCTGGATATGGTAAAATAGGGGAGCCGATCTTAGGAGGGCGCCATGCTGATCTATTTGACCATGATCGAGGCGGAGGAGGACCGACACCGGTTTCTGTCCCTCTACCGCCGATACAAAAAGCTGATGCTGTATATCGCCCACGACATCCTGCACGACCCCCACGACGCGGAGGACGCGGTGCACGAGGCTTTTTTGCGCCTTGCGGAAATGATCGAGAAAATTCATGAAATTGACTGTCCTGAAACCAGGTCTCTGATCGTTATGATTACAAAGAGCAAAGCCATCGACCTGTACCGGAAGAAAAAGCGGCGGGCGGGGACGGTCCCCCTGGAGGACTGGACCGCCGCCGCACCACCCCAGGCCGAGGGTGTGGAGCGGGGGGACGGGGTGGCCCGGGCCATTGCGGCCCTGCCCCGGCGTGAACGGGATGTGCTGCTGCTGAAATACGACCAGGGATATGGCAATTCCGAGATCGGGAAACTTCTGGGCCTGCGGCCGGATCACATATCCCAAATCGCCCACCGGGCCAAAGAGCACCTGCGCAAAAATTTGGAGGAAATGGGGGTGGAGGTATGACCGATCAGGAGCTGGACCGCCTTTTGTACGCCCACGCCGGGGCGGCCCGGGACCTTGTGCTGGCCCAGCTGCCCCCGGAGGGCGAGCTGCCCGACATCCCCACCTCCCCCCGGTTCCAGCGGCGCATGAAGGCCCTCATCCGCCGGGCCGACCGCCCGGGCTGGGCCAAGGCCGCCCTGCGCTGTGCCCGCCAGGCGGCGGTCATCCTTCTGGTGTGCGGGACCCTCACCTTCTCCGGCCTGATGGTCACCTCCCAGGCCTTCCGGACCCAGGTCATCGCGGTCATCACCCAGGTGTTCCAGGAGTTCACCGAGTTCCGCTTCTCCGCCCGGGAGGAAACGGCGCGCAGGGCCGGGGACGTCGCCCTGACCTATCTGCCCGAGGGCATGGAGGAAATCCGCCGGAGCGGCAATCATATCAACCTCCACATCTTCTTTGAGGACGCGACAGGAAACACCATGCGGCTGACCCACACCGTCATCGGCGATAAAACCTCTCATGTTTCGATGCTGGACACCGAGGACGCGGAGGTGGAGAACTTCTATATCCAGGGTGAACAAGCTATTGCAGTCAGCAAAAAGGGCGTCAGCACCATCCAATGGACCAACGGCAACAGCGTCTATAATCTGCGAGGGACTATCCCCATGGAGGATCTGAAACGGGTGGCTGCGGGGGTCCAATGACCCAGTAAAAACTTTTGAAAAAATTTTTGGATTTTTTTGCGTTAACTGTCAAAAACAGCCTCCCCCCGTCGTTATGATATATGAACGCACGGAGGGAGGTGATTTTTATGCGTATCAAAGCAAGCAAGCTGCTGGCGGCGGTGCTGGCCCTGTGCCTGACTCTGGGGACCGCCCCCGCCGCCAGCGCCGCCGCTCTGCCCCAGTCCGCTCCCGGCTTTCAGGACATTACCCCGTACTCTCTATACATCGGCGATTCCAACTGCTCTCTGGACATCTCGGGCCGGACGGCGTACCTCAGTGCCTGGGTAGAGGGCTATCCCGGCGAGGCCACCAAGTGCAAGGTCCGGGCGGAGCTGCAGGAAAAGTCGGGCACTTACGCCTGGACCACCGTGGATTTCTGGACTGACCAGCAGAATGGAACCTGGGCCGAGGTGGACGAGACAGCGACTGTGACCTCCGGTAAGACCTACCGGGTCAAGGCCACTGTCACCGTCTGGGCCGGGAGCCAGTCAGAGAGCAAGACCTTCTATTCCGACGAGGTGGAGGCGTAAGGCACACAACCAAACTCAAATGAATAAATGTCAGGAGGTTCTGTATGAAAAAGCAATTCGTAAGTATCCTCGCCGCAATAACCATCTTATGTAACTTGTGTTTTACAGAAGTTTACGCATTTGAGGATAGTACCTCGGCTTTGAAAGAATTTACGTTAACTGAGAACACCACATTTTTTAAATCATCCCATAGCACCGTAGCCCAGGATGATTCAGAGAACTACGCCAATATAAGTATTGACTCGGCTGGACAGGTTGCCTCTATTACGTTTTCTATCGATGAGCACGTCTATACCGTCAATATGACCGGTATGCTTGACGCAATCTCCTCTGGAACAAACACCGGATATGTTGGTGTATTTGAAGGCACATTTGATCCCGATTCAAATGACCCCACTTTTGCACCCTTATCTAAATCTGATTTACCCATTATTGCCGATATTGTATTCACGGGAAATGAATCCTTCTGTGCTTTGACTTTTGGAGATGCCTCCGAAAATAAAAACCCCATAATTTATCATTTTGGCATTTATTCTGACTCCATTCGTAATATCTCCAAGGCATACATAGTCAGCCTTGAAAACGATAATATCGCCATTGCCGCCAAGAGTACTTCCCGTGCCACCGTTGATGCAGAAATGCGTGTGCAAGATTACGCCGCAATTAAAAGCGGTACATACTCTCTGGGTGAAGTCAGTATTTTTCATGCAAATCAATTGCGAAACCAAAATACTATGACTGTGGCTGCAAAAGTAAATTCTGATAAAGATAATGCGGTTTCGTACATTAACACCAGCTTAGGTTATCCTGCTAGCAAGTACACCGTAGTTGCCTACCCTGATACAGCGTATATCTCTATTCAGGGAAATCATTCAAATTTCCATGCAGCGTCCGGTAGCATCACTCCCGACAATAACGAGACCCGTGTTAGTCTTCCCATCTATTTTTACGCTGGAGAATTCCTTGGCATACAATCGGTATCCCTATCTCTTGTAACTAGTAAGACCTCCGTTACTACTTCTCCTTATGGTTCAAACTCTCCCCATGATGATAACAAGGTATCTTGGGAAATCTATCGCCAAGGTGGTTTCAATGCAGATGGCTCTTATGAAGATAAAACAGGTATCGGTGTAAAAGCGAGCTATCAGTTCGAAGGTACCGTACAAAATTCTATGTACACCTCCCTTACTACGACTGGCAAGCTCCGTTACACCTATGTGGTAGAAGAAAAGAGTTCTTCTGGAAACACGGATGCTTTTGTTTATCATTTTACGACAGCAAGCAAATCCCTCTATACTGATGTTGAGATTCTGCCTTGATTAAGGTATGAATGTGCAAAATATGATCAAAAAATGCGTCTTCCCTTTGACCCTGTTTCTTCTCTTGATCTTCTGTTTGTTCACCGGAAAACAGCTTTCTCAGTTTTCTGATTTAGACAGCGCAGATTTAATTCCCAAACAATGTGAAATTGGAGTGATTTTCGAATATCAGAACGATCTCCCCGATTCCTTTAAAATCAATGACGGAAACAGCCTGGCTAGGTATTTTAACTCCCTGAGATTGGAAAAAGCTGATTCCGATTTTGATGAACCATGGGTTTTCCGTATCACGTTTTCTTCTGCGCTGGGCGGTTTTGGTGCTGTCAGTGGCGAATATGTTTCGATCCCCCCCGATGCTGAGACCCTGACTGTTTTAGTCGGCGATAGCAAAATGCTGATTGGAGATGTCTCTTACAGGCTTCCTTCTCCCGATTTCCTGGATATCTTAGAAGTAAAATACAATTATTTTAGTGAACGACTCTACTTTGATACCAAACACACTGTTCTCCAAGATTGATTAAGACCCCCCGGGCCCTTTCATTTGGAAGGGCCCGGGAAGGGGCATTTTTATTTGGCTTTTCAGGCTCTGCATCGGCGATAAAACTGCTCATGTTCCGGGGTGGACAGGTGAAGCAGTTCTTCACCCGCGGCAAGCAGACCGCCGCTGTCTTCAAGGGACTGGACCGCACCATCCTCTGGACCACCGGAAACTCCGTCTATCTGCTCACCGGGACCATTGCAATGGATGAATTGAAGCAGGCAGTTGAAGCGATCCAATGAGCCGAAAAAACGTTTCACAAAAATTTTCGCATTTTTTCTTCCCTTTCAACTCCCTCCGCCGGTATAATAGATAGATCGATACGAAGGGGGGGTTTTAGTATGGCAGGACAGATGTTCTCAAAAAACAATTTCAAAAATCTTTTTCTGCTCTTTTTTATCATCTGCCAGTTTGGCGCAATAGTTTCCGACAGCCATATCTGGGACTGGGGCGTTTATCTGGCCCTGAATATCCTGATCGTTCTGTACGTCTATCTGCGTCCAGGTGAAACACGCACGAAGTCCTCCCAGCAAAAACAAAACTCCTGATCGCCGTGCTGATCCACACCGCAGTCATCATATCCACACTCTGGCGCGCCTATCGGGTCAGTTTTATCATGGATATCTTTTTTGATATTTTGGACTTCTGGGCAATTTTGGGATTTATTCTGATCCTGAAATTTGGCTTGTCAAAGAGATAGAACTGCTGCCGGGATGTAAGAGAACGGAACGGTCGCACAAAACCAGTATGGCAAACACATAGTCATACAAATTTTCAGAAGGTTTATCTTAACGGATCCGCTTCAATGGAATATTCAGCGGTCTATCCCAGCAAGGGCGGGCCGCTGAATATTTTAAAAATACAGAAACTATAACTGCACATCTGTTCCGCCGGGTGCAAGGTGAGTCCTATGAAATTTATTATGGAATTATTTACCCTCCTAAGTTATTGTATCCCTTTCGTCACAATACCTGTATTCGCGGTAAGTGCCATCTTGATGATACGTACTTTTTTTGCTGAGCAGGCTCCCGAGCAAAGTAAGAAAAGGAGACGGTATCTTGGTTACATGCTGGTCTCCTTTCTTTTTTTCCTGCCCTATTTTTTGGGGGGAGTTTACTTCTCATTTTACTGTATCCCTTTCTTCACAATACCTGCATTTGTAATAAGTGCCATTTTGATGATACGTACTTATTTTGTTGAGCAGACTCCCGAGGAAAGTAGAAAAAGGAGACGGTATCTTGGCTGTATGCTGGTCTCTTTTCTCCTTTTCCTGCTCTTTTTTGGGGGAGTTATCTTAATGCTGTCATGTGTGATCGATTGATTGTCAAAGGAGTTTAGTAAGCAACTTGCGATTTACATAAAATTATGGTGAATTGTCATCTGGACAACTCACCATAATTTTTTAACCACTGATTCTTTTTATTTAGTTTTTCAGGCTCTGCATCGGCGCCGGAATTCTGCCGCCCCGGTCCACGAAGGCCTTGGCGGAGAAGGGATGGACCGGCTGTACCGGGGCGGAGCCCAGCAGGCCGCCGAACTCCACCGTGTCCCCCACCTGTTTGCCGGGGGCGGGGATGAGGCGGACGGCGGTGGTCTTGGAGTTGACCATGCCGATGGCTGCCTCGTCAGCGATGATGGCGGAGATGGTCTCGGCGGTGGTGTCCCCGGGGACGGCGATCATGTCCAGACCCACCGAGCACACGCAGGTCATGGCCTCCAGCTTGTCCAGGGTGAGGGCCCCGGAGCTGGCAGCGGCGATCATGCCCTCGTCCTCGCTGACGGGGATGAAGGCGCCGGACAGGCCGCCCACCGAGGAGGAGGCCATCACGCCCCCCTTCTTCACCGCGTCGTTGAGCAGAGCCAGGGCGGCGGTGGTGCCGTGGGTGCCGCACACCTCCAGCCCCATCTCCTCCAGGATGCGGGCCACGCTGTCCCCCACAGCGGGGGTGGGGGCCAGGGAAAGGTCCACGATGCCGAAGGGGGTGTCCAGGCGGCGGCTGGCTTCCTGGGCCACCAGCTGGCCCATGCGGGTGATGCGGAAGGCGGTCTTTTTGATGGTCTCGGCCACCACATCGAAGGGCTGGCCCTTCACGCTCTGAAGGGCGTGGTACACCACGCCGGGGCCGGAGACGCCCACGTTGATGACCCGCTCCGGCTCGCCCACGCCGTGGAAGGCGCCGGCCATGAAGGGGTTGTCCTCCACAGCGTTGCAGAACACCACCAGCTTGGCGCAGCCGAAGCCGCCCCGGTCCGCGGTGCGCTCCGCCAGCTCCTTGATGGTGCGGCCCATGAGGGCCACCGCATCCATGTCGATGCCCGCCTTGGTGGAGCCCACGTTGACGGAAGAGCACACCAGGTCGGTGGTGGAAAGAGCTTCTGGGATGGAGGCAATGAGCTTCCGGTCTGCGTCGGTCATGCCCTTCTGGACCAGGGCGGAGAAACCGCCGATGAAGTTGACGCCGGTAGCTTTGGCCGCCCGGTCCAGGGCGGCGGCAAAGGGGGCGTAGTTGTCTGTCTCCGCCGCAGCGGCCACCAGGGCGATGGGGGTGACGGAGATGCGCTTGTTGACGATGGGGATGCCGAATTCCTTCTCGATGGCCTCGCCGGTGGCCACCAGATTTTCGGCGCAGCGGGTGATTTTGTCGTAGATGGCGTCACAGGCCTGCCTGGGGTCGCTGCGGGCGCAGGACAGCAGGGAGATGCCCATGGTGATGGTGCGCACGTCCAGATGCTGCTGGTCGATCATCTGGATGGTCTGCATGATCTCGTGTTGATTGAGCATAGTTTCCTCCTGTAAAAGGCGGTGTGGCCCCGCGGGGATCGCGCTGGGCGGCCGGTCCGCGGCGGTCCTCCGCCCTCAGATTCGGTGCATGGCGTTGAAGATGTCCTCCCGCTGGATGCGGATGGACAGCCCCTGTTCCCTGCCCGCCTGCTCCAGCAGGTCGGACATCTCGCCGATGGAGGCGGTGCAGGCGGAGAGATCCACCAGCATGACCATGGTGAAGTATTCCTGGAGCACGGTCTGGCTGATGTCCAGGATGTTGATGCTGTGCTGGGCCAGCAGGGCGCAGACGGCGGCAGTGATGCCCACCTTGTCCCGGCCGATGACAGTGACGATGGCCTTCATAGAAGACTTCCTTTCCACAGTAAATTTTGAGGAATGCGGAGAGACGGGGGAGGAGAAAGCCGCTGCGCGGCGGGGCCGGAGGCAGGCGCTGCCCCTCAGCTCAGCTCGTCCAGTGTGAGCTCAAAGCCGGGGAGGAACTCCTCCATAAAGCAGCGCAGGGCGGGCAGCGGGTTCTGAAGGAGCGCGGCGTAGGTCTGCTCCTTGGCCTTGCGGAACTCGGTGTTCCCCGCCTTCAGCTCCTCCAGGCACTTGAGGTAGGCGGAGAGCTTGTCCGCCGCCTTTACCAGGTCCCGCACATGGGGGTCCGGGATGGTGATGGCCTCGTCATAGGCGGGGCGCAGGTCGGGGGGGAGCATGGACAGCAGCTTCTGCTCCGCTACGGCCTCTACCGCTTTGTAGGCGGTCTGGATGTCCGGGTTGTCGTACTTGATGGGGGTGGGCATATCGCCGGTAAGGATCTCACTGGCGTCGTGATACAGGGCCGCCACCGCCACCACGCCCGGGTCGGTCTGCCCGCTGAAGCGCTCGTTCTCAATGACGGCCAGGGCATGGGCCAGCACCGCCACCATGTGGGAGTGCTCCTGGACGTTCTCAGGGTCGGTGTTGCGCATTAGGCCCCAGCGGCTGATGTAGCGCATCCGGGCGATCATGGGGAAGAAATGATAGGGCACGGGGCGCCCCTCCCTCTGTTGAGATAAAAGTTATTTTATCATAGCCCGCCCCGGATGTAAACTGTTAAAAGGGGAGGCGGGGCGGCAGTTGACGGATGGGCGGGAATCGGAGATAATAGATCAAAGGCCTAGGGTCTGCCGCTTCCGGGGCGGAGGGGGCCAGGGGCCAGAAAGGGGAGAGCCGCGATGGCAAAGAAAAATTCCCGCAATACCAAGGGGCGCATCATCCAGGCGGCATGGCAGCTGTTTTACCAGCAGGGCTATGACGATACAACGGTGGAGGAGATCATCGAGGCATCCGGCACCTCCCGGGGCTCCTTTTACCACTATTTCGAGGGCAAGGACGCCCTGCTCTCCTCTGTCTCATTCCTGTTCGATGAGAAGTATGAGGAGCTGATGGCCTGCATGGACCCGGAAAAGGACCGGTTCGAGGTGCTGATGGAGCTGAACCGGGAGCTGTTTGCCATGATCGAAAACTCCATCTCCCTGGACCTGCTGGCCCGGCTGTACTCCTCCCAGCTGGTCACCCGGGGGGACAAGCATCTGCTGGACCACAACCGCACATATTACAAGCTGCTGCGGCAGATCGTCCTTCAGGGGCAGCAGCGGGGAGAGCTGAGGGGAGATGTGACAGTAAATGAGATGGTGCGGGTCTACGCCCTGTGCGAGCGGGCCCTCATCTACGACTGGTGCCTGTCCGGGGGGGACTACTCCCTGCTCCAGTACGGCAGGATCATGATGCCCATGTTTTTGGGAGGATTTCGGACAAGTCAAAAGAATTTTGTACAAAATATCTAAAGGATGATTTTAGAAAGTGTACGGCTAAAATCCCGCAGTATAAAAGAGAAAAATGGGAAATAGAGAGAACACAGTATAGAATTTATTCTATACTGTGTTCTGTATTTTGTTCTTAAGATCTCCATGCTATAATAAAAAAACGCCGTGCGCTGCCGGCGGCCGTCCTGCTCCTGCTTTGTGTGTGGGGGAGCCGGAGGGTAACAGAATATGAGGAGAGATACTATGACCATTTCGCAGATCTGCATCTGCCTGGCCATCGCGGTCTATCTGATCGCCATGCTGGGCGTAGGCGTCTGGTTCTCCAAACGCAACAACTCCGTAGACGACTTCTATCTGGGGGGGCGGAAGCTGGGCCCCTTCGTCACCGCCATGAGTGCGGAGGCCAGTGACATGTCCTCCTGGCTGCTGATGGGGCTGCCCGGCGTGGCCTACCTCTCCGGCCTGGCGGAGGCCAGCTGGACCGCCATCGGACTGGCTGTGGGCACCTATCTGAACTGGCTCATCGTGGCGCGGCGCATCCGCCGCTACTCCCACCAGATCGACGCCATCACAGTGCCCCAGTTCTTCTCCAAGCGCTGGGGGGATGAGCGAAACCTGCTCTCCGCCATCGCCGCCGTGGTCATCATGATCTTTTTCGTGCCCTATCTGGCCTCCGGCTTCTCCGCCTGCGGAAAGCTGTTCGCCTCCCTGTTCGGCATCAACTATGTTTCCGCCATGCTCATCAGCGCCGCTGTCATCGTCATCTACACGGTCATGGGCGGGTTCCTGGCGGCCAGCTTTACCGACCTGGTCCAGTCCATTATCATGACGGTGGCCCTGGTGGTGGTGCTGGGCTTCGGCGTGGCGCAGGCTGGCGGCATGGAGGCGGTGATGGACAACGCCCGCTCTCTGGCGGGCTACCTGTCCCTGGTCAACATCCACGACCCGGCCACCGGGGGCTCTGCCCCGTACAGCCTGCTCACCATCTGCTCCCTGCTGGCCTGGGGCCTGGGCTACTTCGGCATGCCCCACATCCTGCTGCGCTTCATGGCGATTGAAGAGGAGAAAAAGCTGGCCCTCTCCCGGCGGGTGGCCACTACCTGGGTAGTCATCTCCATGGGCGTGGCGGTGTTTATCGGTGTGGTAGGCAACGGCATGACAAAAGCGGGGGCCATGGAGCAGCTGTCCGACGCGGAGACAATCATCGTACAGATCGCCAACCTGATCAGTTGCTACGGTGTTCCAGCCGCTCTGCTGGCCGGCGTGATCTTGGCGGGTATCCTGGCCGCCACCATGTCCACTGCCGACTCCCAGCTGCTGGCCGCCTCCTCCTCTGTCTCCCAGAACCTGGCGGTAGAGTTCTTCCACCTGAAAATCAACGGAAAGAAGAGCGTGCTGGTGGCCCGGAGCACCATGGTGGTCATCTCCCTGATCGCAGCATTTCTGGCCCGAGACCCGGACAGCTCTGTCTTCCGGGTGGTCTCATTCGCCTGGGCGGGCTTCGGCGCCGCCTTCGGGCCGGTGGTGCTCTTTGCCCTGTTTTGGAAGCGGTCCAACAAGTGGGGGGCACTGGCAGGGATGGTCACCGGCGGCGTGATGGTCTTCGTGTGGAAGTATCTGGTGGCTCCTATGGGCGGCGCGCTGGCCATCTATGAGCTGCTGCCCGCTTTTCTGTGCGCCTGCGTGGCCATCGTGATGGTCAGCCTGCTGACCCCCGCCCCGGAGCAGAGTATCCTAGAGGCTTTTGAGTGCTTTAAGTCCAAGCAAAAGCAGAAATAACGATAGAGGAAAAAGCCTCGCAGAGTTCGCGCCCGCAGGCGCGAATCCAGTTGTGATCTGTTTTCGCCGGCGGCATGTGCGTCGGGGAAAACACTTCTCAGGCTGCAAGTGTGGGGTTTGTCCGCTTGCGGCGGACCAATCCCGCGCGCGGCAGGCTGCTGCTTTCTCAAAAAAGTGGCAAAGCCGCTTTTTCGACAGTCTCAGGAAAAGGGCCTTTGGCCCTTTTTCTTTTTGTCCCAGCGCGGGTCTTAGAGGAGTTTTTTGGAAAAAGTAAGAGCGGATCGCCCTGGAGTGGGGAAGGACATCCGGTAGCTGAACCCAGGAAGGAGTGTGTCTGGGAAGAGAGCCCTGGAGACTGCCCTTGTAAGAGAGAGCGTCGGACCCGCTGGGCCCTGCGGGGGGCGGACTGTAGGACCGGCTCGCCGAGTTGCAGCGCCTGGCCTGGAATGCATAGACCGTCTTACTTGCCCAGTCATGACACGTGCCCCTCTGCCCCAAACATGCCGCGGTACAAAAGCTTCAGTCAAAATATTATTGACATATGACAAAAATGGAGCTATACTAAAGAGGAAAGAGAGGGGGCGGTCCCATGGCGCGGCCGGTAAAACGGAGAAGGGTATGCGGGCTGCCTCCTGTGGGGGCGTTCCGGCCTGAAGGAGGGCCAGGCGGCCCAGTGATCGAGGTGACAGTGGACGAATATGAGGCGGTGCGGCTCATCGACCTGCTGGGGCTGACTCAGGAGGAGTGTGCTGCCCAGATGAATGTGGCCCGGACCACAGTGCAGGCCATCTACGACTCTGCCCGGGAGAAGCTGGCCCGCATGCTGGCGGAGGGCAGGCCCCTGACGGTCCAGGGGGGCACTTACGACCTGTGCGGTCAGGCGGAGCACTGCTGCGGACGGCGCTGCCGCCGCCGGGGCGGGGGAGGGGGCCGGTGCGAAAACGGCCGCCTGACCTGCCGGGAGGAGGGCCGCTGCCCGGGACGGTCTGGAGTGGAACAGAACAGGATGAAACAGGAGGGACAGAACATGAAAATAGCAGTGACATATGAGAATGGACAGGTCTTTCAGCATTTTGGGCACACGGAGCGATTCAAGATCTATGAGGTGGAAGACGGAGCGGTGACTGCCAGCCAGGTGGTGGACACCGCCGGCAGCGGCCACGGGGCGCTGGCTGGATTCCTGCGTGAGCGGGGCGTCCAGACGCTGATCTGCGGCGGCATCGGCGGCGGGGCCAGAACAGCCCTGGCCCAGGCGGAGATCCAGCTCTATCCCGGCGTATCGGGGGCGGCGGACCAGGCGGTGGCCGACCTGCTGGCAGGCCGATTGGCCTATGACCCGGATACAGTGTGCAGCCACCACCACGAGGGGGACGGAGCCCATCAGTGCGGCGGCCACGGAGAGGGGGAGGGCCACTCCTGCGGCCATTCCCACGGGGCTGGCGGCCAGGGCTGCGCCGGACATCAGGGATAAAAACGTCCCGGCATCCAATCAGGATGCCGGGACGTTTTTTACTTACAGTTTGCCAGCTGGAGCTCAGCCCAGATTCAGGGCTTCCTTCACCTTGGCGATGATGTGGGCACCGATGTCGCGGGAGGCGTCGGTGCTCTGGGCGCCCAGGTGGGGGGAGACCAGGAAGTTCTCGCACTCGAACAGGGGGGAGTCAAAGCCGGCACCCTCGGTCAGGCCGCCGCCGGCCAGCTCGTTCTCCATAACGTCGGAGGCATAGCCGCCGATCTTGCCGGCCTTCAGGGCCTCGTACATGTCCTGCTCATTGACGATGCCGCCCCGGGCCATGTTGAGGACCACGGCGTCATCCTTCATCTCGGCCAGAGACTTGGCGTTGAACAGATCCTTGGTCTCGGGGGTGAGGGGCATGTGGATGGTGACGAAGTCGGAGACCTTCAGCAACTCGTCGATGCCCATGCTGGTGGCCTGCTGCTCCTCGAACACGTGGGCGGGCAGGTAGGGGTCATAGGCCACGATGTTCATCTTGAAGGCACGGCCCAGTTCGCCCACGCGCTGGCCGATGCGGCCGAAGCCCAGGATGCCCAGGGTCTTGCCCCGCAGCTCGCGGCCCACGAATTTATACTTGTCCCAGGTCTTGTTCACCTTCACGTCGTAGTTGGCGGGGATGGTGTGGCGGGACAGATCCAGCATCTTGGAGAAGGTCAGCTCGGCCACGGCGTTGGCGTTCAGGCCGGGAGCGTTGAAGACCTGCACGCCCTTTGCCTTGCAGGCGTCCATGTCCACGTGGTTCAGGCCCACGGAGCACACGCCGATGACCTTCAGGTTGGCGGCGGCGTCAATGATCTCCTTGGTGATCTTGGGGTCCACGCGCATGATGAGCACATCGTAGTCCGGGATGAGCTTGACCAGCTCCTCCTGGGTGGGGAGCATGTGGGTGTCCACCTGCATATACTTGCCCAGCTCCTCGGCGATGGCACTGTGGACGGCATCAATGATCAGACATTTCATGGGAAATCTTCCTTTCTTCTTCTTCATATTGGGGCTCTTTGGCGACTCAGGTCGGAAGATGCCCGTTTCCGCCCGGCATTGGTAAAATAGGCAGAAAATCTTCCAGTTATCATGATTATAGCATGACAGACTAAACAGGGACATCACATTTTTCCTGAGGGTTGCCACAGTCGTTCAACTGTGATAGAATACTTGCAGGAAGAGAATGGAACAGAGGGGCGCCCGGAACCGGAGGGCGGAAGGAGCGGCTTTTGGAGGGAGACACGTGAATTTTTTACATCTGAAGTATTTCCTCATGGTGGCGGAGGAGCTGAACATCACCCGGGCTGCCGAGCGGCTGTATATCTCCCAGCAGTCGTTGAGCAACCACATCAGCAACATGGAGCGGGAGCTGAATGTGAAGCTGTTCACCCGCTCCCCCAAGCTGGCGCTGACCTATGCCGGAGACCTGCTGGTGGACACGGCCACCCAGATCCTGGATCTGCACAGCCAGTACCTCAACAAGGTGGGGGATATCAACCGGCACTATATGGGGGTGCTGCGGGTGGGGATCTCCTACACCTGCGGCTTGGCGGTGCTGCCTGAGATCCTGCCCCAGTTCCGCAGAGAATTCCCCATGGTGGAGTTCTCCATGTTCGAAGGCAACTCCTCCGAGCTGGAGGACGAGCTGGCCCACGGCCGGGTGGATCTGGTCATCGCCTTCCACCCCATCATGCTGGAGGGGGTGGAGACCGTCCCCCTGACAGAGGACCGGCTCATCATGGTGGTGCCCAAGGTCTTCACCGACCAGGTGTTCGGTCCCCGGGCGGAGGAGATGCGGGCCCAGTACGCCCAGGGGGCGGATATCACCGCCTTCCGGCAGATGCCCTTCATCCTGCTCAAGCGGGGCAACCGGGTGCGGGGCATCGTAGACCAGTACCTGAGCCGGTGCTACTTCAAGCCCAAGATCATCCTGGAGACGGAGAACACGGTCACCACCCTGGCTATGGCCCGGGAGGGGATGGGCATCGTCATCTGTCCCCAGCTGTTCCTGCGGACCATCCACCTGCCGGGGGTCAAGCCCGCCCCGGAGGATGTAGACCTGTTCCCCCTGTCCGACCCCTCCACCCTGAGCCGGCTGGTGGTGGGCTACCGCCGGGACCGGTATCTGTCCCACTTCGCTGAGCGCTTCATCCTCATCGCCCAGGACGTGCTGAGAAAATAAGCGGCGTATTCCTGGCAGACAGCCGAGCCTTTCCTGTAATGGAGATGACCAGAGGCCCCAGTCCGTACTGCACACGGGCTGGGGCCTCTGGTTTCAGATCCGTTCATTCCAATGGGAGACTGTGGGCGCAGATATCCAGGAGCGGTCGACAAAGCTATTGATCCAGATAGACCCCAGTATAAGGACCCTGGAAGGAGGCCTCTAATTTTGATAAGATGTCCAAAACCCGGCCCGTATCTGCCGGGATCATAGAGGATGTCACGCCTTCAGTTACTTTATAAATTTGATATTCCATGATATCAGATAGCTCATGATAAAATGCGTTGCAGCTCCTTTGGACCCAATATCCCCCAGACAGATCCTGCGTACAGAAGAAACAGGCCCTTCTCAGGGCGGACGCCTGTTTTGCTAAGTGGCCTTTGTGACAAAATAGGGGCCCAGCTCAGGCTCATGGGTGACGATGTAGGCCCATTCAAAATCGGGGTCCACAAAGTAGAAGTCCCCTGAGCCCCGGAAAAAGGCGGCCTGGAAGGGCTGGAAGCCGTCGATCTGATAGAATTTATAGATGTCGGCAATCCCCTGATGGGGCGGGGCGGAGGGCCTAAAATCGAAGCGATAAAATTCGCTGAAACGGAGATGGTACAGACCCAGGACGCTGGGGTGGCTGCGCCGGTCAAAGGCCTGCTCCGCCGCCTCCCCCTCCAGGAATGGGCACAGGCGGCAGCTGAAGGCGTGCCACAGTTCCTCCGTGACGCAGTGGCCGCAGAACTGCTCGTCGGAGACCGCGGGCAAAAACGCGCGGCGGAATCTGGCCTCGAACTCCGGGAAGCGGACCGTGGTCAGACGCCGGACCGACGCCCCCTCTTGGGAGAGACGGACCGTGATCCCGCTGTCGTATCCAGGGGCCTCCCAGAAGCAGTCCAGCGGCAGGGACAGCCGCAGGTCGGCCCCGCCGTCAGGCTCTGCCCAGAAATATTTTGTGGGGTTCCCATCCATCTGTTGGCCTCCTTTTTACCAAAGGCATTAAAAATTGGTTTTCCTATGCAGACAGCGACGCGATTCGCCTGGCAGAATATCACCGGCTCCCGGCGGGGCAGTCATTCCCGGGCCTCTAAATATGCGTCATAGGTGTTCAGGCGAATGATGGTGGAGATTTCCAGCACCTCCTCTGATGTGGGGGGGCCGGTGAGCCCATTCAGATAGGCGGTGATCTTCTGCATCTCCCTGGGCGGGATGGCGGTAAAGGCGATCTCATTTTCCAGCTCCACCAGCACTTCGCCCAGCTGGCCCCATGTGGGCTGCTGCGCGTGCTGAGCCGTCTCGTCAAAGCGGGCGATGGCGTCGATGGTCATGTAGTCATAAGTTCCCCGCTTCAGATGGGTAGCCAGCCGGTCTGCCGCCCCCAGACAGTCCCACCCGTTTTGAGCGGCGATGTCCTCCAGGCGGGTGTCGGCCCTCTGATACCACTGAAAGAGGGAGAGGAAGAGGAGAAGGAGCAGGAGAAAGGCCGCCGCCAGCGCGTTGCGGACCTGCCGGGGGGTAATGTGTGTTCCCTTCATCTCTTCACGCTCCAAAAGCCACGCTTGGCCAGAGAAATTTCGGTCATCAGTTCGGAGAACCGATAGGAGGGACCGAGGTGGTGGTTGGCGGTGTGGGTGATGGCCTCCCGGGTGCTCTCGTCGATGCGGTCCACTTGGATGTCCCAGAGCTCCTCGACCAGGGCGATCTCCTTGGGGTAGCGGGCCAGGAGGTCGGCCTGCACCTCCGGGCTCAGGTCCCAGCGGTCCTGGTCCGCCTCTGCCAGTTGGACAGCCAGAAAGACGCCTGTGGTCAGGGAGAGGACCAGCAGGGGCAGAAGGATGCGTTTTCTCAAATGAGTACGGGCCATAAGAAGCTCCTTTCGCTGTTCAGAACGATCTGGCACGGGGGCGGAGAATGAGCGAAGAGATGCTCCGCCGGCGGCCTTTATGAGCTCTTCCCCTTGTGCTTGTCGTAAATGAGGTGAGCGCAGAGGATGACCGGGAAGGCCAGCAGGATCAGGTTTTGACGCCCGTCGGGAGCGGGAGCATGGGGCGGTGCGGGGCACAGGGGGCCGCCGTTCAGTCCTGCCGCTCCAGCGCCCCGGCCAGACAGTCCAAGACCTCCGCCGTGTCCCCCGGCTCCAGCACCGGGTCATTCTGATAGGAATAGTCATTCAGAAAAGCGACCAGGGTCTCCCGCTCCTGAGGGGTGAGCTGCTGAAAGGATTCCGGGCTTTGGACAAACTGACTCAGCTCGGAAAAGACCTCCAGCCAGGCGTCATCCGCCCCGAACCCGGAACTCTGGAAATAATATCCACAAGACGCAATGGTCCGCAGCTGTTCGGCCTCCCAGATCATGGAGTCATGATAGTCCGGGGAGGAGAGATTGCCAGCCAGAAAGTCCTTCGTGCTGGTGAACTCCATCTCCAGATGGTGGTCCAGCTGGGCCAGCTCGCTCTGGAGGACATGATTTTCGTGGCGTTCCCCGTTCAGCAGGAAGAAAAAGTACAGGAGAGCAATAAGAGGAGCGTATTTTTTGGCCTTTTCTCTCACCTTTGCCCAGCGCATAAGATCCAACTCCCTTGGTTAGGTCCTGGACAGCCTGCCCCGCGTCTGCCAGCCGTACAGTTTGTACTTGTCGTGAATGAAGTGGACGCAGAGGATGACCGGGAGGAGGAAGGAGCCGGCCAGCAGCATCCGGCGGTATAGGTGCGGCCCCGCCCCGCCGGATGCCTCCAGGCCCAGGGTGATAGCTCAGAAGGTCTTGCTATTATGTATCCCAGACAACGCCGTCGATGAGGGTGATATAGAGATTGCTGAGAATAGGAAGCGGCTCATTGGAGACGGTGGAAGGGACCTCCTCCTCCGCCATCATAATCAAGATACTGGCATCCTGGGAGACGCCCCGCCACTCAAACCCACCCCATTCAAAGGAAAAAGGAGGTTCTTCGCCGCCGCTCAGGCTCCGATAGGAGAACCCGCACTGCTTCAGCTGGTTGATGTAGCTGATGACGTCTGGGATACTGGCGCCCCGAATATAGATATTCCAGCAGGGCGCATCCTGATAGACGCCGGTGCCATCCGCATAGTGCTCTCTGTACTGGGTATAGACCACCTGACCGCTGCGGAAATACCCCATCTCCTTGGGAAATTTTTCATCCTGGGGCCAAACATAGGCCTCCCCATCCTGAACCCCAAAGGGAGATAAGACACCCCCCAGACAGAAGGAGCACAGGAACAACAATACCAGGAGCATAGACCGAAGGAAAGGCTTCCTATCTAACTTTTTCATTGAGGTTCTTCAGTCCCGTCATTGTAATAGATACAGTGCTCTTCTCCACGAGGACCGACATCAGATCCAAGTATTGTGGTAGAGGCAGAGATGCTGGCAACACCGTAAGAGAATGAAACACTGATATCAACTCCACCTTGATCCGAGGAAAAATATGCTCCTTGAGCACGAAGTGCTTCAAAATAATTTCCACTTATTACGGGTGTAACAGAGTAAGAGACATTACCTCTTTTAGCCCATATACGGGAATCGCCTTCATCATTGATTTTATATTTATCATAGTAGCATACGATATAATTTTGACGGACAGTAGTTGAAGGCGTTTCGTATTTATAATATGTTCCATCTTCATTATAATAATAAACAGATGAGTTTTGTGCAACCTTTTTTGTTTCAATGGATTGGCTATTTTCATTAATTCCAACCATGGTTAAGGCATATCCAGCGGTATCTTCTCCGGCAGGAATTTTGTCCCACTCCCAGCTGTAAACACATGTGTATTGTGTTGATGTATGCTTTGTACAACGAAGGTCGCTGCTCAAGCTTGCAGATGCACGCATGGCTGCTACATCAAAAGAAACACTACCAGACAGATAAGCTTTCATAAGTGAGACTTCTTCACTGCTGTAACCGTTGTTCATGAGCATGTCGGCCGGAAGTTCACATAACTTTTTGAAAGCCCGTTCATAGGCCGCAAGAGGATCTTCTCCGCTTTGTCCAGAACGTTGAAATTGTAGAGATTCTTGGACTGCAATTTCGTATTCAGACATGGTGTTTATAGTTGTAGTGTTCTGATTTTTGTTTTCATAAATAGAGGAAATACTATTAAAAGAAGCAAAAGAGTTTATAGAAAATAAAGAAATCAGGGCTGTGGCACACAAAAATAACGATAAGAGTCTTTTCTTCATCGTGATTCCTTCCTTTCAATATGAAATTTTAATCGTAAGTTGGAAAATAGCGAAAAAGTAGTGTTGTCAAATGTTACGCTGTCTGGATTTCAGAGTAGATGGTTGCGGTTTCTGAGTCACTGCCGGCCCAGACAGTGACCACCGCCTTGACCCGGTAGGTCTCGCCGGGGGTCACAGACACCGTCTCAGAGACAGATGCCCGGGTCCCGTCCTGGCGGTCGGTCCAGGAGTCCACCAGTATCCAGGCGAAGGAGCCGGATTTTTGCTGGAGCTCCACCCGTACCTCACATTCGGTGGAACGCCCGGTCTGTCCACTCACCCAGCCTTCGATAAATGCGGTCCTGTCGGAGATCATCAGGTCACATCCTTGGTTTTTGATATAGAGGGAATAAGGAACGATTTCTTCAAAAACGGGCGTGTCCTGGGGCGGCTGGGCGGCAGAGGCGGCGGGGGTGGTCACCAGGGTCAGGCACAGGGCCATCCCCGCCGCCAGCCAGCGCATGGGTTTCTTGCGCATAAAAATCACCTCCCTTCATCGGTCCTACTAATATACCGACGAAAGGAGGCGATTCCGGACAAGGAAATCAAAATTTTTTTGAAAAATTTTTAAGAAATGGGTTCCAGACCCAATGCGACCTGTTTCAGCTCTTCCATAGGAATGGTCCCGGACAACAAATAGTAGCAGTTGTCTTCGGTCCAAAAAATAGTATGATCCAGATTTTTTGAAATTGCCATGGCTTCTGAGTTATGGATTTTGAAGTACTCAACCTCTGCGTCCTCAGTGTCTACTCCCAGAATACTGGATGCATTGGCGCCCACTACGATGTGGGTTACTTCCAACATATTTCCAGCGTTGTCCTCGAAACAAATATAGTGCCTGATTCTGCTGGACTGCCGTACAGTCTCCTCCATCCCCTGCGGGAGGTAGGTAAGAACAAAATCTCCGGCTGTCCGATCTGTTTCGCCCTCGGCGGAGAAACGGAAGTTGGTGATCTCCTCATAGACCTGGACCAGCACCTCCAGCACCTGGGCCCGGAAGGCCTGGGAGGTGACCATCAGGCCGGAGAAGCCCACCGCCAGAAAGACCAGCGCCACCGCCGCCGCCCGCCGCACCTGGGCCAGGGCACGGACCCGCCGGGGGGAGCGCCCCATCCGGCGGATCAGGCGGTCCATCCGGCGCTGAAAGGCGGGGGAGGGCCGGGCCTGGGGCAGCTCCCCGTCCCCGGGCAGGGAGGAGAGCCACAGGTCCCGGGCCATGGGCGCGGCCTGGCTGAGCAGCCGGTCCAGCTCCTGATCAGTCATACCTCCACCCCCAATCCCTCAAGAGCCTCCCGCAGCCGGGCCTTGGCCCGGGACACGGTGCGCTCCACGGCGGACACGGTCATGTCCAGCACCCGGGCGATCTCCCGGTTGTCCAGTCCCCGGTCATATTTCAGCAGCAGCACCGTCCGCTGACGGGCGGGGAGCCGGGCCATGGCCTGGGCCGTCAGCTCCCGGAGGGAGGACGCCTCCTCCGGGGGGCGGCCGGCCTGCGCCGGGGCCCAGTCCTCCAGGGGCTCCGCCCCCAGCCGCCGCCGGCGGCGGTACAGATCCAGTGCCTTGCCCTCTACTATCATACCGACCAGGGCCTTCGTTTCCGGACAGACCGGGTCATGAATTTTTTCGATGATTTCCGTGATGCGGAGCAGGGCCTCCTGCACCGCGTCCTCCGCGTCCTGCTGACTGCCCAGGATGCGCAGGGCCAGATAGAACATCAGGTCCCGATATTCCCAGTAGAGGAGGGCGAACTTGTTGCGGCCCTCCTCTGTGGGGATCATCGCCAGGTAGACCAGCATGGACTCGCCCCCTCTCCCTCTGTCCAGTGTAACACAGGCGGGGGGAAATGTCACCCCCGGGCGGCCCCGGAGGGAACAGAAACAGGGGGCGGCAGCGGTCAGGCTGCCGCCCCCTGTGGGCGTGCAGGACAGGGGTCAGCGGTCCAGCTGGGCGGCCACTTCCTCCAGGTAATTGCGCTCCGCCCCCTCCACCTTTCCGGCGTCGCAGGCGGCGGCCAGGGCGGGGTCAATGGGCAGGCGGGCCAGGATGGGCAGGCCCAGCTCCCGGGCCACCTCCTCCAGGCGGCTCTCCCCGAAGATGGCGTGACGGGCACCGCAGTCGGGGCACTGATACCAGCTGTAATTTTCAATGAGGCCCAGCACCGGGATGGACATCATCTCCGCCATGTGCACCGCCTTGGAGACGATCATGGACACCAGATCCTGGGGGGAGGTGACCACGATGATGCCGTCCACCGGCAGGGACTGGAACACGGTGAGGGGCACGTCCCCCGTTCCAGGGGGCATGTCCACGAACATATAGTCCACCTCGCCCCACACCACGTCGGACCAGAACTGCTTGACCACGTTGGCGATGACCGGGCCACGCCAGACCACGGGGTCGGTCTCGTTGGCGGTGAGCAGGTTCAGGGACATGAGCTTGATGCCGGAGGGGGTGACGGCGGGGTCGATGCCCGCGTCGGTGCCGGTGGCCCGCTGGTGGACTCCGAAAGCCATGGGGATGGAGGGGCCGGTGATGTCGGCGTCCAGCACGGCCACCTTCCGGCCCCGGCGGGCCATGGCTACGGCCAGGGAGGAGGTGACGGTGCTCTTGCCCACGCCCCCCTTGCCGCTGACCACGGCGATCACCTTCTTGATGCTGGACAGGGCGTTGGCAGGGACGCGCAGGTCCCGCTCGCTGCAGCTCTCGCCGCAGGTAGAGCAGTCATGGGTGCAGTTTTCAGGCATGATCGATTCTCTCCTTCATATGGTTGGGATCACTTGCCGTCCTGACGGCCGGCAAAGGTCTTGTTGATGCGCTCGCCGGTGGTGTGGACCAGCTGGAACATGGACTGGTAGAGCACCGGGTAGTCCCGGGCCAGGATGTCGTGGCTCAGCTCGGGCATGCGGCTCTTGTCCTTGCCCTGGCCGGCCAGGGCCTCGCACAGCTCCACCTCGCTGCACGCCATGTCAGCCTCGGGCAGGCCGGCGGCGAACTGCCGGGCCGGGACGGAGAAAAAGTCCGGGTTGTTGGACGGGTTGGCCTGATACAGGCGGCGGAACACCTTATAGACAGCGGTGGACAGGTAGTTGGAGGCGGCGCGGATGGCCTCCCGGCTGCCGGTCTTGCCCAGCAGGTCGAAGAGCATGCCCACCGAGTTCACCAGCAGCTTTTTGGACAGCAGGGCCAGTACGCTGCCCCTCATGGAGTTGTCCTTCTCATCGCTCAGGTCATAGAGCTCCTCCGGGGCAATGGTGGTGCCGTCCCGGGTGAGGGTGCGGCCCAGGAGAAAGTCGGCGGAGACCCCATAATAGTCGCAGGCCCGGACCACGAAGGCCAGGCCGGGCTCCCGGATGCCGTTCTCATAGTGGGACAGCAGGGCCTGGGAGATGCCCAGGGCACCCGCTGCGGTGCGCTGGCTGACCCCCCGCTCCTGCCGCAGCAGGGAGAGGGTGCGGGAAAATTCTGCGTTCAAATTTCTCACCTCGAGGGGCGGCCCGCAGGCCGCCGTTTCTGGATCTCATCTCGATCTGAAATACATACAGTATAGTATAACGGAAGCATTACGCCACGTAAAGAGAAAAATGAAAATTTTCGCGGAAATTTGACATGGGTGGACAACGGCCGCCAAAACAGGGCTGTTATTCCCGGAAGGAGCGGGGAAAACTGAAAAAAGAGGTCCCACAGGAATTTTATGCGCTTCTGCAGCGGATAAGCCTTGAAATTTCTGGCTGAAAATGCTACCATAAGGGACAGAAAAGCGGCCTTACGGCCACGAATCGAAAAGTTGGAGGGATCACCCATGCACATGTTTCAGAATCTGATCGACAAACTGAAGGCTCATCCCCGCAAGATCGTCTTTACCGATGGCACCGACCCCCGCATCCTGGAGGCATCCGCCCGGCTGCTGTCCGGGACCTTCCTGACCCCCGTGCTGGTGGGCAACGAGGAGGAGGTCCAGGCCGCCGCCGAGAAGGCCGGCTTCAATATCCGCGGCGCCATCATCATTGACCCGGAGAACTATGACGGCATGGACGCCATGGTGGAGAAGATGGTGGAGCTGCGCAAGGGCAAGATGACCGCCGATGAGTGCCGGGCCGCCCTGAAAAAGGGCAACTACTTTGGCACCATGCTGGTGAAGATGGGCGTGGCCGACGCCCTGCTGGGCGGCGCCACCTACTCCACCGCCGACACCGTCCGCCCCGCCCTGCAGCTGGTCAAGACCAAGCCGGGCAACAAGATCGTCTCCTCCTGCTTTATCCTGGTCCGCGCCTCCGCCACCGGCGACAACGATGTGCTGGCTATGGGTGACTGCGCCATCAACATCAAGCCCGAGGAGGACGAGCTGGTGGAGATCGCCGTGGAGACCGCCAAGTGTGCCAAGATCTTCGGCATCGCCCCCAAGGTGGCTTTCCTGAGCTACTCCACCAAGGGCTCCGGCAAGGGGGAAGATGTGGACAAGATGCGCAACGCCTGCGAGAAGGCCAAGGCACTCATGCCCGATATCCCCGTGGACGGCGAGATGCAGTTTGACGCCGCCGTGTCCCCCACCGTGGGCCAGCTGAAGTTCCCCGGCTCCCCCGTGGCCGGCTACGCCAACACCTTCATCTTCCCTGACATCAACGCGGGCAACATCGGCTACAAGATCGCCCAGCGTCTGGGCGGCTTTGAGGCCTACGGCCCCATCCTGCTGGGCCTGAATGCCCCCATCAACGACCTCAGCCGCGGCTGCAACGCCCAGGAGGTCTACTCCATGGCCATCATCACCGCCGCTCTGGCGGAGTAAACGGCCAGACGACCACAGACTGCGCCGGCGGGCCCCAGTGGGGCCCGTCGTTTTACAGAGCGGGGGCCATGGAGTAGACCTGGGGCCCCATCAAAGATGGGGACGGCGCTTGCGCCGTACAAGCGTTTTGCCGGAGGCAAAACCTTGGCGGAGGGGCGGCTGGGCCGCCCCGAGCAATGAGATCCCGAAGGGAACCCGCAAAATGGAAACATTTTGTGGGGCTGCTCCATGGCCATCATCACCGCCGCTCTGGCGGAGTAAACGGCCAGACGACCACAGACTGCGCCGGCGGGCCCCAGTGGGGCCCGTCGTTTTACAGAGCGGGGGCCATGGAGTAGACCTGGGGCCCCATCGAAGATGGGGACGGCGCTTGCGCCGTACAAGCGTTTTGCCGGAGGCAAAACCTTGGCGGAGGGGCGGCTGGGACGCCCCGAGCAATGAGATCCCGAAGGGAACCCGCAAAATGGAAACATTTTGTGGGGCTGCTCCATGGCTATCATCACCGCCGCTCTGGCGGAGTAAACGGCCAGACGACCACAGACTGCGACGGCGGGCCCCGTTGGGGCCCGCCGTTTTGCGTCTTGTGAGGGGACAGGGAAGAAACGGCAGGCACATGGGAGATGCGGTTTTATAAAATCGTTTCGGGGGCCTGTACCGCTTTTTAAGATGCCCACCTTGAAAGGACTGGGAAAAAAACGGCGGATTTTTTCCCTCTGTGTTGCATTTTCTCTGCGGGTAAGGTATGATAATAAAAGCGCATTCTCCCAGTTTTAGGAGTGTTGTCATGAGAAAAGATATCGCTTTGCCCGTGCTGGCCCTGGCGGGGGGCGGCGCCTGCCTCGCCCTGCGCCGCTGGCAGCTGGCCGCCGCGCTGGACCCAGAGACCGAACTGTTCCGCTCCGTCCCGGCCACGCCGGTGCTGATCGGTGTGCTGGCCCTGCTGGCGCTGCTGTTCCTGGTCCTGATCCAGGGGGGAGGGAAGCCGGAGGACTATCCCGCAGCCTTCCGCTGTCCCAGCTCCCTGTATATGACCCTGGTGACGGCGGGGAGCCTGCTCCTGCTGGCCGCCGCGGCGCTGGGCACCCTGGGCTTTTTCCGGGCGTTTCAGCTGTGGCGGGACGGACTGGGCCAGGGACTGCCCGTGATGGAGCTGCTGGCTGCCGTATTGTGCATCCCCTCCGCTGCAGCGCTGATGATCCTGGGGCGGGGCCATTACCGGGGAGGCCTGCCCGCCTGTTATCCCGGCCTGACCACCCTGCCCGGCTACGCCGCCCTGCCCTGGCTGGTAGGGATCTATCAGGAGTACTCCCGGGACCCGGTGGTGCTGCGGTTCGCAGATATGATCCTGGCGGTGGTGTGTGCGGTGCTGGCGCTGTACTTCGCCGCCTCCTTCGCTTTCCGCCACCCCAGGCCCAGGCTGTGCCTGTTTTTTTCCCTGATGGGGATCGTTCTGAACCTGGAGGCGCTGGCCAACGGACAGTCCCTCTTCTTTACCGCGCTGACCGCTGCTGCGGTGCTGGTCCTGCTGGCCCAGAGCTGGGCGCTGCTGCGCACCTGCTTCGGCCCGGCTTGGCCGGAGTGCCTGCTGGAGGATCGAATGCCCAGCGGGGCATTGGAACGGGCAGAAGGGGACAATGCCCCGGGAGGAGCCGGGGTCGAGAATCATCATCGGGAGGACGACTGAATATGGAACGCAAGAGATTTTATATCACCACCCCTATCTACTATCCCAGCGACAAGCTGCACATCGGCCACACCTACTGCACCGTGGCCACCGACGCTATGGCCCGGTATAAGCGTCTCACCGGCTGTGAGGTCATGTTCCTGACGGGCACCGACGAGCACGGCCAGAAGATCGAGGACAAGGCCAAGGAGGCCGGCGTCACCCCCAAGGAGTATGTGGACCGCATCGTGGAGGGGGAGCGGGGCGTGCTGGATCTGTGGAAGCTGATGAACATCAGCAACGACCGGTTCATCCGCACCACCGATGACTACCACGTGTCCGCCATCCAGAAGATATTTAAGAAGATGTATGAGAAGGGGGACATCTACAAGGGCAAGTATGTAGGGAAATACTGCAAGCCCTGCGAGTCCTTCTGGACCGAGAGCCAGCTGGTGGACGGCAAGTGCCCTGACTGCGGCCGGGATGTGGTGGACGCGGAGGAGGAGGCCTACTTCTTCCGCCTGTCCAAGTACGCCGACCGGGTACAGCATCTGCTGGAGGACACCGACTTTTTGGAGCCCCGCAGCCGGGTGAATGAGATGGTGAACAACTTCATCAAGCCCGGCCTGGAGGACCTGTGCGTCAGCCGCACCTCCTTCACCTGGGGCGTGCCAGTGGACTTTGACCCGGGCCACGTGGTCTATGTATGGGTGGACGCCCTGTTCAACTACACCACCGCCCTGGGCTTCCTCAACGACCGGTATGACGACTATGAGAAGTTCTGGCCCGCGGACGTCCACTTTGTGGGCAAGGAGATCGTCCGGTTCCACTCCATCATCTGGCCCGCCATGCTGATGAGCATGGAGATGCCCCTGCCCAAGAAGGTGTTCGGCCACGGCTGGCTGCTGCTGGACGGAGGAAAGATGTCCAAGTCCAAGGGCAACGTGGTAGATCCCTATATCCTGGCGGAGAAGTTCGGAGTGGATGCCCTGCGCTTCTTCCTGATGCGCACCTTCCCCTTCGGCTCTGACGGCAACTTCTCCAACGAGCTGCTGATCCAGACCATCAACACGGACCTGGCCAACGACCTGGGCAATCTCCTCTCACGCACCGTGTCCATGGTGGGCAAGTATTTCGGCGGCACCCTGCCTGAGGAGCAGGCGGCGGACGAGGAGAAGGATGGGGAGCTGGTGGAGCTGATCTCCTCCCTGCGCACCAGGTATGAAGAGCAGATGGAGCACTACGCCTTCCAGAACGCCCTGGCGGAGATCTTCAAGGTGATCGGCCGGGCCAACAAGTATATCGACGAGAACACCCCCTGGACCCTGGCCAAGGACATGGAGGCCAACGGCGCCCGGCTGGCCCGGGTGATGTACAACCTGCTGGAGGTGCTGCGGGTCTCCGCTATCCTGCTCACCCCCTTTATCCCCCAGTCTGCTGCCGAGGTGCTCCGGCAGATCGGCGCCTGCGAGACCTGCTCTACCTGGGAGAGCGCCGCCGGCTATGGGGCCCTGTCTCACACTGTCACTGTCTCCCGGGGCGAGAACCTGTTCCCCCGCATCGACGCAGAAAAGGCCCTTTCCGAGCTGGAGGAGGCTGCGGCGGCCGCCAAGAAGGCAGCTCTGCCCGATTTGGAGGTGGAGCCTCAGCTCACAGAGAAGGTGGATTTTGACACCTTTTGCAAGAGCGATTTCCGGGCCGTTAAAGTCAAGGCCTGCGAAACAGTGAAGAAGTCCAACAAGCTGCTGCGCTTCACCCTGGACGACGGCACCGGCACCGACCGGCAGATCCTCTCCGGCATCGCGATGTGGTACAAGCCCGAGGAACTGGTGGGCAAGACCCTGGTCGCCATCGTCAACCTGCCCCCCCGGAAGATGATGGGACTGGAGTCCAACGGTATGCTGATCTCCGCCGTCCACACCGA
Organism: Lawsonibacter asaccharolyticus; assembly: GCA_003112755.1. Lineage (NCBI taxonomy): Bacteria > Bacillati > Bacillota > Clostridia > Eubacteriales > Oscillospiraceae > Lawsonibacter > Lawsonibacter asaccharolyticus. Next base: position 988,419 of record BFBT01000001.1, on the reverse strand, counting down.
GAAGGGCGAGGAGCAGCTCAACCTGCTGATGATCGACGACAAGATCCCCGCTGGGGCCAAGATGTGCTGAACGGGACTGTGGGACAGATCGAAAAAGATCTGCGTCATTTTAATGGGGCGGGCCGTTGGCCCGCCCCATTTTTGTGCTATACTGAAAGCAGACGCCGGGGGGAGAAACTGGCTCCGGCCCCGCCTCCGGGTACCGGAACGGGAAAGCATCTTTGAGAAAGGAAGGATGGACATGTACCGATATGAATATGTGACCTATCGCACCGGGGGCGGCTTCTGGATGGACAACAGCGCCTGTGAGCACCGGGAGATCATAGACGAGTACGCGGCCAAGGGTTGGCGTTACGTGGGATATCTGCCCACCATGTTTTCCGGGGAGGGCGGCACCAAGGAAGTGGACCTGATCTTTGAACGGGAGGAGCCCTGAGCCATGTGGTCCAACTGTTTGTTCGTGGCCCTGGGGGGCGGCCTGGGCGCCGTGGGGAGGTATCTGCTCAGCCTGATTGCCGCCCCATGGTCCTTTCCGGTGATGACCCTGCTCACCAATTTTCTGGGGGCGGTGGTCATCGGCGCCGTGGCCCAGGCGGCGGGACAGCTGCCCATGTCCAAAAGTGCAGTTCTGTTTTTGAAGACCGGACTTTGCGGTGGTTTTACCACCTTTTCCACTTTTTCACTGGAGACGGTGGAGCTGCTGGAGCAGGGGAGATGGGCCGCCGGGGGCGGGTACATCCTGGCCAGCGTGGGTCTGTGCCTGGCGGGGGTGCTGCTGGGGCGGGCCCTGGTGTGGAAGATCCTTTGAGGATGGAGACCCGCATCTGAGGGCGGCGCCTCTATCCAAATGAGGGCTGCCGCGGGGAGAAAATCGTGCGGACGGGGTTGACAGAGAAAGGATCTTCTGCTATATTAGTTAAGCAAATTTATATAAATTCGCTTAATGAAATGAGGGGAACGGATGGACCTGCGGGATAGTCTGAACCGGTATTACTACGATGTAACGGTCAGTGATCTGAGGCAGATCAGCCGCACCGGCGGCGGAGAGCTGTCTTATAATAGCATCATGTATCTGGATGTGATCTCCTACCAGCGGGCCCAGGGGGAGTGTACGGTGAGCACCCTGGCCAATACTCTGCACATCACAAAGTCGGCGGTGACCATCAAGGTCAACGAGCTGGAGCGGCTGGGGATGGTGACCAAGACCCGCAGCGAGACCGACCGGAGGGTGATCCAGTTGGACGTATCTCCGCAGATGACACAGTCGCTCCGAGCCTATGAGGGCCCGTTTGAGCGGGCGATCCGGCTGGTGGAAAGGAGCTTCACACCGGAACAGATCGCGGTGTTCTGTTCCATTTTGAATACGTTTACTTCGGAATATATAAAGGATTTTTAAAATGACACAGCATGAAAAATTATTTGAGAGCCTTCCGCCCACTCGGCTGTTTTTCCGGTGCGCCTTGCCCAGCATGATAAGCATGGCGATGCTCTCCCTGTACACAGTGGCGGACGGCATCTTTGTGGGGCGCTATGTGGGCCCCAACGCTCTGGCGGCGGTCAATCTGGTGATGCCGCTGATCATGATGAGTTTCGCACTGGTGGACCTGGTGGCGGTGGGGTCCTCCGTTCAGATCTCTATCCGCCTTGGGGAAAAAAATGAGAGGGCGGCCAACCGGATCTTCAGCTTCTGCACCGGGCTGATCGTGGCGCTGTCCTGCGTCATCGGGCTGGGCGGCTTTTTCCTGGCCGGACCGATGGTGTCCCTGATGGGGGCGGAGGCGGAGGTCACCGCCATGGGGGCGGAGTATATGCAGGTATATGCCGTATTCGCGCCCGTCATTATGGTATTCTTTGCAGTGGACAACTATCTGCGCATCTGCGGCCGGGTGCGGTACAGCATGATACTCAATGTGGTTACAGCACTGTTGAACATCGTGCTGGATTTTCTATTTTTGGTAGTTTTCCGCTGGGGGGTGGCCGCGGCAGCGGCGGCCTCCTGTCTGAGCATTGCCCTGGGTACAGTACTGGGCTTCCTGCCCTTTGGGATGGGCCGTCTCCCTCTGCGTTTTGTTCGGGGGACCATCTCTGCCCGTCAGCTGGGGAATATTTTGGCCAATGGCAGCTCGGAGTTCTTTTCCAGTATTGCGGGATCTGTGATGATGGTCATTCTCAACAGCGTACTGCTGAGGCTGTCCGGGTCTATGGCGGTGGCGGCTTTCTCTATCGTGATGTATGTGGACAGCATCGTGGGCTCTCTGCTGTTTGGTATGGCAGATTCCATTCAGCCCGCCATCAGCTACAACTACGGTGCCCGGCGCCGGGACAGGATGCTGGCCCTGGAAAAGAGGGTGCTTTTGACAGGCGCGGCGGTGTCGCTGGCGGCTTTGCTGTGGATGCAGCTGGGGGGAAAGTATGTCATCCCTCTCTTTATCCAGGGGGATGACCCCGCCCTGCTGGAGATGAGCTTGCGGGCCATGAGGCTGTTCTCCCTGTCTTATCTGCTGGGCTGGGCAGGGACCTGTCTGAGCTCCTTCTTCACCGCATTGAACCGGCCGGGACGCTCCCTGATCCTGGCCTTCAGCAAGACGCTGGCCTTTCCGCTGGCCTGTCTGGCGGTGCTGCCAGCCGCGCTGGGGCTGGACGGCGTGTGGCTGACGGCGCCGGCGGCCGGAGTGCTGACCGCCGCTCTGGCAGTCTGGTTTTTGATCGCAGTGCTGCGGCAGGAGAGAGCCCAGGACCGGCAGGAGGGGGAGGGCACACCCCAGGCGTGAGACCCGGTCCCATCATCAGGAAAAACAGGTCCTGCGCTCAGAGGAGCGCAGGACCTGTTTTAATGAATCACGGCGGTTCACGCCTCCTGGGCCATGACGGCCAGGGCCTCATCCACGGCGGAGAGGAGGTACTGGATGTCCTCCTCTGTGTGGGCGGGGGAGAAGCAGAGGCGGCTGTTGTGCAGGATGCCGCGGTCCTTCAGCAGGGCCATAAAGCGGCTGTGCTTGGGGAAGCTGGCGTTGGCCAGGGCGTCCCGGTGGTTGATGATCTTCTCCTTCTTGGTGAACACGGGAAAGAGCGCCCCCGGCATCCCCTGGACAATCATGTCCACGCCGTGCTTTCTGGCCAGAGCCTCCATGCCATCCTTGGCCATCTGGGTGTACCGGCGGATCAGGCGGAACGCCTCTCCGTCGTTGGCCTCCAGCTGCCGGATAGTCTCCAGCACAGCCGCGGCGGCCAGGGGATGGCCATTGTAGGTGCCCACGGCCAGGACGCGGTTGTCCTCGATGACCTGCATGACCTCCCGCCGGCCGGCGAAGGCGGCCACAGGGAAGCCGCCGCCGATGGCCTTGGCAAAGGTGCACAGGTCGGGGGTGACGCCGAAGTACTCCTGGGCGCCTCCCAGCGCCAGGCGGAAGCCGGTGAGGGTCTCGTCAAAGACCATCAGCACGCCATACCGGGTACACAGCTCCCGCAGTCCCTCCAGAAAGCCGGGCTCAGGCATGCAGCCGGTCATATTCAGGGTCACGGGCTCCATGATGACGCAGGCGATCTGATCCCCCTGCTCCTGGAACAGGGCGGCCAGCCCCTCCAGATCGTTGTATTCTGCCAGGAGGCAGTCATCCAGGGCGTGGGGGGCGCGGCCCTCGGTGTAGCACATGGCGGAGTAGAAGTCATCCGGGTCCACGCCGTCCCGGGCCTGGAGATCGCCGCGGTCGGTGCGGCCGCCCAGAACGAAGTCCATGCCCCCGTTGTACTGCCCCTTGAACTTTACATACAGGGGGCGTCCTGTATAAGCCCGGGCCACCCGGATGGCGTTGAAGACTGCGTCCACGCCGGAGACGGCGAAGCGGACCAGCTCGGCGCAGGGGACCACCTGCTGGATCTTTTCCGCGGCTTCGATGGCCGCCAGACAGTCCCGGTTCGTGTAGGCCTGGTCCAGCTGCTCCCTGAGGGCCCGGCGCAGCCCCTCGTTGCTGTGGCCCAGAATGGCGGGCCCGGCGGAGAGGGAGAAGTCGTAGTACACATTGCCGTCATAGTCGGTCATGCGGCAGCCCTCGGCGCTTTTGACATAGACCGGAGCGACGCCTTTGGCCTTCTTGAAATTGGACAGGACACCGCCGGCCAGACAGCGGCTGGCGCGCTGGAACAGAGCTTCATTTTCCGTATGGACAGTCATGTGGGTGGCCTCCTTCTGGATCGTTGTGCTCTGAGTATAAGAGATGTATACATCTTAGTCAATAGAAAAAGTCTAAATTAAAAAAGAAAATTAAAAGATGCATACAATAAGAGATCCCCCGGCAGTGTCGGGGGATCTCCAAATCAATATTGAATGTGGTTCTCCAGCAGCTCTGTCAGCCGCGCCAGATCCCGGCGGCGGATGCAGTCCAGGATGGCCAGGTGCTCCGTAAGGCTCTCCTCCACCCGGGAGAGCAGGCGGACCGACAGGTACTGATACCGGCGTAGCACGGCCCGCAGGTCGTTGGTGGCCTTCTGGGCATAGCGGTTGCCGCTCTTTTGCAGGATCTGGTCGTGGAGGGCCCAGTCCGCGTCGGCAAACTCCTCCACGCGAACAGTCTCCCCCTGTTCCAGCCGTACCTGGAGGGAGCGGAAGCGGGCCTCCAGGGCGTCCAGATCCTCTGAGGAGAAAGCGCCAATGGCGGTCCGGGCGGCCAGCACCTCCAGGGCCTGGCGCACCGCGTAGGCATCCTCGATGTCCTTCTGGGTGGCAGATTTGACGAAGGTGCCCACGCCGTCCCGGATCTCCACCAGGTCGTCCCGCATCAGCATCTTCAGGGCCTCCCGGATGGGGGTGCGGCTCATGTTCAGCTTCTGGGCCAGGGCCACCTCGCTGAGCATGGCGCCGGGGGGGAGCTGATTGTCCAGGATACGGCGCTTCAGGGTGTCATAGGCGAACTCTGCGCGGCTGGTCTTTTTCTCTTTGACGGGCAAAGGGCCACCTCCTTCAAGACGGAATGACTGATTATAACATGGAAGGGGAGCGGGAACAAGAGGGGGATTCATAGGGAGAGGGGGGCGGGCTCTCCCATCCGGGCCACCACCTGGGCCAGCTCCGGGATGCTGGGGATGCCGCCGGGGTGCTGAGTGGAGAGGCTGGCGGCGGTGACGGCAAAGCGGGCGATCTCCTCCAGGCCGCCCCGGTCCAGCTCCTCCGGGGGGACGCGGAAGTCCAGCAGGCGGTGGAGGGCGCTCCCGCCGAAGATGTCGCCCGCGCCGGTGGTATCCACAGGGGAGACCTGGGGGGCGGTCAGGGCACAGCTCCCCCTCCGGTTCTGGAGGTAGCAGCCCCGGGGACCCAGGGTGACCATGGCCAGGGAGACGCCGCACTCCTCCAGCAGGCGGCGGGCCCCCTCCTGGGGGGAGCAGCCCCAGAGGAAGTCCACCTCCTCATCGCTGAGCTTGACCACATCCGCCTGACACAGGCTCCACAGGATCTGGGCCCGGGCCTCCGCAGGGGAGGGCCAGAGGGGGAGACGCAGGTTGGGATCAAAGGTGACGGTCCGGCCCAGCTCCCGGGCGTAGGCCACCGCGGCCCGGGTGGCGGATCGGGCGGGCTCGTCGGTGAGGCTGAGGGAGCCGAAGTGGAAGAGACGGCAGCGCTGGATGAGGGAGCGGTCCACCTCCTCCCACCGGAGCTGGGTGTCCGCCCCCGGCTTGCGTGCAAAGCTGAAGGAGCGGTCCCCCGCGGCATCCAGGGTGACAAAGGCCAGAGTGGTGAAGGCGGAGGAGGTGAGGCGGATGCCCCGGGTCTGGACTCCAGCCCGGCGCAGGGACTCCAGAAGGAGGCGGCCGAAGGCATCCTCTCCCACCTTGCCCAGAAAGGCGGTGCGCCGGCCATATCTGCTCAGGGCGGCCAGAAGATTGCCCGGCGCGCCCCCGGGATTGGCCTTGAGCGTGGGACAGCCCGCCCCATCGGTGGACACGGGGGTAAAATCAATGAGCAGCTCGCCCAGGGCCACAACGTCATAGACAGCTTCCTCACACATAAAAACACCTCCACAGCGGCCGTGGGGCCCACGGCCGGGATCGTATTTCCATTATATCCGAGAGTAAGAAGAAAATCCAGAAAAAGCGGGGGCGCGCACGATGCGCCCCTCAAAAATACCCACGGGGCTTGTGGAGGCGGGACAGAAATGGGCATAGTCCCGCTTAATTTCCATAATTTGTATTGAAACGTCTCACAAAAAGCTCTTTCCCTCCGGTTTTGAGCGGGTCCAAATATGGCGGGCCCAGTCAGGACAGGAGGGATTTTTTATGGCAAGGGGACAGACTCAGTATTATGGACTGAATCAATGGGAGGCTGCGGACCAGGTGCTCCGGACGGAGTTTAACGCGGATAATCAAAAGATAGACGGGGCGCTGAAAGCCATGCGGGATCTGATCGTCAGCCCCAGCGTTCTCAATGCGGTACTGGATAAGCTGCGCAGTGATATCAACGCCCTGTCTGCCCGGGTGGAGAAGCTGGAGGGGAAGTGAGAGAATCCCCCGGAGCAAATGCTCCGGGGGATATAAGGATTTAGCTGAGATATGAGCTAAAATTAAACATCCAGCTCAACAGTCACATTACCAGTGGGATTGCTGATGGTCCCGGTCCAGACAGCGGCCTGGCCCTCGACGGTGATCCAATACACAGTCATGCTAGGGGTGACAGCTCCGGCCACAGGATTCTCACAAGCGGCGTCGGAATAGATGGTGCCAAACTGGTTCTGGAGGACCTTCAGTTCAGCTTCAGTGCTGATGGTGGTGCTGTCGGTCTTCTGATCCACGCCGTTCACCTTCGTGAACTCGCCAGTGGCGCCGGTCACCTTCACCTGGGCGTTGGTCGCACCGATAAAATCAGTGGTCAGCTCAACAGTGATAGAACCGTCTCTCTCAATGGTGGTCTCGCCGCTGGTCTTGATCATATGACGACCGCTCCACCACTCGCTGGTCTCATCATAAGTCACAGTGTACACGTCAGGATCAGTATCCACGTCGATTACCACGTTCTCCAGACCGGCGGGAATGGTGACGGTCCAGTTCTTGGTGTCGATCTTGGCGGTAACATTGCAATCAACAGAAGTGATGGTGTAGCCCTCCTTGGGGGTCAGTGTCACCACAACCTCCTCATCGGTCTTAGCGCTGTCCTTGTCGCCAGTAGCATTACCATTCACAGTGATGGTGCGGCCGTTGGCGGTGGCCTTCGCGTTGATCGTCCGGTCTCCAGTAATAGTGTACTCGCCGCTCGGGTCCGCAGCAAAGGAGTAGCCGGGCTTGGCGGTGGCGGCCACGGTGATCTTGGTGCCGGCAACAACCTTCACAGGCCCGGTGTAGGGCTCGCCGTCGATGGTCACGTCGGCGTTCTCAACATCGACAGTCACGGTGTAAGAGATGATGGGGTCCACCACGGGCTTATAGATGATATATACCAGCTCGGCGTACTCCTCGTCCTTCTCCACCACGGTGACGTAGGTCAGATAGTCGATGCCGTCCTGCTCCTCGGGCTCATCCTCAAGGATCATGTCGCTGATGCCGCCCTCAGAGACGGAGTACTTCCAGCCGCCCGTATAAGCGGCATAGGAACCAGCCTTTACAAACTCAGCGGGCTTCTTGGGCTCCATCTCCACGTAGACGAAGACGGTCTCGTCGTCGGTGTCGAACTTGACTTCCTTGGACTGGGCGGTAGTCAGCCAGAAGGCGTCATCGCCGGTGGCGTTGACCACGTTGTCCTCCAGCGCGACCTCCCGGTACTCGGTGATGTACTGCTCATCGGTGGTCTTCACAGCCTTGTACAGGGTGCCCTCTTTCAGCGCATTCAGATCCTGGTCGATGAACACGGACTGCTTCTGGCCGTCCACATAGGCGTTGAAGTACTCCCAGTAGTAGTCGCCGTCGTACTTCAGGGACTCGCGCTTGGTGCTGGTCAGGTAGAAGTAGGTGCTGTCCTCGTCATAGATCTCGCCATCCAGGATGAAGACGATCTCAGCCACGCGGCCGTCCATGACATAAGCCAGCTGGGCCTTCTCCACGTTGGGCACCTCGTCATAGCCGATGTAGGCCACGTTGTTCATGGTGTCCACGAAGATGGTCTGCTTGTCAACGATGAACTCGTTGTCGCCCTGGGAGACATAGGCCTTGCCGTTCTTGATCTCGGCATCGGGATCAGCAACAAAGGCGTCATCCACCTTGGCGGGCAGGTACTTGTCGTTGACCTCCTTCAGGGAGTAGACATTGCTGCTCTCGCTGACGGTGTAGGCCCAGACGCGCTCGTCGATATTGGTGGCGTTCTTGATAACGTGCTCGGAGGCGTCCTTGTCCCAAGCAATATCAACACTGTCTCCATCGGTATTCTTGTAGGTGTCCTTCAGCTCCACCTTGGGGCTGGTGCCGTCGGCCAGGTCAACACGGGCGACCCAGTCGCGCAGCTCCTCGTCGGAGTCCTGAACGTACAGGTACTTGGTCTCGGACTCGCCGGCCAGCTTGAAGCCCAGAACGTAACCGTTGGGATCCAGGTACAGGTCGTAGTCCTCACCCAACTCGGGGTGCTCATCGGTGTTGCTGTCCAGATCGTAGACGATGTGGTATGCACCGGAGTAGGGGTACTTGGTGCCGTCGTCCAGCTTCAGATAGGTGTCGTCGCTGTCGCGGTCGTTCTCCACGCGGCTGACCTCACCGGTCGCGACCTCGGGAGTGATGACCTCGGCAATGTAGAAGTCGTCGTCCTCGTTCTGGTCGATGGTGAAGACGATGTAGTCGTCCTCCTCATAGCCCTCGACATAGAAGTCGCGGTCGTCCAGTTTGGCGTCGTCCTGACTCAGATTGGACAGGGCCTTGACGTTGATGTACTCGCCGTCGTCGTCGGTCTTCACCTTGGAGACCTGGCCCATGTAGTAGTTGATGGCGACCACAGTGACAGTGGCGTCAGCGTCGTCCACATAGATCTCGGTGACGGTGCCCTTGCCGGTGTACTGATAGTCAGCATCTTCGCCCCGCTCAGGAACGTCGTTGCCCACGCTGTTGTCATAGACGGTGTCAGCGACATCGGTGCCCTCGTCATAGACCTTCTCGCCGTTGACATAGACGGTCCACTCATAATCGTCCTCGTCGCAGACGGACTTGCCCAGATCCTTGTACACGTCGTCCTCATCGGTGCCGGTGGTATAGGTGTAGGTGGGGGTGTTGGGAACGGTGATGATCTCGTCCTTGTCCAGCATGCGGACCATGGAGGCGATCAGGCCGCCGTCCTCGGTCAGAGTATCGGTCTTGCTGGTGTCGCCGGCATCGGTCTTGACATTGTAAGAGCCGGTGCCCCAGGTGGTGGCGGGACGGCCATAGATGGTCTCGGTGTCGGTCTTATAGACCAGGTCGAAGTTCTTGTAGCCCAGGGTCTGCAGGTAGTTGAACTCCAGGGAGTAGATGATGCCCTGGTTCTCGTTGTAGTACACACCCAGCAGCTCGTTGTACTGAACAGGCACGGCCTTGGTCAGGGCGTTGAACACCAGCTCAGCCACGTTGTCGCGGGTCAGCCCGGCGTTGGCGGTGAGCTTCAGGTCGCCATACAGGCCCAGAGCGGTGCCCTTGGCGGTGGCGGCCAGCATCCAGTCATTGCCGAAGTCAGCGGCGCTCTGGAAGTAGCCCAGGGCGCGGCACAGCATCAGCACAGCCTGCGCGGTGGTCACGGTGGCGTTGGGGTCGAACTTGCCGTCGCCCACGCCGGCCACGATGCCCAGGCTGGAGCACAGGTTCACATAGCCCTGCGCCCAGGCGGGGACGTCGGTGAACACGCTGGTCTCCGCGAACTGGTTGACGTTCACACCGGCGCCATACAGCATGGTGCAGATGATGACCGCCATCTCGGCGCGGGTGACTACGTTCTCGGGGCCGAAGGACCCGTCCTCGTAGCCCTCGAACATGCCGATGGCAGAGGTGACCGCCACGGCATCCTGATTGACGATCTCGGCCTTGTCGGTGAAATCGTCGATACCCTTAGCGCTGGAGCCCACGACCATCATGCCCAGGAGCATAACGGAAGCCAGAGCCAGGCTGAGAGCACGCTTCAGGTTTCTCATTGGATATTCCTCCTTTTTATATTGACAAAAGTCGCTGTTTTCTGACAAACTGGGCCTTTTCCAGAACATTTCGGCCCACTATGCCTGTACAACACTTCTGACACAGGAGGAATTGGTTATAAAAAGGGGGAGATCAAGGGAAAAATCCCCGAGATTACGCCTAAAAAGTTTCCCTGGTAGACATTTGGTAGACACATGAAAACAGAAGGGGCAGCAAGGCCCTGAAACTCCAGGCCACCGCCGCCCTTTTTTGGTAGACTTTTGGTAGACGAAAATTCAAATTGCATAGCACATAGGGAGTCCCGCAGGCCGGAGCATCTCCTGCGCTTGAGGGACAAGGAGAGAAGCGGAGTAGGAACCTTGTAAAAGTAACGGAAATTTTGTGAAAAACTTAGCGGCGGACAGGCGAATAGAGGAAATTTCAGAGAAATGGGAAGAAGGGCCTTGAAAAGTGGGCGGGAGTGTGTTAAGGATTATATAGTAGAGATAGAGTGTGACCAGAGAAGGTCTGAAGCTTTCGGGATAGATGGAAAGGAATGGCGGATCGACCCATGAGAAGACAGAGCAAGGGCTATGAAATCGATATGTGCAACGGGACGCTTGCCAACAAGATCCTGCTGTTTGCGCTGCCGCTGATGGCCTCCAGCCTGCTGCAGCTCCTGTTCAATGCGGCGGATGTGGTGGTGGTAGGCCAGTTCTGCGGAAAGGCGTCCCTGGCTGCTGTGGGCTCCAACACCGCGCTGATCAATCTGCTGGTCAACCTGTTTGTAGGTCTGTCGGTGGGTGCCAATGTGGTGGTCGCCCAGGACCTGGGCGCCGGACGGAAGGCCGAGGCCAACCGCGCTGTGCACACCTCAATCCTGCTGGCTATGATCAGCGGCGTGGTCTTGATGATCTTCGGCGTCATTATGGCCCGCCAAATGCTGGAGTGGATGTCCTCCCCGGAAAATGTGATCGGGCTGGCCTCGGTGTATCTGAGGATTTACTTCATCGGCATGCCGGCCACCATGGTGTACAACTTCGGCAGTGCCATCCTGCGCGCCAAGGGAGACACCCAGCGCCCGCTCTATTTCCTGCTGGCTGCAGGTGTGCTCAATGTGGTGCTGAACCTGTTCTTTGTCATCGTTTGCAGGTTGGATGTGGCAGGTGTCGCCATGGCCACCAGCATTTCCCAGTATGTCTCTGCCTGGCTGATCCTGCGCTGCCTGATGCGGGAGCACGGGGCGCTGCACCTGAACCTTCACCGGATGCACTTGAACAAGCGGGTCATCGGTCGGATCTTTCAGGTGGGCCTGCCCGCCGGCTTCCAGGGCGTCATCTTCTCCCTGTCCAATGTGGTGATCCAGTCCTCCATCAACTCCTTCGGCGACACGGTAATGGCGGGGTCCGCCGCAGCCCAGAATATCGAGGGCTTCGTTTACGCGGCCATGAACGCTTTCTATCAGAGCGCCCTGACCTTCAGCGGGCAGAACTATGGTGCCGGCAAATGCGACCGCGTGGACAAGGTGGCCCTCTATTGCCAGGGCTTTGTGATTCTGACCGGCCTGATCCTGGGTAACCTGGCCTTTTTCTTCGGCTCTCAGCTCCTTGGCATCTACGCACCTGGGGAGCCGGACGTGATCCAGCAGGGGCTGGTGCGGATGTCCTATATCGGCCGGCTGTACGCCATCTGTGGTATTATGGATACCATGGTGGGCATCCTAAGAGGGATCGGCTATTCTATCGTGCCCATGGTGGTCTCCCTGCTGGGCTCCTGTGTGCTGCGCCTGCTGTGGGTCTGGTTCGTGTTCCCCCTGGACCCGGTTCCAGGGAACCTGTATATCTCTTATCCCATCACCTGGGCAATCACAGGAGCGGTCCACATCATCATGTTCCTGGCGATCCGGAAAAAGGCGTACGCCAAGGTACAGGGGAGCGGTCCCTCCTATCTGTCTGTGGATGGACACCATCCGGAAGCGACGGAGCAGTGAAAAGAAAAAGCGGCTGGGGTCTCTGCGCGGAGATCTCAGCCGCTTCTGCCTGTTTAAAAAGAAAAAATCGACCAACAGAAAACTTTTCTGGCGTCATGACCGTCTGAACTAGGTAGAAGGGCCCCTTCTCTCTGCATGGCCCCGTGGCGCGGGGATTGTAACAAAATTGTTGCTTGCATCCGGCAGTGAAACCCGGTATTCTGTTGCAGGAGGAGGGGGAGGCTATGGACTATGACAGACTGCTCAATCTGACCACGGATCTGGGATACCAGCTGATGGCCAGCGGGGCGGAGATCTACCGGGTGGAGGAATCCATGCATCGGGTGCTGAATGCCTATGGCCTGGAGCGGCCGGAGGTGTTTGCCATCCCGAATTGCATCATCGTCAGCGTGACTACGCCCCAGGGGCATCCTATCACCCGGATGCGGCGCATCCCGGGCCATGGGACAGACATTGAGCTGCTGGAGCGGTGCAACGACCTGTGCCGGCATCTATGCAGCCAGGTCCCACCACTGGAGGATGCCCAGAGCTTGGTCTCCGCCCTGGAGAGAGGGTATCCCCGCTACTCGTCCCATCAGGTACTGATGGGGTATGGTTTGGCCCCCGCTTTTTTCACCCTTCTATTCGGAGGTCATTTCCTGGACGGCCTGTGTGCTTTCGTGTGCGGCTTGGCGGTAGGGATCTGCCTTTTATATGGGGGGCGGTTCATTGGGAGCAACAGCTTCTTCCGCACCGTAGTATGCAGCACAGTGGGCTCGCTGCTCTCCCTGCTGCTGGTGCGCCTGGGCTTCGGATACGACGTGGATACTGTGACTATCGGTGTGCTGATGGTGCTGGTGCCCGGTGTGGCGCTGACCAACGCCATGCGGGAGATCATGGCCGGGGACATCATCTCGGGCCTGAGCCGGACAGCGGACGCCATCCTGGTGGCTTCGGCCATTGCCCTGGGCACGGTGGTGGGGCTGGCCATCGGCCAGATGCTTTAGGACCGTTGGAGGTGGATCGGGATGGAGCGAATTTTTCTGGACTATGTCTTGCCCTGCCTCTGGGCCTTTCTGGCCTGCGTAGGCTTTACACTGGTCTTCAACATCCACGGCGTAGGAAAGCTGATCTGCGGCTTCGGGGGAGGACTGGGCTGGCTGGTGTATCTGCTGGCGGGCAGCAGCATCGTGGCCGCATTCCTGGCTGCGGTGGCCATAGGCGTCTTTTCGGAGATCATGGCCCGGCTGCGCCGCTGCCCGGTGACCGGCTATCTGCTGGTAGCACTTCTCCCCCTGGTTCCGGGGGGAGGTATCTATTACGCCATGAGCTACTGCGTGGCGGGAGATACAGACCGGTTCCTGGCTGAGTTGCTGCACACCTTTGGGATGGCGGCGGCCCTGGCGGTGGGAGCCATGCTGGCCTCGTCTGTATTTCGGACGGTGTTTCCTCGGCTGTACCACCGGCCGGCCGGGTCCTGAGACGGGGCAAAGAGAGAGAATCATGCGACTGGAATTTTTGGAGGTAATCTGATGAAGCGTTTTCCTTCCTTTCTCTGTTTCCTGATGGCAGCGGCTATCTCGGCCAGCCTGACCGGGTGCGGCGGCAGCCCCGGCGCAGGCAGCTCCGCCCAGGGACAGTCGGCTGACCCGCCTGCCCAGAGCGCTCAGCCGGAGGCCGGTATCCCGGCGGCTGACCCCTCCGGGGCGCCGGATCATAATGTGCCTGGAGAGGGCCCTGCCGGAGCTGTGCCGGAGGGAGAGCCCTCCACCCTGTCCGGCGGATCAGAACAGGGGCAGAACGTCCCAAACAGCCCGGAGGACAAGCCTGCCCATGTGGGAGACAGCGGAGAGAGCAGCTACGACTTCTCCCAGCCCGCGCCGGAGAGTCCGGCAGTGGACAACACCTACTTTGAGGACGCCGCTTTTGTGGGGGACTCCCGCACGGACGGCTTCCTGCTTTACAGTGGGATCGGGACTGGGACCAACCTGACCTCCAACGGCCTGTCCATCTTCAAGCTGGCGGAGAAAAAGGCGATCACGATTGATGGGACCGCCTATACGCTGCTGGAGGCCCTGGAGCTGGGCGAATATGGAAAGGTGTACCTGTCCCTGGGCGTCAATGAGCTGGGCTACTACAACGACGAGGGCTTTTACCAGGCATACTGTGACGCCATCGATGCTATCCGGGCTTGCCAGCCCGACGCGGTCATCTACATCCAGGGCCTGATCCCTCTGAACGAGTCGGTGGTGGCGGCATCTGGCGGCCCCAGCTATCTGACCAACGAGCACCTCCGGGTGTACAACGGCCTGATGCAGAAAGCGGCAGAGGAAAAGCAGGTGGTGTTTCTGGACCTGTATTCCGAATTTGCCAATGAGAACGGGGAACTGCCCGAGGAGGCCAGCAAGGACGGGGTGCATCTGAAGAGCGACTACTGCAAGCAGTGGCTGGAGTATCTGAAAGTCCATACTGTGGACTTCGAAACACTTTATCCGGAGGGAACTGAGACATGAGACGATTTGCTGGGATAGCGGCGGTACTGTTTCTGCTTTTGCTGCCGCTGGCCGCCTGCGGCGGCGCGGAGGAGAAGGCTGGGTTTGACCCGGAGATCACCCTCCAGGCGCTGGCGGACGCTGGAGCCTTCTCTGAGGAACTGGAGGAGCTGGACGGCGACACTGCCTTTACCCTCTACGGCTTGGGAAACTCCGGGCTGGAGCGGGAGGATCTGACTGCCGCCAAGGTGCTGCGCTCAGCGGGCGCCACCTGTGAGGAGGGGGCTGTCCTGGTCTTCACCAGCGGGGACCAAGCGCAGACAGCCGTCCAGGTGCTGGGAGACTATGTGCAGAAGCAGATAGACTCCAACCGGGACTACCGTCCTCAGGAGCTGCCCAAGCTGGAGAGCGCCGTCATCCAGCAGCGGGAGAACACTGTGCTGCTGCTGGTGGCCGGCGACCTGGAGGCGGCTCAGGGCGTGCTGGAGCAGTAAAGGGAGATAGACTGGGGGGCGGGCCGCAGATGCGGCCCGCCCCTTTTATGCCTGACTGCCTGGAAGAAAACGGAGCACCAAAACTTACAGCTTGCCTTTGCACTGCATAAAAGTTACAATTTGGTTACAAAATAGAGCAAAGGAGCACGAGAGCATGAGACGACTGTTTTTCCGATGGGCCGCGGCCGCCCTGCTGGCGGGCGCTCTGATGATACCGGCCGCCGAAGCCGCCCAACTCCAGATCGATGACAGGATAGTGGAGCCCTCCGCCGCATGGACGGAGGAGGGGACGCCCTATGTGACGCTGGCCGCCCTGTGCCAGGCGGCGGACGGATACACGCTGAGCTGGAATGGGACAGCGGCGGCGCTGACAGCGGAGGACCTGGAACTGACGGCCACCCCCGGCGCCCTCTACGTGGAGGTCAACGGCAGAGCCCTGTATGTGGAGCACGGGGTACAGGTCCGGGATGGGAGGATCGCCCTGCCCCTGGAGGTGCTGGCAGAGGCCGCCGGTCTCCAGCTGACCTGGGACGAGGTGGAGGGAGCCGCCTGGCTGTCCACTGACCAGGCCCAGCCCGCCTCTGCCAGCTACCCGGCGGAGGACCTGTACTGGCTGTCCAGGATTATCTCGGCAGAGAGCCGGGGGGAACCCCTGCTGGGCCAGATCGCGGTGGGCAACGTGATCCTGAACCGGGTGGAGAGCAGCCAGTACCCCGACACTGTGGAGGGGGTGGTCTTTGACACAAAGTACGGTGTCCAGTTCCAGCCGGTGTCCAACGGGACCATCTATGACGCCCCGGCCTCCTCCAGCCTGGTGGCGGCGAAGCTCTGCCTGGAGGGGACCGACGTGGTGGGCGAGAGCTTGTATTTTTTCTCCCCTGCCCTGTCGGCAGGCAGATGGATCGTGAGCAACGCCACCTATTATACCACCATCGGTGGACACCAGTTTTATGTCTGAAAAACTGAGGCGCGGAGCAGATGCTCCGCGCCTCAGTTTACTCTTCTTCCAGATATCCCCTTCGGCCTCCGGCGGGGACACACAGGGGAAAACAGAACGGAAAGGGCCCAACCGCCGGGTTGACCGGCTCAGACCTCCATAATAACAGGCAGGATCATGGGGGAGCGCTTGGTCTTCTTATAGAGGTAGTTGGACAGGTCCCCCTTGACCGCACCCTTGATGGCGGACCAGTCGGTGGAATAGCGGGCGTCCACGCTGTTGATGGCCTCCAGGGCCACCTGGCGCAGCTCCTCCATCAGCCCCTCGGACTCCTTCACATAGACGAAGCCTCGGGTGATCAGGTCGGGGCCGGAGACCAGGCTGCCGTCCTCCCCAGACATGGACATGACCACCACGATCATGCCGTCCTGGGCCAGATGGCGGCGGTCCCGCAGCACTACGCTGCCCACGTCGCCCACTCCCAAGCCGTCCACAAAGACCTGGCCCGCAGTGACAGTGCCCGCCAGACGGGCGCTGTTCTGGGTCAGTTCCATGACCCGGCCGATGTCGCTGATGAGGATATGATTGGAGTCCATCCCCATCTCCCGGGCCAGCTTTGCGTGGGTCTGGAGCATGCGCTGCTCTCCGTGGACCGGGATGAAGAACTTGGGCTTGACCAGGGCGTGGATGATCTTCAACTCCTCCTGGCAGGCGTGGCCCGACACGTGGAGGGCCAGCTCCCGCTCGTTGAGCACCTCCGCCCCCTTGCGGTAGAGCTCGTTGATGACGTTGCCAATAGAGTGCTCATTGCCCGGGATGGCGGAGGCAGAGATGATGATCCGATCCCCGGGGAGGATATCCACCTGCCGGTGGGTGGAGAAGGCCATGCGGGACAGGGCGGACATGGTCTCCCCTTGACTGCCGGTGGTGATGATGCACACCCTGTTCTTGGGCAGGGACTTAATCTGGTTCAGGTCCATCAGCACTCCATCTGGGATGTTCATATAGCCCAGCTCGGTGGACACCTTCATGGCGTTCTCCATGCTGCGGCCAGTGACCGCTACCCGGCGGCCATAGCGGGCGGCCACATCGATGATCTGCTGGAGCCGGTCCACATTGCTTGCAAAGGTAGTGACGATGATGCGTTCCTCACAGCCCTTGAAAAGTGCGTCAAAGGAATTGCCCACGCTGCGCTCACTGCGGGTATAGCCGGGACGCTCCACGTTGGTGGAGTCGGCCAGCAGGGCCAGCACCCCCTCGTTGCCCAGCTGGCCCAGCCGGGCCAGGTCGATCATGCCGCCCTGGATGGGGGTGGCGTCAATCTTGAAGTCACCGGTGTGGACGCAGGTTCCCACCGGGCACTTGATGGCAAAGGCCACCGCGTCGGCAATGGAGTGGTTCACATGGATGAATTCCACGGTGAATTTGCCGGCCTTGATCACGTCGCCCGCCTCGCAGGTGATGATCTTGGTCTTGTCCAGCAGCCGGTGCTCCTCCAGCTTCAGGCGGATCAGGCCGGCGCTCATCCGGGTGGCATAGATGGGGGCGTTCAGGGAGCGGAGGACATAGGGCAGCGCGCCGATATGGTCCTCGTGTCCGTGGGTGATGAAAATCCCCCGGACCTTGTTCTGGTTTTTGATCAGGTAGCTGACGTCGGGGATGACCACGTCGATGCCGTACATGTCGTCATCGGGGAAACCCATGCCACAGTCTACCACCACGATGTCACCGCCGTATTCATAGACGGTGAGGTTTTTGCCGATCTCGTTGAGACCGCCGAGAGAAATGATCTTCAGTTTTTCAGCCATACGATACTCCTTGTTTTTGATTTGTCAAGTTCTGGTCTATGTACGGCTGGGCGCAAAACAACCGGGCGAAGGACGCCCCTGCTTTCCGGCCCTGCCTCGCCGGGAAACGGGGTGTCTCTTCGCCTGATGGAGCGGGGGCCAGGGGCCGCGCCGCTCCCGGGAGGCCCGCCGGGGCATCCGGCGGCTGCGCTCTCGTCCGTACTGTGTGTCCCCATGGACGGGTGACCGCCTGCGTGCGGGCCCTGCATGGGTTATATTTAGGCGCGGGGAGGGGGCGCCTGCCACCCCTGACGCGCATAAATCCAAAAATAAGCAAAATACAGTATAACACATGGGGCTGGAAAAGTACAGCCTAAATTTTCCGCCCTTTTTCCTGACAGGCAGGTCCTCGGCTTACAGCCGCTCCCCGGCCGGGCTCTCCCTCTGCTCCGGCGGAGGGAGCTGCCGGGACAGCTCCCGGTCCAGCTGGGCAGCCCGGCCCGCGTAGAAGTCGCACAGCTCAGCGGCTACCTCCAGGTCGGGACTCTCCGCCAGGATACGCAGGGCGGGCCGGCGGGACAGGGGGACCAGATAGACCCACCCGTTCCCCGTGTGGATGCGGACCCCCTCGCCGCCTGCAGCGGCCTTCCCCTCCGCCAGGGTCTGCATCAGCAGGCCCCGGTTCCCGTGGAGGGGGACCTCCCGCTTCCAGGAGGAGAAGCGGGGTGTCTTGCTCATCAAGGCCTCCAGCTTCTCACCGGAGGAGCCAATCCTGGAACAGATGCGGGCAGCAGCAAAGGCGGCGTCCCGCAGCCAGGGCAGGGCGGCATACAGGGACAGGGCCTGCTCACCGTCCCGGCCCAGCCGCAGAGCGGTGCCGTGGAATCCTGCGGCCACCAGGTCCACCGCGGCGCTGGCCCCATCGGGCACCGCTACCCGCCCCCCGCCGTCCTCCATCTCGATCAGGCAGACCAGGGTGAGCAGCTGCCCTGGGTCCAGAAGAGTGCCAGACTCGTCCTGAGCGGAGAGGTAGAGCCCGCCGTGGAGCCCAGAGAAGGCGGGCACCCCTTTCCGCCAGCGGTCCAATACCGTGCAGCCCAGGCTGGAAAGGGCCTGCCGGATGGCCCGGTCAGCGGGAGCGGATCCGGGGACGGCCACGGTGATGGAGCGCATGGGGAAACGGTGGAGACGGCTGCGCCTGGCCGCGTCGGCGGCGTAGTCATCACAGCCCGCATGGACCCGGACCACCTCGCCGATCTGACCGGCGGGGACCCGGGGGGCGTCCCCCTGGGCTACGGCGTGTTCCAGCTTCCGCTCCCTGGCCCGGCCCAGAGGCAGGCCGCTGCGGCCGAAGAGATGGAGATAGATGCGGTCCCCCTCCTGCTCCAAAAAGAGAGAGACAGGGATCTGATGGTGCTCCGCCAGCCAGGCGGCCTGGGCGGCGCACTCCAGGTCATGGGCCAGAGGGGTCCCGCCGGCCGCGGCGATGCCGCTGGCGGCCGCTTGGGCCAGCATGCGGGCACCGTTCCCGCCCCAGTAGCCAAGGCCCACCTTGCCCTCGCACCCCAGCACGCCGCCGATGGTCATCAGGGCCTCCGGGCCCAGATCTTCTCCCAGTACGCCCCGGATCACCCCGCCGTCCCCGAACAGAAGAGGCTCCCGGCGGCCGGAGGAAGTGATGGAGCGGGACAGCCGCGTCCCAGCAGGGGCAACCCGGGCTGGCCAGAGGCGCACCCCCTCCAGCAGTACGGCCTTCTCCTCCGCCAAGGCCCTCTCTCCAAGGACGGTCCCCTCGTTGAGGACGGCCTCCGGCCGGGCGGCGGCCCCCTTGCAGAGGATGGCTCCGTAGAGGGTGGTCCGCTCCTCCGCCCGGGCGCCGGGGAGGAGCACCGACCGCTGGACCAGGCTGCGGCGTCCCACCCAGCTGTTCTGCTCCAGCACGGTATGGGGGCCGATCAGGGCGCCCGGCTCCACCGCCGCCCCCGGGCCCAGCCAGCAGGGCGGGATCACGGTGACACCCTCTGGGATGGGCTGGGGGCTCCAGACGCCGGGGGACTGCTGAGGCAGGCCCATATCCAGCTTCACCTTCCCAGAGAGGGCGTCCGCCGCACAGTCCAGATAGGCCCCGCAGTCCCCCATGTCGCACCAGTAGCCGCCGCCGGGGACGCCGTACAGGCCGCCGCCGGACTCCAGTAGGGCTGGGAACACATCCTTTCCAAAATCCCAGGGCCTGTCCGGAGGGATCTGCTCCAGCACCTGGGGGGAGAGCAGATAGATGCCGGTGTTGACCAGATCGGTCACCACCTGCCCCCAGGAGGGCTTCTCCACAAAGCGGACCACCCGCTGCTCCTCGTCGGTGAGGACCAGCCCGTACTCCAGGGGCGCGGGATGACGGAAGAGGACCAGGGTGGCCTGGGCCCGCTTGGCCTGATGGAACTCCATGGCGGCAGTGAGATCCAGGTCGCAGACGCTGTCCCCGCTGATGACCAGGAAGTCCTCTCCCTCCAGGAAGGGGGCGCAGGCCCGCACGCTGCCAGCAGTGCCCAGCGGGGCCTCCTCGATGAAGTAGTGCAGGCGGACCCCCCACTTCTGTCCGTCCCCGAAATAGGACTGCACTGCCTCCGGCATGTAGCACAGGGTGACGGCGATCTCGTCGATCCCGTGGCGCTTGAGCAGGCCGATGATGTGTTCCATCACCGGCCGGCCCAGCAGAGGGACCATGGGCTTCGGCATGCCCAGGGACAGGGGGCGCAGGCGGGTCCCCTCTCCGCCCGCCATAATGACAGCTTTCACGATGTGTTTCCACCCTTCCGGCCGGGCTCCGCCGGGGCGGAGCGGGAACGGCCCTGTATTTGTAGCATCTCCTAGTATGACCAGCCGCCGGGGAAATAAACCGGTTCCGGAGCGGTTTTGACTTGTGCCCTGGGAGGGAATATGTTATACTTAGATATACATAATTTAACAGCCTGAGGAAGGACACAGGGACCATGCAGGCCGCCCTGCCCGGCGGGGGCAGGGGACGAGGCGGCCCGCGCTTCCGGAGGATATCGTAATGAACATACAGATTTTTGGCAGGTCCAAATGCTTTGATACCAAAAAGGCGGAGCGCTGGTTCAAGGAGCGCCGGGTGAGATTTCAGTCTGTGGATGTGGTGAAGTACGGCATGAGCCGGGGGGAGCTGTCCAGCGTGAAGAACGCGGTGGGGCTGGAGGCCCTGGCCGACCCCAAGCACCCAGACTATCCTCTTTTCCAGCATCTGGCCTATGACCAGGACAAGCTGGACCGGCTGTGGGAGGACCAGACCATGCTGCGCACCCCCATCGTGCGAAACGGCAGGCAGGCCACGGTGGGCTACTGTCCCGAGGTGTGGGCCGCCTGGGAGTGAATAGTCCGTTATATGGGACACAGGTTCCGGTATGCTGAGTGCATCACCGGAATGAGGAGGATGACCCATGGCGAAGAGTCCCAATCAAAAGCTGAAACTGCTGTATCTGTATCAGATCCTGCTCCAGCGCACCGACGAGGAGCACCCCATCACCGTCCCCCAGCTGATCGGGGAACTGGACCTGCGGGGCATCCGGGCGGAGCGGAAGAGCGTCTACGACGATCTGGAGGCCCTGCGGCTGTTCGGCCTGGACGTGCAGAGCCGGAAGGGCCGGTCCCCGGGCTGGTTCGTGGGCCGGCGGGAGTTTGAGCTGCCGGAGCTGAAGCTGCTGGTGGACGTGGTGCAGTCCTCCCGCTTCATCACCCGGAAGAAGAGCGACGCCCTGATCCGCAAGCTGGAGGGGCTGGCGAGCAGCCACCAGGCCCGCCAGCTCCAGCGGCAGGTGTACGTCAGCGGCCGGGTCAAGGCCATGAACGAGAGCATATATTATAATGTAGACAAGCTCCACACGGCCCTCTCGGCCCGGAAGAGCATCACCTTCCGCTACTTTGACTACGACATGCACCGGAACAAGGTCTTTCGGCGGGAGGGGCGGCGTTACGCCGTCTCTCCCTACGGCCTGATCTGGAACAGCGAGAATTACTATCTGGTGGCTTACGACATCTCCAACCAGGAGATGCGCCACTACCGGGTGGACAAGATGGCGGAGATCGTGGTTACCGGCCTGCCCCGGGAGGGGGAGGACCGCTACCCGGATTTTGATGTGGCCGCCTATGGCCAGAAGCACTTCGGCATGTACAGCGGGGAGGAGGCCAGCGTTACCCTGCGCTGCCGCAGCCACATGGCGGGGGTGGTGTGGGACCGGTTCGGCCAGGACGTGATCCTGGTGCCGGAGGACGAGGACCACTTCACCGTCACGCTGCCTCTGGTGCTCAGCCCGCAGTTTTTCGGCTGGCTGTTCGGGCTGGAGGACAATGTGGAGCTGATCGCGCCCCAAAAAGCGGCGGAGGAATACCGCCGGAAGCTGAAGGCCGTGCTGGAGCAGTACGGCTGAACCCCGCCGGAGGAGGGGCGGGGGACAACAAGACACGGAGGAGGTCGCCCGATGAAACGGATCTTAGTCGTAGACGGGGATACGGGTGTGCGCGCCCGGATCGCAAAACATGCCCGGATGGAGGGCTATGATGTGACAGAGGCGGGGGACGGCGAGACCGCCCTCAGCCTGTCCCGGCAGCAGAACGCATTTGATCTCATGGTCCTGGCGGTGAATCTGCCGGGGATGGACGGCTTTACGGTGTTGAAGGCGGTCCGCACCTTCTCCGCCATCCCGGTGCTGATCCTGTCCAGCAAAAACACGGCGGAGGACCGCATCCATGGCCTGGAGCTGGGGGCGGACGACTATATGACCAAGCCCTTTTCGGCGCGGGAGCTGCTCCTGCGGATCTCGGCCATCCTGAAGCGGTGCAGCACCCTGGCCTCGGAGGAGGCGGAGGTGCTCCGCAGCGGCGGGCTGGTGCTGGACCTGACTGCCCGGCGGGTGGAGGTGGACGGCCGCCAGATCAACCTGACGCCCAGGGAGTTCGACTTGCTCACCGTGCTGATGAGCCACCCGGACGTGGCCTTCTCCCGCAAGCGCCTGCTGGACATCATCTGGGGCGGGGAGCTCTCCACTGACACCCGCACCCTGGACACCCATATCCAGCATATCCGCTGTGCCATCGTCCCGTACAGCGACCGGATCGTCACTCTCCGCGGGGTGGGCTATCGGTTCGAGAAGGAATAAAAAATGCGCTGCAGGGAAATCCCTGCAGCGCATTTAAAAATTGATTGATATCTAAAGATAAAACTGTGCTCAAAAGACCAGAGTAAGAAGGGCCAGCCCAAGGCTGGCGAGTCCCACGACCAGGCTGACTGCACTGCCGATTGATTTCATAGACGCCTTATGTTTGAGGAAATCAGCGTGCTTTCGCGCCTCTTCAAGGATTTGGTCTATATCTGCGAACTGATTATATGCCTCTTGATATAGTTCAAACAGGGTATCCTCCGAAATGTTGGAGGTTTCCGCACATTTGGCAGCTTTCAACTGCTCCGTAGCGGCCTCCCTCAACTGATGGACACGTCTCAGAAAGTTTCCATCCTCCAAATAAGTCAGATCCACCCCATGATAATCACGGAAAAACTCCTCATACTGATCAGAAAAAATGATGCAGCTGTATTTGTAGCAATCTAAGAGCGCACGCTTGGTATGTGATTTGATTTTCGCAAGATTACGCTCTGCTTCTTCTGGAGTGGCAGCTATTGCGGCCCTGGCCAGATGCCCATACATTGCGCGGATCTCATTTTGAAGCTCAATCGGAAATTCGTTTTTTAATATTTCAAATTGAACGATAAACGGATTGATATCATCTAAATAGACTTGGAACACTTCGTCTAATTGTTCTTTGTGTGCCAGGAGAAAATTGCTGTCGACTGTGGTGCTGCCAGTCATATTACTTCATCCTTGCTATCATTTGATCAATATCGCTCATAGTAGAAATACGGCGGCGAATAATAAGCGGATTTCCGCGTCCGGTCATTCTGGAATCCATTTTTTTAGAAAAAATCAAATTTTTTCCTGTTTTTTCTTCCACAAAACTCTTTTCTTCAATCAGATCCATTTTCTTGAGATCGTCGGCAGATTTTCCGATGATTCTTTCTAGGGTATCACGAGTACGTTGATTCAAGTACATAAATTACCCTCCACGCTGTAATGGCGGACCGTTTGGTCACTTCAAAAGGCCACTTCCAAGCTCATAATGTGCTATCTATTATACCTGAAATTACCAGGAAAGTCAATGCCCGTTTAATAGCTTAGGCCGCCTCCTTTTCTGTCAGGGGAGCTGCACTCATGCGGGGCGGCTTCCAGCCGCCCCAAAAGCCTTCCCCCTGTGGGGGGAAGGTGCGGCGGCGCGAGCCGTGACGGATGAGGGGTCCTCCTCCCCCCATACCAGTCGCAGAACATGCCAGAGACAGGCGGGGGCAAGCCCCGCCCCTGCGCAGAGGCCCAAGATCTCCCGCAGGCTTCCAGCTGCCCCAAAAGTCTTCCCCCCACAGGGGGGAAGGTGTGGCGGCGCGAGCCGCGACGGATGAGGGGTCCTCCTCCCCCCGTACCAGTCACAGAGCATGCCAGAGACAGGCGGGGGCAAGCCCCGCCCCTGCGCAGAGGCCCAAGATCTCCCGCAGGCTTCCAGCCGCCCCCAAAGCCTTCCCCCTGTGGGGGGAAGGTGTGGCGGCGCGAGCCGCGGCGGATGAGGGGTCCTCCTTCCTCCGTCCCACCCACAGGATATGCCAGAGGCGGGGGCGCAAAGCGCGCCCCTGCGGAGAGACCGAAAACGCCCCTGCCCCCAGCTCCCTCCCCCAAGTTGCACCCCCGCGTACAACCCTGCGCCGCCTCATGATAATATATAAGGAAGGACCCTCTTTTTGGGGGCGCCGGCCCCCCTCAAAGGCCCTCTGTAACAAAGCCGACGCAATGTTACCGTTTTGTTACATCTTGCTCCGGCCGCTTGACGATTTCGAGCTTTTGAGATATCATACACACACAGGCAAGGGGAGTTGTACTTTCCTGATTTTGGTAAAACCCCTAAAATTCAAGAAAATAGCTCTCATTTGCCAAATATAAAAGGAGGAATATCCAATGAGAAACCTGAAGCGCGCTCTCAGCGTTGCTCTGGCTTCCGCCATGCTCCTGGGCATGATGATGGTCGGAACCAGCGCTAAGGGCATCGACGATTTTACCGATAAGGATAAGATCGTCAATCAGGACGCCGTGGCGGTCACCGCCGAGATCGGCGTGTTCGACGGCTACGAGAACGGGTCCTTTGGTCCCGAGAACGTAGTCACCCGCGCCGAGATGGCGGTCATCATCTGCACCATGCTGTATGGCGCCGGTGTGAACGTCAACCAGTTCGCGGAGACCAGCGTGTTCACCGACGTCCCCGACTGGGCGGAGGGCTATGTGAACCTGTGCGCCAGCCTGGGCATCGTGGCCGGTGTGGGCGACGGCAAGTTCGACCCCAGCGCCACCGTGACCACCGCGCAGGCCGTGCTGATGCTGTGCCGCACTCTGGGCTACTTCCAGAGCGCCACTGACTTCGGCAACGACTGGATGCTGGCCGCCACCGCCAAGGGCACTGAGCTGGGCATGTACGGCGATCTGAAGCTGACCGCCAATGCCGGCCTGACCCGCGACAACGTGGCCGAGCTGGTGTTCAACGCCCTGACCAAGGCTGTCACCGTTGAGTACAACGACACCTTCAACATCTACTTCAACACCGGCAGCACCTGGGCCAACGGCGTGAAGTTCGACTACAAGCAGACCCTGGGCTACAAGAACTTCGACCTGGTGTACATGAATGACGAGGATGACTTCGGCCGTCCCAGCACCGTGTGGGGCACCGGCTCCCTGGCCAACGTGTCTCTGGACGACGAGGGCAACATCCCCGACAGCTACAAGGGCATCGCTGACGACGACATCATCATCAGCATGGCCGACACCGCTACCCACACCTACACTGCCAAGGTCTCTTCCAAGACCCTGTACAACGATGTGGGCCGCACTGCCGCTCAGGACTATGACTGGACCGTTTACACCAACGGCGAGGCCAATGAGTACTCCTTCGACGGCAACGACCTGTATGACAACCGTACCAGCACTGACTGCTTCCTGAAGGAGGCCGCTGGCGAGAACGTGACCGGCAACGGCGTTCTGACTCAGGTCTATGTTGACTCCAAGGAGAAGGAAGTTACCGTCTCCGTCATCGACAGCTATGTGGCTGAGGTCTACAAGGTCGATGAGAAGGACGGCACCATCACCCTGTCCGACCTGGTGGACGGCCCCGCCGATGCCAGCGACGACGAGTTTGCTACCACCGCTTTTGCGGAGGACGACGTGGTCGTCTACACCTACGCCAACGACGAGATCCAGTCTGTTGTCAAGGCTGAGTCCGTGGAAGGCACTGTCACCAAGGTGAAGGACAAGGACAACTTCTCCCTGGACGGCACCAGCTACTCCTACTCCAAGAACATGGATGCCAGCGACAAGCTGGACACCGATGATGTGGACGCCGAGACCGTGGCCTATCTGGACGCCTATGGCTATGTGATCCATCTGGACGCTGACGCCGTGGCTCAGGATTACGCCTACGTGGTGGGCGTTGGCTCCGCCAACGACAAGTACGGCGATGACGCCGACTTCGGCGCCACCCTGCTGCTCACCGACGCCACCAAGCTGAAGGTGGACCTGGATTCCGACAGCACGGACAAGTATGATAGCACTCAGAAGGCCCGTGAGGCTCTGGAGGGCTACATCGTGTCCTACTCCAAGGACAGCGACGGCCTGTACACTCTGACCAAGAGAAGCGACAACCGCATCGACCTGAAGGATGATACCTTCAACGCCACCGGTCTGGAGATCAAGTCCGGCACCTCCGCCATGAAGATCTTTGCGACCGACGACTACTATGCCAACAGCAGCACTATCTTCCTGCTGTACGACGGCGACGACTACACCGTCTACACCGGCATCAAGAATGTGCCCGACGTGAAGGGTGACGCGGACACCAACGCCGTTGTCTTCGACAAGGGCGGCGTGGCCAAGGTGGTCTACATCGAGAACGCCAACGTGGACGGCGACGACGAAGTCATCTTCGTGGTGGGCGACACCGGCGCCAAGGCCCAGAAGGACAACGAGACCAACACCAAGTACTATGAGTACCAGGCCATGGTCGGCGGCGAGATCGTCAAGCTGAAGGTCCGCGACGGCGACGCCTATGACTTCTTCAAGACCATCGGGACCGACGATATCAAGGTGCTCAGCGGCCTGACCTACAACAAGGACGGCTTTGTCACCGACTATGACGATACCTTCACCGATTGGCACGTGGATAATGGTGTCGGCACCGAGGGCGAGGACGACGAGGTCATCGGCATCGGCGATGCCGCCGGCCAGAACTATAAGACCTACGCCTATGACGAGGACGTGGTGGTTGCCCGCTTCGACGGCGACGACCTGACCAAGTCCACCATCGGCCGCATCAAGGACGACGGCAACGACAAGGTCACCTATGTCCTGGACGGCAAGATCCTGATGGGCGTGTGCATCACTGAGGTCAAGGGCACCGATGCCCCCGTTGCCTACACCGTGAGTGTAAGCAATGGCGACAAGGTGGAGTACACCATCACCGATGAGAACGGCAACAGCGAGACTAATAAGAGCCTGGTCCTGACCGAGAAGAACCTGGATGTCACCGTGAAGATGACTCCCAAGACCGGCTATCAGTGGACTGACAACAAGGGCACTGAGACCCGCACCGTGACTCTGAACAAGGTCACCAAGAATGAAGAGGTTAAGGCTGAGGTTGAGCCCGTTGCCGCCACTCAGGCGACCCTGACCCTGAATCTGACCGACGCTGTTGTTACCGTCAATGGAACTTCTTATGTGAATGGCCAGACCGTCACTGTGCCTGTGGACACCACCCTGGCTGTGGTTCCCACTGGAACTGACGCCAACAAGACTGTTGCCACTGTCTCTGTCGACGGCGAAGGCAATACTGTGACCAAGGCCGGCACCACCTATTATGTCCGCGCCCTGGTGGACGGAACTCTGACTGTTTCCTATGACTATCAGAGCTATGACCTGACCCTGAATGCTCCTGCTGGCTGGGAGTTTACCAGCGAGATCCCTGCTCAGATCAAAACTGGCATGGACGGGTTTACCGTCACCATGCAGCAGCAGACTGCCGCTGCGCAGGCCGCTGGGAAGAAGATCGAGAGCGACAAAACTGAGGTGAAAGTCTCTGGTGTAACGACCGAAGGTGTAAAGGCCGTTGCTCAGACTTATGTCAAGAGTGACGCTACTGGTACCGCTTCCGGTGTATTTGATAACTTTGAGAACTTCAAAGCAGCTTTGGAGGCCGGTAAGCTGTTCACCACTAACGACAGTGTCACTTATACCGAGGTTACCAGTGCTGCCGATTATCAGACTGGCACTACCTACTACAAGATCGATGTTGCCGGAGTATCCCCTAAGGTTGCTACCGCTACCGTGGAAGTGACCATCGGAAACGTGACCGGCGACGTGACTGCTACTCTGAGCATTGAGGCCTAATTATCCGACCGGGTAAAACAGGAATCATTACACCCCCGGGCATCTGCCCGGGGGTGTTTCCTCTCATGAAAGAGCGATATCTGTTTTACCCAATGGCAAAATAAAAATACTCCACGCCCTCAGAATTCATCTGGGTGGAGGGGTTGTCCTTTGAGGTGTACCAGGAGACCTGATTTCCCGACCAGGTGACATTGACATAGAAGTCGATGTGCCCCAGGCCGCCTCCCTGGGTGACGCCCCGGAGGAGGAGCAGGCCGGAGCGGTCGGCGGAGGAGCCGGAGCGGCGCACCGCCAAAAGCTGGGGCGGGAAGGAAAAGGTGAGGGAGACAGGGGACTCCGGGCCGCTGGTCCCGTTTCCGGTGTAGCTGCCGAAGGCGGTGCGGGGCATGGAGCCCTCCACGGCTGACAGGCGGCGCTCCACGCCGCTCAGGCCCTCCTGATCCGCCTTGCTGTCCAGCCGCCCCTCCAGCGCCTCCAGGGCGGTCTGGTCCGCCTTCTGGGCCACAAGGCCGGAGAGCTGGGAGAGGGCGGCGGTCTCCGCCTTGGACTGTGCCAGCGCGTGGAGCGCCCCGTCCACCGCGGCGTTGTCCGCGTTGAAGTCGGTCCGCTCCACTTTGTCCGAAGCCTCCCACTGGCTCAACCCATAATGTTCAGTGTGTCTGCTTGCCATGATCGATCCCTCTTTCTATTAAAAATGATTTCATAGAAGGGGGAAACCGGGGGCTATGTGGGACGTTGAAATACAAATAATGGGATTTTGGGGAAACTGTGCCCATTTTTATCCCCAGACAGCGGCCCGAGGGGATGAGACGGGAGAAAACGGATATCCTACCATGGGGACCTGCTGTGATGTGCCCGCCTGCCTGCTGAGGCCGTCCCTGTATGGGACCCTCTCCGCACAGCATATTCTTGCAGGAACGTGTCTGTACCATGTTCCACCGGGACGCCGCCTCCCGTGCGGGGGCGGAGGGCGGGCGCATCACCGCGGGCCTCTTCTGAATATCAAAGGGACACAGAGCAGAAATAGCCCGGACACGGCGGAGGCCGCGTCCGGGCTATTTGTATCGCGCTGTTTACTCCAGGATGGCCCCCCGGTCGGCGGAGGAAACCATTTTGGCGTACCGGGCCAGATAGCCGGTCTTGATCTTGGGCTCGGGGCAGACCCACTTGGCCCGCCGGGCCTCCAGCTCCTCGTCGGACACCTTCAGGGTGATGGAGTGGGCAGGGATGTCGATGGCGATGAGGTCGCCCTCTTCCACCAGACCGATGGGGCCGCCGGAGGCCGCCTCGGGGGACACATGGCCGATGGAAGCCCCCCGGGTGGCGCCGGAGAAGCGGCCGTCGGTGATGAGGGCCACATCCTTATCCAGGCCCATGCCCGCGATGGCGGAGGTGGGGTTGAGCATCTCCCGCATGCCGGGACCGCCCTTGGGGCCCTCGTAGCGGATGACCACTACGTCGCCGGCCACGATCCTGCCGGCGTAGATGGCCTGGATGGCGTCCTCCTCGCTGTCGAACACCCGGGCAGGGCCCTCGTGGACCATCATCTCCGGGGCCACAGCGGACTGCTTCACCACGCAGCCGTCGGGGGCCAGGTTGCCCTTCAGCACGGCGATGCCGCCGGTCTTGGAATAGGGAGCCTCGATGGGGCGGATGATCTCCGGGTCCCGGTTGACCACGCCCGCCAGGTTCTCTGCCACCGTCTTGCCGGTGCAGGTCATCAGGCCGGTGTCCAGCAGGCCCGCCTTGGACAGCTCGGCCATGACGGCGTAGACGCCGCCGGCCCGCTCCAGGTCCTCCATATAGGTGTTGCCCGCCGGGGCCAGGTGGCACAGGTTGGGGGTCTTCTGAGAGATCTCATTGGCCATGTCGAAGGAGAGCTCGATGCCGCACTCATGGGCGATGGCAGGCAGGTGGAGCATGGTGTTGGTGGAGCAGCCCAGGGCCATGTCGATGGTCTCGGCGTTGTGGAAGGCGGCCTCGGTCATGATGTCCCGGGGGCGGATATCCCGCTCCACCAGCTCCATGATCTGCATGCCGGCGTGCTTGGCCAGCCGCAGGCGGGCGGACCACACGGCGGGGATGGTGCCGTTGCCCCGCAGCCCCATGCCGATGGCCTCGGTGAGGCAGTTCATGGAGTTGGCGGTGTACATGCCGGAGCAGGAGCCGCAGGTGGGGCAGGCGTTGTTTTCATACTCCTCCAGGCCGGCCTCGTCCAGCTTGCCGGCGTAGTAGGAGCCCACCGCCTCGAACATGTGGCTCAGACAGGTACGGCGGCCGTCATTCATAGTGCCCGCCATCATGGGACCGCCGGAGACGAAGATGGTGGGGATGTTCACCCGAGCAGCCGCCATGAGCAGGCCGGGCACGTTCTTGTCGCAGTTGGGGATCATCACCAGACCGTCAAACTGGTGGGCCATAGCCATGGCCTCGGTGGAGTCGGCGATCAGGTCCCGGGTGACCAGGGAGTACTTCATGCCCACATGTCCCATGGCGATGCCGTCGCACACGGCGATGGCGGGGAACTCCACCGGGGTGCCTCCGGCGGCACGGATGCCGGCCTTCACCGCCTCGGCGATCTTATCCAGGTTCATGTGGCCGGGGACGATCTCGTTGTAGGAACAGACCACGCCGATGAGAGGCCGCTCCAGCTCCTCCTTGGTATAGCCCAGGGCATAGAGCAGGGAGCGGTTGGGGGCGGCGGGGGCCCCTTTTTTAATGACATCGCTGCGCATGGGAATTGACCTCCTCACAGATCCAGACTCAAGTTGTCTGATTTCTCTTGCATTGTCTGACTATATAGTATAAGATAGAGGGGAAAATGTCAAGAGGGAGCTGCGCCTCCGGCACAGAGAAAAGGAGAAGAGAGACCATGTCGAAGCGGAATCTGTCCCAGCAGACGGCGGAACGCCTGTATAACAGCATCGTGGCGGAGGGCACGCTGCGGCCCGGGGACAAGCTCCCCAACGAGGTGGAGCTCTCCCAGCAGCTGGGGGTGAGCCGCGCCACCCTGCGGGAGGCCATCCGAGAGCTGGCCGCCCGTGGAGTGCTGGAGGTCCGGCGGGGGCGGGGGACCTTTGTGTCGGAGGAAGTGGCGGACATCGAGGACTTCGGCTTCTCTGGGCTGGAGCGGCTTCAGGGCCAGCTGCGGGACCTGTTTGAGCTGCGGTCCATCTTCGAGCCAAAGGCCGCCCGGCTGGCCTGCCAGCGGGCCACGGAGGAGGAGCTGCGGGATATCCTGGAGAGAGGGGAGGCGGTGGAGCGGTGCATCCGGGCAGGACAGGACCGGACGGAGGCGGACCGTGACTTTCATGCCGCCATCGTGCGGGCTGCCCACAACGAATTCATGGTCCGGCTGCTGCCGGTGATCCACCAGGCAGTGGCCGCCGCAGTGGAGAGCGGAGAGCACGGCGAGCAGCTGGCAGAGGACACCCTGCGGGACCACGCCCTGCTGCTGGAATTTTTGGCAAAGCGGGACGGAGAGGGCGCAGAGCATGCCATGGCCATCCACATGTGCCGCAGCATGGAGGTGATGGGGCTGGGATGAGACGGGCAGAACGCCGGTCTCCCTGCCTGCACAAATCTTGAACTGGGACGGAAAAGGTAAAGTCTTGACGAAATTGGTGTAAAATGCTATGCTAAACCTAGAGGTCCACAGGGGAATGGACGTTCCCGGCGGAAGATGCTCCGTGCTGTGGTTCCACGACAACTTGAAGAACAAGGGGGATGCTCCCTGATGGAGGATGACAGGACTTCGCACCGGACCGGGTCAGCAAGTCCTGTTATTTTTATGCCTCTCACGGGCAGGAGGGAGCGCGGGAGATCGTATGGAACTGTCATTTGCATCATTTGTACAGCAGGTCTTTTCCAGCCCGGCCATGCTGGTCACAGTCCTGCTGACGCTGGGCGTCATTTTCGTCAACGGATGGACGGATGCCCCCAACGCCATCGCCACCTGCATCGCCACCCGGTGCATCAACGTCCGGGCAGCCATCCTGACCAGCGCGGTGTTCAACTTCCTGGGCGTGCTCATCATGACCCACATCAACAGCTCGGTAGCCTCCACCATCAGCAATATGGTGGACTTCGGCGGCAACACCCATGAGGCCCTGATCGCCCTGTGCGCGGCTCTGTTCTCCATCGTGGTGTACAGCGTGGGGGCGGCCCGCTTCGGCATCCCCACCAGCGAGAGCCACAGCCTGATCGCGGGCCTCACAGGGGCGGCTATCGCCATCCAGAACGGCATTGGCGGCATCAACATGGGCGAGTGGGTCAAGGTGCTCTACGGCCTGGTGCTGAGCCTGGCGCTGGGCTTCCTGGCCGGGTGGGGCATCTGCCGCCTGGTCATCCTGGTGTGCGCCGGGATGGACCGAAGGAAGACCAACGGCTTCTTCCAGGGGGCACAGATCTTTGCTGCCGCCGCCATGAGCTTCATGCACGGGGCCCAGGACGGGCAGAAATTCATCGGTGTGCTCTTTCTGGGCATGGCCTTCTGCGGCGGGCAGGAGAGCGTCACCGGGATGGTCATCCCCGCCTGGCTGATGCTGATGTGCAGCACCGTGATGGGCCTGGGCACCAGCGTGGGGGGCGAAAAGATCATCAAGTCGGTGGGAAT